>CAYJOV010000157.1:0-5219 GCA_964371905.1 uncultured Akkermansia sp. | reverse complement strand
TGAATAGTAGACCTGATCGGAGTTTTCCACGAGATAGACAATTGATACGAAAAAAAGCGCGAGGGCTAATCAAGGGAAAAGTTGGCAGACCCCGTATCGTAAAAGAGGTGAAAATAGCTGAATCGAGTAGGGGGCTTTCGTCCCCTCTCACACCACCGTACGTGCCATTTATGGCATACGGCGGTTTCCAAATGGAGACAGGTAGATAATTCCACCCCAAGCTAAGTTTGTCTTTCCACGCCACTTATGCTTCAACTCCCAGTCGCAGGTATCAGTGGGAATCGCACCCTCCTTCCCCTGTGATAGGCTCAGCCTTTTCTGACTTACTTGATTCTGTTGCTCTGCATTTGTGAGTTTCTCGGCTCGCTTGCCATTTGGATTCACCCCTTCCCTATCTGATGATAGGTACTATGGGTTCTGCTGACTCCCTGCCAATTGCACTCCTTAGCAACCGCCCTTTCAGGCTTAGGCAGGGTCTCCCAGAATAAGACGTAGTGCTTTCACTCCGCGCCAGCCGCATCTACTAGGATTGCTCTTGATGAAGTATTGGGCTTTTAAGTACTGTTTGCTACCTTGCCCTGCTTTCCTAGCCTCTTGCTCCAGGAGTGTTTATAATATAACCGCACTCCAAGATTTTATCAAAATTCAATATAAGAGAAGCTCGCTTATTACTTTAGTAATAGATAATGGGAAGAAATAACGGTCTGATTACTTGATTAGAATGTTTGTTCTTGCATCATGATTGAAATTATGAAAAAATCTCGCACGATCGAATCACACCTTGTTTCTCCGATGACTCAACCATTCCCCCATCAACTCATTGAGGGCGGCATCACCGCTCCTCACGCCTTTGTTGCTAATGCGATAAGCTGCGGTATCAAAAATCCCGAGGCCACACGCCTCGACCTCGCTTTGCTCTACTCTCTCGTACCTACGAACTCGTCTGCAACATTTACAATCAATCAAGTAAGAGCCGCCTGCGTACGCGTCAGCGAGAGCCATCTCGCGAAGAGCAATTACCGCGCTATCATTGTTAATAGCGGCAATGCCAACGCCTGCACGGGGCAGCGAGGCCTGGAGGATGCGCTGGGTGAGTGCCGTGATGTGGCAATGCAATTGGGGTTAGAGACACAAGAGGTTGCTGTTTGTTCAACCGGTGTCATAGGCTTGCCCATGCCAATGCTGCGCATCTCCCCTCGTATACCAGAGCTTTGTGCGAATCTCTCTGCGCAGAAGGGTGAAGATCTCGCTCATGCGATCATGACTAGTGATACGCGTAAGAAGGAGATTGCTCTTGAGATCTTCATTGATGGTAAGCCTGTACGCATTGGTGCGTGCTGCAAGGGCGCAGGGATGATCAGCCCCACGATGGCGACCATGATCTGCCTTGTAAGTACGGATGCTGGGGTCAATCGTTCTGATCTCGATGCGACAACGCGTCGAGGAGTCGAGCAGTCCTTCAACTGCATTACCATTGATGGTGATATGAGTACTAATGATACCTGCATCGTCATGGCTAATGGAGCCTCAGGTGTAGAGCTCTCTGCTGACTCTGCCGGCTGGAATCTCTTTGAGCAGGCACTGCACCATGTCATGCTCATCATGGCGAAACTTATTGTACAGGATGGCGAGCGTGTGACGAAGTTTGTCACTGTCCAAGTGGAGGGCGCACGCAGTCATGCCGATGCCAAGCGCGTTGCAGAGGCTGTCTCCAAGTCGGCTCTCGTGAAGAGCTCGTGGAATGGTAATGACCCCAACTGGGGGCGCATCATTCACGCAATAGGCTACTCGGGAGCTCCCATCGTCGAGGAGCTCATCGATATTGATATCGCAGGCCTGCCTGCCTGTCGAGCTGGCGAGCAAACAGATACCCCGAGTGATACCCTACGAGAGGCGGTGCTGGTGCGTGACTTTGTCATCCGTATCAACCTCAATCTCGGAGAGGCATCTCACAGGGTCTATACAACGGATTTGTCGCCTGAGTATGTCGATTTTAATCGATCTGAGTATGCCTATTGGAATCAGGCAAAAAAAGACGGGTTGACTCAATAGCTATTATGCGAAGGCTCGCTAATGGGGGCTCTCGCGGAGATTTTGCTCGGGAGCAATAGACGCGCGTGCCCCTTAGCCTACATTCTCAGAGAGATGATGAGTGGATGAGAACAATAGCTTCAACGTAATTCAGCATTTATCCTTCCAAAAGCCCACTAGAGTCAGCTCCATAAATGAGGCGGCATAGTTTGGCTATACTGCCTTTTTTGCAGGAGGAGAGATTGGTCTATCTCTTCTCCTGTACGTCGCATGGGATATGGTGGAGCGTTTTCATCCAGTGATTATTTCCCTTGAGGTGCAATCCCATATGCTGATCGAGAGCGGGGGCAGAATTCCCGTGAATGTGGGGATTTTTAGCACATTTGCTAGTTCTGTTATGCGGCTTTTTGTCTGAGATTTAAATTGAGGTAGAAGCCTCTAATGAAAATTATTTTTTAACGCTCTTTCTCTAACCATGCGTAGATCACAGATAGTTGGAAGATTAATGATTATAGAAAAGCGTCAATAATTGTTATTTTGTAGTACAACATTGTTTTCGCACTTTAAAAATATTAAAATTATACAAATGTTAGTTTTTTGATTATAAACATGTATATAAACGCTTCTGTTATTTTTGACTAATATTTAATAAATTAGATTTGATAATTATTGGTGAAAATGGCAATATTTTATTAGATCAAACATATTTGATCCTACAAGAAACAAAACGACAATTACTAGAAAGGACACATTATGCCCCAGCGCAACATCACACGCTACACCTATGAGACGACCTCATTCCAAGGTTGGAGACTGAGCATCTGCCGTAGGTGGAATCAATTCACCAAGTACTTCTCCGATAAGCAGTACGGGAGTGAAAAAGCCTCCTTCACGGCAGCACTTGAGATGAGAGACAAGATCTACGCCGCCTTACAAAAGAATCCCCGTGACCCAAGAGCTGTCTTTGAGCAGTTTAAGAACGAATACCCCGAGGAGTTCAAGCGAGTAGGGAGCAATTTCTAGGAGGAGTTCTCTTAGCACTGGTAGTTTGAAATTTATAAGCCCACACATTTCGAATGAGCCATCTGAGACCAGTTCTCCCCACGTCACCTCGTAGGCGAGTGAGATATGTCACCGAAATCTAGAGAGTCTTTTTGGGGTATTTTCTTCATTTTCAACGGAATGTGACTACTGTTGATTATAAAAATGGAGAAAATACCACAAAAAGATCTCGAGAGGCGAGCCTTCTTGGGGGTTCTCTTGTTCAGCGATATTATTACTTTGGCAGTAGTTAATGGAACAAATTGCAGGGGTCGCGCAAATGGCCATATCTGAATCTCAAAGCTTCTTTTTGCTCTTAACTTGATGGACTCTAGCTAATCAAGTACGCAGACGGTGCCTGCTCCCATCAACTACAGCCAAAGTAATAATAAGAGGTATCCCCCTTCGCATTAGCTTGGATCTTGCTTTTTCTCGCGTTTGGGACGATTTTCGTTTCGCTTTTTATCTTTGTTGGGTTCGGGGCGATTCGCTTGCTGCTTGTCTTCCTGCGTCTTGCGCGCTTGCTCTCGCTTGCGTTCCATGTCGCGTTTGAACTTATCTAGATCGCCCTTCTTAGACTCATCGCGCGTGTTGCGCGTGCTCTCAAGATTGCTCTTAAAGCTATTTTCAATGTCGCGCAGCCTGCGCTCATGCTCGCGCTGACGGCGTTCGCGTTCGGCGCGGCGGCGTTCGCGCTCTTCGCGTCTCTCTATATCGCGCCCCACATCATAGGCGAGCATGCGCGCGCGTGCATTGCCGTTGCGCCCTGCGCGCTCAAGCCAAGTATGGGCTTCTTTGAAGTCATAGTCACTCGTTGCTGTCTCGAGTAGCAGAAAGCCCGCTTGAGCCTGTGCATTCGTATCGCCCTTGTCTCCCGCGCGGCGGTACCATCGGATAGCGTCCTGATAGTTGTAGGACACACCTGGGCGACCATGGTGGTAGACATCCGCAAGGGTCTGTTGTGCACGCAAAATGCCCGCTGATGCTGCCTTTCTATACCATCGGACGGCCTCAGGCCAATTCGGTGCCATGGACTTGCCCGAGCTATAGATCTCACCGAGCATGAAGGAGGCATCGGGATGGGACAGAGCCGCGGCATTGTGGAGATGGGGGAGGGCGGCTTGGGTGCCCTTGTTCTTACTCAGCTTGGTCATGGCGAGTTCATATTCGGCTTGGCGGTAGCGGAGCTGCTCAGGGGTGAGGGTCTCACAGGAGCTCAGCATAAGAGTCGCCATGAGGGCGTAGCTTAATAGGTGTCGTTTTCTCATAAGATGGGTTGAGTGCTGTTACTCATCAATAGAATGACGCGCTCGTGTCCTCCTGTCAATCAGTTTTTTGATTCTGCTTTTATCTAACGAAACTCCTTTGCTATTAAACATTAAAAAAGAGCCATCCCCTAAGAGGATGGCTCATAAAAAATATTATTGTGGAATGTCGTTTAGCCGAGGAGCTCAGCGACATCAGCGCGTTCTGCGAGGAGTTCGTCGCAGGTAGCGGCGATCTTTTCCTTGGAGAACTCATCGATGGGCAGACCTTCGACGATAGTGTAGGTACCATCCGCATTCACGCGTGTAGGCTGGGAGCAGATGATGCCAGCGGGCAGGTCGTAAGGATTGCCTTCGCTTGTGATTGTGCAGACGGAGAACCAGTCACCCTCGGGGGTAGGATTGGCAAGCATCTGAACAGTCTTGAGAGCAGCGTTGGCAGCGGAAGCTGCAGAGGAGAGACCACGAGCCTTGATGATGGCAGCACCACGCTGCTGGACAGTGGCGATGAACTCACCCTTGAGCCATTCGATGTCGGTGATGACGTCGGTGACAGGCTTGCCGTCGATTTTCGCATTGGTGAAGTCAGGATACTGAGTGGCGGAGTGGTTGCCCCAGATGCACATATTGGTGATGCTGGAGGAGTGGACACCTGCCTTGGCAGCAAGCTGGCTCTTGGCGCGCAGCTCGTCGAGCATGGTCATGGCAAAGAAGTTTTCCTTGGGAAGACCAGTTGCATTGTGCATAGCGATGAGGCAGTTTGTGTTGCAGGGATTACCCACAACGAATACCTTGCAGCTGGGCTTGGCATTTTCAGCAATAGCCTTGCCTTGACCGACGAAGACCTTACCGTTGATGCTGAGGAGATCCTTACGCTCCATA
>CAYJOV010000156.1:0-5225 GCA_964371905.1 uncultured Akkermansia sp. | reverse complement strand
GCCTTTGTCTACGCGCGCCAGATGGTGCGCAATGGCAAGCTCTTTGATGTGGTGCTGCTCGATCCTCCCAAGTTCGTCCTCGGTCGCGATGAGGAGAAGGAGGAGGGGATCAAGAAATACTATGATCTCAATATGCTGGGCATGCAGTGCGTGCGCCCTGGTGGTCTCTTCGTCACCTGCTCCTGCTCGGGGCTACTCTCGGCTCATGAGTTTGAGAAGACGGTGATCAAGGCCGCGCAGCGTCTCGGGCGTCGTCTCCAGATCGTGGAGATGTCAGGTCCTGGTTGGGATCACCCCTATCTCTCCACCTATCCCGAGGGTCGCTATCTGAAGGTCCTCTGGGCTCGCCTGATGTCATGATCGCAACACTGGCTATCGGTCTGAGTCTCGCTCTCGTGCTGGGCATCATCGCCCAGCGCCTACGCCTCTCGCCTCTCGTCGGCTACCTGCTGGCGGGGATGATCGCGGCGGGGCATCTCTGGGGGATGCGGGTGGATAGCCATCTGGTGGCGGAGTTCTCCCATGTGGGGGTGATCTTGCTGCTCTTTGGCGTGGGCTTGCAGTTCCACTTCAAGGATCTGCTCGCGGTGCGACGCGTGGCTGTCCCTGGGGCTCTGATCTGTATCGTGACGAGCGTCTGCCTCGGGGCGCTCGCGTACTTCTTCTTTGGTGAGGGTGATCCCTATTCATTTAGCCCCATCATGTATGGGCTCTGTATCTGCGTCTCCTCCACCGTCGTACTCACCCGCGTGCTCGCGGACAATCGCGTGCTCCAGACACCCATCGGGCATACGGGGGTGGGCTGGCTGGTCGTGGAGGACATCGTCACTATCATGCTGCTCGTGCTGCTGCCCGTCATCGTCGATATCCTCGATGGGACGAAGGGGGTAGGGGTGCTGGCTGTAGCCGAGGCTCTCGGCTGGATGATTCTCAAGCTAGGGCTGCTCGTCATCGGTATAGGCCTCCTCGGGCGCAGGGTCATTCCCTATATTCTGGCGCATGTGTCGCGCAGCAGCTCGGGAGACCTCTTCACCCTTGCGGTGCTGGTGCTCGCCTTGGGCATTGCTGTGCTGTCGTCCTATGTCTTTAATGCCTCGATGGAGCTGGGAGCCTTCCTCTCAGGCATGGTGGTCGGGCAGAGTCGCTTCTCCGCGCGTGCGGCGAGCGATGCGCTGCCGATGCGCGATGCCTTTGCGGTGCTGTTCTTTGTCTCCATCGGGATGGGCTTTAGCTTGTCGGGGCTGCTAGATCACTGGCAGCTGGCTCTGGCTACCTTTTGCCTGAGCTTCTTTGCCAAGCCCCTCATTGCCTTCACGGTGATCTTGCTGCTGGGCAAGACCAGTCGCATGGCGGTGGGCGTAGCGGCGGCTCTCTCGCAGATAGGGGAGTTCTCCTTCATCCTTGCCTCCTTGGCCGCGGGTACCTACTTCCTGCTGCCAGCCTCGGCTGCCAATGTGATCACGGGGGTGGCTATCATCACGATCACGCTCAACTCGGTCATCTACCGCTTTACCCCGCAGTTGACACGCTGGCTGGAGGTCCGTCGCATCGGACTACTCAAGCAAAAGGATCTCAACGCGCCCGCTCCCCCCGATGAGGACAGCCATCGAATCATCCTCGTGGGCTATGGTCCTTGTGGCCAAATCCTCGCTCGCGTGCTGCGCAGCTACGAGATGGATGTCGTGGTGCTGGAGATGAATATAGACACGGTCAACCGACTGGCGGGGGAGGATATCCCCGCTCTGCTCGGAGACGCACGCCATCGCCATGTGCTCGATATGGCAGGGGTGCGTGAGGCGCGCGCTATAATCATCACGGCTGCTGCGGCCCCGAGTCACGAGATTGCGAGTGCGGCTCAGTCGCTCAATCCCGATATCAAGGTCATGGCGCATACCAGCTACCTGAGCGATGCGAAGAAGCTGCGCGCTGAGGGGGCTCAGACGGTGTTTTCTGGCGAGGAAGAAGTGGCTCTGAGTATGACGAGTCATCTGCTGCGTAATCTAGGTGCCTCCGAAGATCAGGTGACCCAAGAGCGTCGCCGCGCGCGCCGCGAGATGAAGCAGCAGGGGGCTTCATCATGAGCTTGCCTTAAAGGTGAGTGTTTTGGGTGAATTGGGGGAGTGTCTGTTTTTATAGTTGCCATAATAGTTCTAATTTGCTAGGCTTAGTTAGCTTTTCTCTTCTGATTACTCTACATCTTATGTCTTGTCCTTACTATACTGGTTTTATTGTTGCCCTGAGCTCATCGTTTTCTCTGCTGCACGCGCAAACGTATTTAGCAGATGGAGTCGACCTCGTTAATCCTGAAGCCTCGAATCAATTCTATGACTCTGGTAAGGGAAAATTCTGGTATTCCTCCTATGATCAGTACAAAGCCGTGACCGCACTTTTGGAAGCGGGGCATTCGATGGAATCCATCTTGGGCGATCTCTACGACAGACGCACAGACGATGCGAAGCCGACGGCGAATAGTGCTGAGTATTATAAAAATCTAAGATATGATTCACTGTCTTGCTGGAATCAGACGGGTGCAAACACGATTGAGTATTGGCAGCAGTATTATGGTGTATTCGCACAGAAAGAAGCGGTATCGGGCAATACCTACAATCCTGACTTTAGAGATGAACTGGCGGGGGCGCAGTCCTTGGATTTGAACTTGCTCTTTTATGATAATTTTCTTAATAAGACGTCCAGTCAGGCTATGGCTGCTGAGTGGTATCTTGCAGGCTCCAAAGGCTACGGTACGTCGTCAATACTTAAAACGGGAGTGACAGCAGAGGATGGCGGCTACTTTGCTAAGTACTTTCCCTCCATTGATGAAGTGAGTGACTTTTCCTCCTCGACCAATCTTATAAGTTTTAACTACGTATTGGATACCAATCAACTCGCTGACAAGCTCGCCGAGGCCCTAGGCTACGAAAAGAAAGGTAATGCATATAGCAGACTTGTGAAAGGTCAGCTCGCCGCGCTCAATCTCACACCCACATCTGGAACTGCCCATGTCGTGACCTGCTACGGCTTTGAGATGACAGACACGGAGGGTGTTCTCGCGCTCTATGTCGCCGACTCGGATGACCAGTCTTATGAGCTGGTCAAGGTCTATGCCAAGCGCGTGAATGGCAAATTCATGCTCTACAGCGACGAGGCAACCCAAGTCTTCTGGGAAACCTATGGTAAGAGTGAATGGAGTCTCACTAGCACCAGCTACATTGACACCCCTGATAGCCTCATCGCGCTTGAGGCCTCCTACAATAAAGCCACAACCAAGCAGGTGTGGAGTGCTGGTAGTAGTGAATGGGGCGGCACAGATCCCAACGATGATGGGGGTGTACCCACAGCATCGAGCGGCTGGATGCGCTATGCTGATATTGACGGAACAGAGTTTGATGGCTACTTTGCCAGTGAATACGACAGCGAGCGCGATGTCGTATTCAACGATGCCAACCAACAAGCCGGTGAGACCCAGCGCAGCGTGACCCTCGCCAAGGCCGTCACTGCCCCCAACATCGAAGTCGCCAACGACGCCATCGCCTACCGCTTTGAGGGCAACACCCACTCGATCACAGCCACCAGTCTGAAAAAAACAGGCTCGCAAGAGCTCCATATTCGAAATACACAGCTCAAGATCAATGATGTAACAATTTCCGAGGGCAGCTTCGTATCAGAGGACAATACCATTACAGGGGATCTGACCATAGAGAGCGGTGCCTCGCTGCAGATTGTGGGCAGTAATTCGGTGAGCGGGGATGTCGTGCTCGCCTCGGGCAGTGAGTTCGGCTTCACCGAGGCAGACAGTAGCCTTGATGTGGCAGGGAATTTAGTCTTGCACGCTGGTGTGACAGCCTGTGCCGAATCTGTTCTTGGTATTATTGTCCTCGGTGGTGAGCTCCATGTGAAGGCCGCGCTCCAGACACGCATGCTTACAAACAGCGCAGAAATCGGGGCGACACTCGATCTACGCGCCGCCGATGGTATCACCATGGAGAGCAGCCTCCGCTTTGTCAATGGCGCACAGCTCATTCTCAGTGAAGATACACCCATCACCCTCACGCTGCAAGGGGACTCTCTCATCAATGAGAATCAGCAGCTCGTCCTCTTTGAGGGGCTGGACTCTCTCATGATAGGAGACACTATCGTGACCGAGAGCTCGCAGTGGCTACTCGCTGATTACTTTAATGTAGATGCCACGGCATTAGGTGTCTCAGAGGATTCTAATCTCGTCTACGATAGCACCACGGGGAATTTCTTTATCGAGGCTGATGTGGTGCCCGAGCCCAGTAGCGCGTCTCTCGCCTTGCTGGGGCTTGCAGGTGCCCTTCTGCGCCGCCGCCGCAAGAGCTAGCTGGGGAGAGAGGGGCAAATCCGCTCGAGCGGTGATTATATACTTGACCTGCGGGGGGACATGGCGTTATGTTAGACCATGCCCCTGTCGTGGTGCTATGTATTATAGAAATTCTAAGAGATGAAGAAAATAGGTTTATTAGGCGGTATGAGCTGGGAGAGCACGATTCTCTATTATGAGCTGATCAATGAGGCTGTGAAGGAGAGGCTAGGGGGGCTGCACTCGGCGCGTATTGGATTGGAGAGTTTTGATTTTCATCAGGTCGTCGAATACCAAAAAGCAGGCGATTGGCCGGCGAGTACCAAGCTGCTCAGTGACGCCGCGATGAGCCTCCAGCAGGGCGGGGCTGATTGCGTAGCGATTTGCACCAATACGATGCATAGTATTGCCCCTCAGATTCAGGAGCAAATTGATATACCCCTCATTCATATCGTCGATGTAACCGCCGATGCGATCAAGGCTGCGGGGCTGAGTAAGGTGGCTCTTCTGGGGACAAAGTACACGATGACGATGGATTTTTACAAGCAGCGTCTCATGGATCAGGGGGTCGATGTGCTCATCCCCGAAGAGAAGGATGTCGATGAGGTGCATCGCGTCATCTTTGATGAGCTCTGCCAAGGTCATGTGAAGCCTGAGTCCAAGCAGCTCTATATTGATGTCATCGCGGATCTCGTAGCTCAAGGGGCGCAAGGGGTTATCCTCGGTTGTACGGAGATTGTACTGCTCATTCAGCAGGACGATCTCGATATTGCCGTCTTTGATACAACCGAGATTCATGCCAAGGCACTCGCTGCATGGGCGATGTCGGATCTATAGGGGACTTCTAAGTTCTCGTCATTCTAAATAAGGGGGAGTCGAAAATCGCTTCACGAGGCATCTTTTG
>CAYJOV010000155.1:0-5260 GCA_964371905.1 uncultured Akkermansia sp. | reverse complement strand
ATTGCATTTTTTAAACAAGGACGCGACATTCTCCATGAATGTCGCGTCCTTGTTTTATTGAGTTAATGGAGAGCGCTTCACTGCCTGTCACGCGCGCCGAGGTAGGCGATGGCGATGATGCCGATGAGCCCCAAGAGGGTGATGCCCGCAAAGCAGCCTAGCACCATGAGGTAGGGCGGCTGCACCATGCCTTGGGCGATGAGGGGCGCGGCGGCACTGAGCAGGGCGAGGAGGCTTGTCCCCATGCCGAGTAGCAGTAGTTGCGTGTTTTCTAAGATGATCAGACGCGTCAGCTGTCCCGTGGAGTAGCCCGCGCTGCGCAGTAGGAAGAATTCATGCCTGCGCAGGCTCAGATGCTGCTTGATGAGGAGGACGAATCCCACACAACCCAAGGCGAGCGCGATGCTGCCGAGGCAGAAGAAGATCATGAGGTAGGTATTCTGCACTGCATTAAAGAGATTGAGCCTGTCGGCGGCGCGGGTGAAGAACACGCCCTGCCTGTCGAGTCGCTCGCTGATCTGCTTGGCATAGGGCTGGGAGTCAAAATCGACGAGCAGCAGGCGGCTGCCTCCGAGATGCGGGTACATGCGCTGGATATTCGCCTCTGAGACGAGCACGTAGCCTTGGAAGAGGCTCTTGGTTAGTGCGGCGACGAAGCGCAGGCGGTACTCCTTGCCATCGCTGGCGAGGTAGGGCAGCTCGTCGCCGAGGCTCAGGCCGAGGCTCCACTGGATGACCTCGGCATCGGCGATCACAGGGATGATGTTGTCGCCGAGATCCTGCTCTAGGAGATCCCAGCTCGCCTCGTCTTGGGTGAAGCTAAAGCGACCCTCAAGGCTGCGCGCGGGGACACCGAGCAGCTGGGGGCGCAACACGCGGTTCAGATTGAGGCAGCCCGCTGAGGAACCCTCGACGAGGCGGAGTTGGCAGAATCGCAGCTTTTCGGGCAGATTCTCCAGCTGGTATTGCTCGCGACCTGCGGGCGTGTTGAGGTCGTACTTGATGGGGGCTACGGTGGTGAAGATACCGTAGTAGCCGCCTGTGCCCGAGCTCTTTGTCGGGTCATCGCCCAGCGTTCTGTAGTTCAGAATGGTCAGTCCGCAGAGGAAGACACCCAGCCCGAGGATGCTTAGGATGCTCATCGCACGCGGGAGAAAGCGGGCGTTGTTCTTCGCTGCGAGGGTGACGAGCCCGCGAAGCTCGCTGCGAGAGCCGCGCTGGATGAGGTACTTGACGAGCTTGAAGCTCAGGAAGAGCAGGATAAAGGAGCTGGTGAAGAAATACATCATCTGCTCCGCGGGCGCGCTGAGGTAGGCGGCGACTGTCCCCGCCGCAAAGAGACCGAGCAGAATGCCCAGCCAGAGGCGATCGCGGCGCGTCCATGAGACGCGGCTGTAGTCCTGCTCCAATTCCTGCTGGAGGCTCGCGCGAAGACTCTTGTGCAGGGCTCGTGCCATGCTGAGTAGGCAGATGAGCGTGGAGATGCCGAAGCCTAGGGCAAAGTCCCCCAGAGCGAGATGCAGCTCGATGTGCAGTGAGCCCGTGATGCTCTGCCACGCGCTGTTGAGCAGCGTGAGGATGAGCCAGACATAATCCGCCGCGAGCACGAGACCGAGCAATCCGCCCAGCAGGGTGTAGAGGGTGAATTCACTGCCGAGTAGCAGGAAGAGCTGACGAGAGGAATAGCCCATGCTGCGCAGGATGGCGAGCTCCTGCTTGCGCGTGTCCATATGGAGCACGGTGATGAGGTAGAGCAGGATGAGGGCGGCGATGATGACAAAGAAGCTCAGCCCGAGGAAGAGCCCCGAGAAGTCCATACCCTGCGCGACCCCCTGTTGGCTCTGCTCCTTCAAGGGGATGGGGGCAAAGAGGCTGGTGTGCTTCGCCAGCTGGGCTTCGAGCGCGCCGCGTGCATCGCTGTCAAAGCGTAGCGCGCTCCACTGCCCATGGGGCGAGCCAAAGAGACGCTGCGCGGTGGGCAGGGAGACAAAGATCTTCGGACTGCTCTGATACTGCCTCCAGTACGCCTCGTCCTTCTCGCGTATCGTGGCGGTGTCTATGGGGAGGCTGGAGTCCCAGTCGGTGCAGCTCTCGCTCTCGGCAAAGCCGGGGAAGGCGGGAACGAGCTCGCGCCTGTCCTCGGTGGGGACGATGCCCACGACGCTGAGCACCTGCTCGCGCGTCTGCCACTCGCCCTGAGATTGGATGTCGTAGTAGCTGATGCGCAGGCGGTCGCCCACGCGTAGATTCAGATCGTCAGCGAGCCATTGGGTGATTCGGCATTCATTCTGTCGTAAATCTGTGCCTTCTCCCGTGATGAAGGAATAGGGTGTGCTCTTGCCGTGAGCGTTGATGCTGTTGACAAAGTAGCTCAGCATCGCCCTCTTGCAGGTGGGCAGATCGCGCGCGAGGCTGCCGAGTGCCTCGGGGATGAAGCTCTGCTGACTGCCCAGCTCGTACTCTCCGCTCTTGAGTTTCTTCCAGCTCAGGCCGTAGTCCTCAAGCGCGATGGGGGCGGTGTAGAGGGGCTTGCTGGATTTGCTGGGCTTGCTGGGGGATGGTGGGGGATTTTTGAGAAGCAGGATGTTGGACTGGCCTACACGCTTGAGCTTTTCTTCTAAGAGCTTCTTGGGGAGGAATATTTGAGCCTGCCCCGCCTGATCCGAGAGGGGGTTGAACTCCAGCATGTCTTCTGCCTCCTCAGGCAGAGCGCCTAGCTGCACGCGCATCCCCTCAATGGCGGGCTCATCGAGTGACCACGAGATCTGCTCGCTAAAGGACGAGCCCAGCGGGATGCGTAGCTGCACCTCGCCCGCGCCTGAGCCTATGCCCAGAGCCTGACGTGCGGCGCGATTCGCCATGGCCTGCTGGGGCAGCACGCGTCCGTAGACAAAGGGGAAGAAGCTCTCATCGACCCCGTAGAGATTGAGCTCGATGGGCGTAGAGTCGGCGGTGAAGGCAAAGGCCTTGACATGAATGAGTGCCTCAGAATCCGCCGCGACTCTCTGCGCGAGGCTCGCACCAAACCACTGATTCTGCGGGATGATGGCGGAGTCCACACGTCCCAAGCGGCTCTCGGCCGCATCGCGCTGGCTCTGCCTCACGCTGCTGCCTAGGATGAGAGCCCCCGTAATAAGGGCTGTCGCGAGGGCGATGGCGAGGAAGAGCCAGAGCTTCTTGCTGAGGGCGTGCCTGAGGTTGCGAGCGAGCAGCAGCATCATAAAAAGCGGCCTTCTTGGAGTTCGTAGTTGCGGCTCATGGCAGCGGCAGCCTGTGGCCAGTGGGTCACCATGATGAGGGACATATCGCGCGCGAGCAGGGAGTGAAAGAGCTCAAGGAGCTCAAGGGCGTTGCGGTGGTCAAGCGAGCCTGTGGGCTCGTCCGCGAGCAGCAGCGTGGGCTCATTGATGAGGGCGCGGCACACGGCGACGCGCTGGCACTCCCCGCCCGACATCTGCGCGGGGAATTTGTCCTTGCAGTGCATGACCTGCGCCTTATCGAGGTAGTACAGGGCGCGTTCGCGCGCCTCGGCGGGCTTGCGATGCGGGAGGCAGAGCGTGGGGAGCAGGACATTCTCCAGAGCACTGCACTGGGGCAGGAGGTAATGCTGCTGGAAGACGATGCCTATCTGATGGCGGCGGTACTCATCCATCTCTTGGGGCGTGAAGCGGCTGAGATCCTGTCCCTTGATGGATATTTCCCCTGTGTCGTGCTGCTCGATGCCCGCGAGTATCTTGAGCAGGGTGCTCTTGCCCGAGCCCGAGGGGCCTGTGATGGCGACTTGCTCGCCGTGGTCGAGTCGCAGATTGATACCGCGCAGGACTTCTTGCGTGCCGTAGGATTTCTTGAGTTGATTGAGTGTGACTAACATAGCTATTCTTCCCATTGGTAGCAGCAGACGCGCCCCTCTTCGTCGCAGAGAATGAGGTAGCCGCCTTGACTGATGAGTGGGGCAGTAACTACTGTACCATATCGCTCGCGGTGAATCAATGCTCCAGTTTTTAAATCAATGAGATCGAGTACGCCGTCATTGTCGCAGATGAGCGCGCGCTGCTCGTCGATGAGGGGCGAGATCTCGACATCGCCGAGCGTGGTGTGGCTGCTCTGGGGCTTTCCTGTCTTTTTGTCGAGCACGCTGACGAGGCCGTTTTTCTCAACGACGACGACGTACTGGCTATTGACCGCGGGGGAGCTCTGGTAGCTGGGGCTCTTCTTGGGGCATTCGTAGATCCAGAGGGGCTTGCCGTCGAGGCTGCGGGCTTGCAGGCTGCCATCGTAGCAGGCGGCGTAGAGGCGCTCTCCATCCGAGGCGATGCCGCTGGGGATGTAGGAGGGGAGCTTGACCTTGAATTCTTCTTTCTTCTCGCTGATGTTGAGGGCGCGGATGTAGTGATCGCAGCCGCCTACGTAGGCTCGCTCGCCCACGATGGCGGGTGTGCCGTTGATGTAGTTGGCCGTCTTGAGGGAGAAGAGTTCCTTGCCGTTGCTGCGTGACAGGACGCGCAGATGGAAGTCGTAGCCGCCGTAGATGAGCTGCGTGGCATCGGGGCTCAGGCCTAGACCGGACATGATTTTCTCCTCGGATTTCTGGAAGCTCCAGAGGGGCTTTTGTGTCTTGAGGTCAAAGGCGGTGACCATGCCGTAGGTATCGCCCCAGTAGAGGGTGTTCTCATGCAGCAGCAGCGGGGCAAAGACGGCATGCTCGAGCTCGCGCGCCCAGTGGATATGACCTCGGCTCAGATCGAGGCAGTAGAGGAGCTTCTCCTCATCGGTGACGTAGAGCATGCCCTCGCTCATGACGGGGCTGGAGTAGATGCCGCCTTTCAGCTGTGCTCGCCAGACGAGGCTGAGCTTGCGTCCCATCGGGGCTACCTTGCCGCTGTAGGCGGGGTCGTTGCGGTCGCAGCACCAGCTCATGCCGGAGACATTGACCTGCTTGCTGGGCTCGTTGTTGCTGGGCTCAGTGGGCGTGCGTTCGTCGCTGCACGCGGCTAAGAGGAGGGCGAGGAGGAGGAATTTCATGGAGGCGCTGAGTTTTTTTGGGGGATTCTTTGGCTGGATTTAATGAAACAAATTTGCAGGATTCGCGCAAATGGGTATATGTGAATATCAAAGCTTCTTTTTGTTGGGTGAAAAATCATATTTTTCATTCAACAAAAGGAAGTACATGCTTTTAACTTGATTAGCTAGAGTCTGTCAAGGAGCAATCTGTATAAAGTCCCCGCAGGGGCGAGCGAAGCTCGTTTATGCCAGATTGCGA
>CAYJOV010000154.1:3707-5273 GCA_964371905.1 uncultured Akkermansia sp. | reverse complement strand
CCCTGCTCTGCATCGAGGCGGCGCGCGCCTGTGGTGCTGATGCCGATGTCGCTCTTCCAGCGGCCTGTGCTCTGGAGACGCTGCATACCTACACGCTGATCCATGACGACTTACCCAGCATGGATAATGATGACTTGCGCCGCGGGCGTCCGACGAGTCACAAGGTATTTGGGGAGGGGATTGCCATTCTCGCGGGCGACGCCCTTCTGACGGAGGCTTTTGCCATGCTCGCATGCACGGCTCCCAATGCTCGCTACGGTGTGGGCGATTATGTAAAGGAGCTCGCCTTTCAGACCGGAAGCCAGCGTCTCGTCGGCGGTCAAGTACTCGACCTCGAAGGCGAGGGACGAGAGCTAAGCCTCGAAGAGCTCCGCGCCATCCACAATGGCAAGACCACCGCTCTCATCCTCGCCTCCCTGCGCCTCGGCGGCATGGCCGCAGCTTGCAGCGAGGAGCAGCTCGCAGCCTTGAGTGACTATGGACAATGCCTCGGGCTTGCCTTCCAGATCATCGATGATATTCTCGATATCACCTCTACTCCCGAGATGATGGGCAAGAGTATAGGCAAGGACGCGCGCGTGCAGAAGGCGACCTACCCCGCCCTTGTCGGGCTCGATCATGCGCGTGCTGAGGCACAACAGCTCACCGAGCGCGCACGCCATGCCTTGAATGTCTTCCCCGAGGAGAAGCGCGAAGCTCTCCTTGCCATCAACAACTATCTGCTCAACAGAGAATATTAAAAAAATTCTCTAGCATATCTAACCTTTATAGAACAAGACCTTGGGCGCATCCGTCATAGATAATACTATGACTGATGCGCCCTCCTCATTCTTTTCTGTACGTGGCTGCCGATTCTGCAAGCTCACTCACTGCTCCTTGTCTTTCAAGCGAGATCTCAGCCTCCTCTTCTTGCGCCTTGCCTTAGGAGCGATGATGCTCGTGCACGGCTATCCGAAGCTCCTCATGCTCGTGCACGGGCAGGGTGCGAGCTGGCTTGATCCGCTGGGTATAGGCGCGAGCTTCTCACTCTTCCTCTGTGTCTGTGCCGAGTTCTTTGCCAGCTGTGCTCTCATTGTAGGGCTAGGCACGCGCCCTGCTGCGCTCCTACTTGCGATCAACTGCTGGGTCATCGTCTTTATCTTCTACTCAGAGGCGAGCTGGACAAGTAAGGAACTGCCCATGCTCTATCTCATTTGCTATTTGGCACTCATGGGACTGGGGGCAGGTCGCTACTCGATGGATCATTGCTTGATGACCCGCGCATTTAGCAAGTGTGATCGCAACATCTGCGACTAGAGATTCTGCCTGTGAGACGCAGCGAAGAATGGGAGATGCTCAATTTTATGATCAACGGTCTATTTTTGAGTTGGCAGCAGCGGTGAGCTGTGGTATTGTTTACTTAATAATTCAATTGAGCCTATGTCCAAATTCCATTCTCTTCTGTTCATTGCCCTTCTTTCCGTCCCCCATCTATGCATTGCCCAATCCAAAGATGCTTCCCAAACACCTGATAAGGCAGCACCCGCGGCCTCAGATACTAAGGCTGCACCAGAAGCCACCACTGCT
>CAYJOV010000154.1:0-3607 GCA_964371905.1 uncultured Akkermansia sp. | reverse complement strand
TAAGGCAGCACCCGCGGCCTCAGATACTAAGGCTGCACCAGAAGCCACCACTGCTACGCCGCCAAAAGCTGAAAGTGAAGAAAACAAAGAGTCATCCATGCTCGTGCAAATCACCCGAGCCAGTGATCTCACGATCAATATACGCACTCAGCTAGACCAAATAGACCAAAAGCTGGAAATTCTCGAAAAACCCACCCCCTCCCTCATCGGTCTTATCGAATCTCGCCGACAAACCCTCCTTGAGCAGCTCACCAAGCTTGATCAAAGCGCGCTAGAGCTGGCTCGCATGGAAGAAGAATTCCGCAAGTCACTCGTCGCCGATTATCAATTCACTGGCATCACCCCCGAGCAGCGCACACAGTACCTCACAGACGGCATGCTCATCTACGATGCGATGATTAAGGCATTTGGCGAATCGACCATCACGCGCCAAGTCGACGGGTTGAATTACTATAAAACCCTGACAGACAATTTCCGAGGCATACCCGAGTACCCCAAAGCGCAGGAACTCTATTACAAGACCTTAGAAAAACTCATCAAACATTGGTCACGTCTCAAAGAAGTTGAGGATCGCAAGCGTACACGCATGGCTGAAAAGCGCCTTGACCAGCTCAAGGAGCGAGAGGACAAGCTACTCGAAGAGCTCGAAGAAAAGCTCAAAATCAGCGATGTACGCACAGCAATGACGGAGCGTTGGATACCGCCCTACAAGAAAAGCTACTCCATGCTCACCTCCATCCTCTCTCGTGCTGAAACTGCCCTGCGCAATCGCGATGAAAAAGGAGCCGACAAAGACGCACTCTCAGGCGAGGGGGCTGTTGTACCTATGCTTGCGAAAGTATGGGTAGAGCTCGATCAGGCGCGTCAGAAGATGTGTGCAGGTCAGTACGAGGAGGCTCTAGAAATACTCACCGAGAATGAAAATTACCGCAACTTGCTTCGACTCAACCGCTATGTCCTCCCAGAGAAATACCGCGCCCCTGTCGTTGATCAATACGGTGCGCTGCGCTCCGAAATCATGAAGCGCCAGCGTGCCCACCGCAGTCGCGAGATTGATCTCACACGCCGCATCAACTCACTCCAACGCTCCGTAGACTCCAGCGAGGCACAAATCAAAGCCATCTATCGCGAGATCGATCGTGCCAAAGATAATGAAGATCGTCGTAAGAAGCTCGAAGAGGAGCGCGCACGCCTCGAAGAAGAACGCCGCAAGGCTCGCGAGGAAGCACGCCGCCAGCGCGAGCTTGACGCAGGTAAAAAACCATCCTAATCTCTCCCATGAGACAGAGCTATCTCTATCCCAGTATTCTCATCGTGCTTGCCCTTTCACCCGAGGGGCAAGCACAGCCCTCTGAGACCACCAAGCTACTCGATGAGCATATAGCACTCGGACGCGCTAGCGCAGAGCTGCTAGCTCAGGTCAAGGACAAGCAGTCCGCCACGCAGTCTGCCCCCGCCTTGCAGAGGCTCGTTGAGCGTTTTGCCCTACTCAGCAAGAATATGCAAGCCCTCGCAGTCCTCTCTGAGACTGATGCACGCGCGATGCGTCAACGCTACGAGATGCCCCTGCGCGAGAGCTGGGGCAAGGTCTATCACGAGATCTATCGCATCCAGAAGGCTCAATCCTACGGAAGCCACGACTTTGTCAAGACTTTTCAACTTTTCTGTAAACTACTCGATCAATGACCCCCCGCCATCTACTCATTCCCCTCCTACTCTGTAGCACAGCCTTCAGCGCGGCGCAGACAGCCTCGCCTCATGCGCCTTCAGCTCCGCCGACCTCAGCGCCCAATACCCAGCCACAGCTGCCCAAGCCCGAGCAACACATCCGCCAAGGCATCATCACACTCAACAAGCTCTATCAGATCCTGCTCAAGATAGACAACAAGCAGCTAGCTGACTCAGCGGCTCTTGACATCCTCAAGATCCAGCAAGAGCTCATCGAGTGGGGACAGGGCTTTGGATCACTCAAGGAGCTGAGTGCTGAGCAGCGACATCGCTACGAGCAGTCCTATCTCCCCATCATCGAGCAGATCAACAACCAGATACGCGCCCAATCCGCACGCCTCCACTCGGCACGCTACTACGACTCCACCGACTTGCCCACGGTACTCGTGCAATTCGTCAACCGAGTAAAATAAGATGCCCCCCTCGCCTTCATTCTCCGAGCAAGAGCTCATCAACTACCTCCAAAAGACACGCTCCTCACCGCGCCTCATCGCCGAGATGGCGCGTGAGCTAGGCATTGATTCCAAGCAACGCGCCGCGCTACGTGATCTCATCCGACAATGGGAAGCCGACGGCAGAGTCAAGCGTCTTCGCGGCTCGCGCTACACACTCGCTGCCGTCGATGAGCAGCAAGGCAGCTACATGGGACGCCTGCGCCGCCTCAACAAGGGGGGAAAATTCCTCTTCATCCCCGACGATGAAAGCCGCGAGCAGCTGCGCGACAGCCTTCCCCACCTTGAAAATCACGCGGAGTTCATCCTACGTGACTACAGCCATGGAGGCGCGCAGGACGGCGATCTCGTCGAGGTCTCCATGCGCCTGAAGCCCATGCGCTGCTATGGCAAGAAAACCAAGCGCGCGCGAAAGACTCGCGCCGATGAATACGAGCCTGAGTTCAAAATCAAGCAAGTCGTCAAGCGTCGCCACACCGTCTGGGAAGGCATCTACGTCGACCGCGGACGCCTCGGAGGCGTGATCAGCCAGAGCCCGCACACACCCGATTATATAGAGCTCACCCAGCGAGCCCCCCTCGACGCTCTCGTGGGCATGGCCGTACTCGTCAAGCCCTCCCGCTTCCCCAGTGATCGCCTCTGCGCGCAAGGTCGCATCAGCGAAGTGCTAGGCTGGCCCGATGATGAGAGTGTCAAGATGCGCTCCATCATGCGACGCTACGGGCTGCGCGAGCAGTTCCCCCAAGCCGTTCTCGATGAGACCGCGCGCATCCCCAGCGAGATCTGCGAAGCCGACCTCGCGCAGCGTCAAGACTGGCGCGATCGCTGTGTCATCACCATAGACCCCGAGACCGCACGCGACTTTGACGACGCTATCGCCGTACGCGCGCATGAGCGCGGCTGGGAGCTCGCCGTCCACATCGCGGATGTGAGCCACTACGTCCAGCCGGGGAGCGCCCTCGACGAGGAGGCGCAAAAGCGTGGGAACTCCACCTACCTGCCCGATCGCGTCCTGCCCATGCTCCCCCCGCGCCTCTGCGATGAGATCTGCTCCCTCAAGCCTCACGTCGAGAGACTCACCTTCCTCTGCCTCATGCAGATCGACCATCAGGGCAATTGCTATCAGGCCGACTGCTCACTCGCCGTCATTCGCTCCGCGCATCGCTTCACCTACCCCGAAGCACTCGCCCTACTCGAAGGGCGCGCCCACAGTGACGATCCCGAGATCACCGAGCTCATGAGCGAGGCGCAAAAACTCGCCCGCGTCCTGCGTGAACGCCGCTTCAAGGAAGGCTCACTCGAGCTCGACCTCCCGCAGCTCGAGCTCATCACCGATGAATTTGGCGCCATCACCGATGTGCACTTCGAGTCCAGCGATGAATCCCACGAACTCATCGAGGAATTCATGCTCGCGGCCAACGAAGCCG
>CAYJOV010000153.1:0-5301 GCA_964371905.1 uncultured Akkermansia sp. | reverse complement strand
CAATCAAGCGTGAGCCTCAGATCCGAGACAGTGGGGAGATATCTATGTCAATAATTGCCCCTAATTTTCGCTGTAGTAAGGTTGCGTCCATAGTAGCGTTCATCCGGCTCCCACATCTTCAATACCTGATGACTTTGTTGCCAGAACGACGCTTTCTTCTCATTGGCATCTATCCCATCCACTTCTCCTCTATAGGCTGATAGCATTGAGTCTACTGCTTCCTGTGTGTTCATGATAGTATCTAGGTCTCGTGCAGAGGGGTTTTTTTTGAGAGCATCAATGAGCAACTGGTCAGCTTTAGCTGTATCCTTCTTGATTGGGGATCCTACTCTGTAGATTCTCGATAGCGTGAGCATGGCGGGTATATATCCTCTCTTTGCTGCTTCCTCTAGGTATTCTATGTATTTAGCAGTATTCGTTTTGACTCCTATTCCTCTTTTATACATCATAGCAACTTGAAAGATGCATTCTGGGTCACCTTTTTTCACTCCTTGCATGAACCACGACAAGGATTTTTGCACATCCTTGTCTATGTGCCATTTTTCTTTGTAGAAGTAGCCTATATCTCCCTTCACCTTAGTTGTCTTTTTTTCTCTGGTGATAGACCAGTATCCGTTTGCTAACCAAGCTGGTAAAATAATTTTTTTAGAGCTTAAGTAATAATTGCCTATCCTAAACATAGCATGCCTGCTCCCCTTCTTCGCTGCATTCTGATATAACATGAAGGCGATCCAGTTTCGATTATCTAGTACGCTGTGTTCATCCAAAGACTTTTGATGAAAGTAGCGAGCTGGGAGCTTTATGTATCGGCGCAAGCTTATTTCTTTGTGAATCTTTCTCATTTCATCGCTAAGCTCCCATCCAAAGTCGTATTGTCCTTCCTTCTCTGCAAAGTAGTGTGGGTAGAATTCTATGTAGTGAGCTAACATCGCCATAGCCGAAGCATGCCCTTTTAATCCAGCTTTATTGAAGTAGGAAAGGGCTTCTTGATATTCTCCTTTCTCCTCAAGTCGTTTTGCGAGAATGTACATAGCATTGGGGTTTCCCTTATCAGCAGCTTGCTTCACTTTCGCCATATCTTGCGCAGGTGCGATACTGGATAAAGCTAAAATAGAAGAGAAAATACACTCCAGAATTTTAAAATAGCATTTTTTCATAGGCTTGTACTTTAAAATAGTACAGTGATGATAGCAAGAGAAAACTGAATAATATGACTTAGCTTTAATGACGCGTTTATGCATACTCTCACCCATTAATCAGAAGAATACAAGAATAATATATCTATCCGAGTCTATAAAAAGAACAAGCCTCATTTTCCTGTAGAAAGTGAGGCTTGCTGTGCTTGTAAAACTAGGAGTTCTGTTTGTCGCGAAGCTCAAGGAGGCGGCGCTGCCACTGATGGATCTCTGTCCTGTCGGCGGGGCGGTTGCGCTCCTTGAGCGTGGTGATGAGCTGCTCCATGGCATCGGCGTGATCCTGCCCTGCTGCCATCTTGAGGTAGTGGATGGCCTTGGCTCTATTGGGTTGGATATATTTGCCTTCTAGCAGGAAGAGTGCTGAGATGTAGAGAGATTCTGGATCTCCCGCCTCGGCGGCGATGTTGTACCAGTAGAGGGCGTGTCGCATATTGGGGCTGAAGCCCCATTTGCCCTTGGCATGCATGTAGCCGAGGTCGCGTGCGGCTCCCATGATGCCACTTTGCGCGGCGCGGTTGAGGTATTGCAGACCTTCGTCACGCGTTTTTTTGCTGCGTATGAGGATCTTGGCGAGTTGGTACTGTGCCTCACCTAGCCCCGCGTCGGCGGCTTCGCGCCATTCATCGAGAGCCTTTGCCTTATCTTGGATGATCCCGTCGCCGTAGTAAAGGAGGTGGGCGGCGTAGTAGCGTGCGGCTTGGTCGCCCTGTGCGGCTGCTTTTTGGAACCAGTTGTAGGCGAGCTGTTTGTTCTCCTCGATGCCCTTTCCACCTTCGAGGTAGAGTCCCGCGAGATCGCGCTGCGCCTTCACGTAGCCCGCATGGGCGGACTGCTTGATGAGGCGTATGATCTCGTGATCGTAGGAGGCCTCTCCCGAGACGGAGGGCTTGAGCAGAGCCTGAGCGCGGTTGTAGAGTCTCTCTCCCCATGAGAGGCTAGGGGAAGGGCGACCGTCAGGGCGAGGTTTTGTGGAGTGGTGCTCGTCGGGGTAGGGGTGAGGGTAGGGGCGTGTGCTCGTTGGCTCATCGTCGTACTGATCGTCCTCGTAGGAGGGACGCAGCGGGTCGTATTTTTCTCCATTGCCCAGCTGCCCGTTGCCCGAGTGAGTGGGGGGAAGGACGCGGTCGGGATCTTCGGGGAGTATTTCATGCAGCACATCGCTGATATAATCCCCCGTATGACGAAGGAGACCCTCTCGTGTCTCTTTTTCACAGGAGCTCAGCAAGATCACCGCACCTAGACTATAGTATGCTGGTCGCATAGAGGATAGTAATTGGTTCATATTTGTGATTATAGACATAGCAAAACAATATGGCAAGTAGATTGCGTGCCTGTATGATGAGCATGAAATCATACTCGACATGGTTTGCATGCCATGATACAGTGTGCGCATGCCCAAGGTAGCCCTTCTTCAACAATGCGCCTACCCCTCCGTGGAGGAGAATAAAAGAGCGCAGATACGCTCCATTCGCGAAGCCGCCGCAGGTGGCGCCCAGATCATTTGCACGCAGGAGATGTGTACCACTCTCTATTTTTGCCGCACGCAGGATGTGGATCTCTTTGATACTGCTGAGCCTATCCCCAATGCATGGACGGATGAGCTCGGTGAGCTCGCGCGTGAGCTGCGCGTTGTCCTCGTCGTGGCGGGCTTTGAGAGACGCGCCACGGGGCTTTATCACAATACGGCTTGGGTCATCGATGCTGATGGGCGCTTTATGGGGAGCTTTCGCAAGATGCACATCCCGCAAGACCCCGGATTTGAGGAGAAATTCTACTTCACCCCTGGTGATCTCGGCTACAAATGCTTTGACACCCGCTACGGTCGCATAGGGGTGCTCATTTGCTGGGACCAGTGGTACCCCGAGGCGGCGCGTCTCACGGCGATGCAGGGCGCGGAGATTATTTTCTACCCCACCGCCATTGGCTGGATACCGGGCGAGGAAGAGCTCCACACGGCGCAACACTGCGCGTGGGAGACCGTCCAGCGCGGGCACGCGGTGGCCAATACCTGCTACGTCTGCGCGGTAAATCGCTGCGGCGTCGAAGGCGAGACCACCTTCTGGGGGCAGAGCTTTGTCTCCGACTACTGCGGTCAGCTCATCGAAAAAGCTCCAATCGACAAAGACTGCATCCTCTACGCCGACCTCGACTTGGACAAGCTCGAAGACCACCGTCGCATCTGGCCCTTCTTCCGCGACCGCCGCATCGATAGCTACGAGGGCATCACCCAACGCTGGGGGAAATAATCCATCCTCATGAACGCCACCTCCCCCGCCGAATCCCCTTCAGAGACTCCCCGCACACCTCAAGCCCCGAGGCAGCGCAGCTTCACCTACCCCGATCTCCCCATCGCGCAACGCCGCGACGAGATCATCGCGACCCTGCGCAAGCATCAGATCCTCATCATTGTGGGGGAAACGGGTAGTGGGAAGACGACCCAGCTGCCCAAGATGGCTCTCGAGCTCGCGGGCAAGCGTCGGGGGAAGGTAGCCTGTACACAGCCCCGCCGCCTCGCCGCCGTCGCCGTCGCGCGCCGCATCGCCGAAGAGGTAGGCTGTGAGCTCGGGGACTACGTCGGCTATCAGGTGCGATTTGACGACAAGAGCTCGCGCGAGACCAAGCTCAAGCTCATGACCGATGGTATCCTGCTCGCGGAGACACAGGCTGATCCCAATCTCAAGCAATACCACACCATCATCCTCGATGAGGCCCATGAGCGCAGCCTCAATATCGACTTCCTCCTCGGCTACATGAAGCTCCTGCTGGAGCGACGCCCCGATCTGAAGCTCATCATCTCCTCGGCGACCATGGACGCGGCCGCCTTCTCCGAGTTTTTCGCAGGAGCCCCCATCATCCACGCCGAGGGGCGCACCTACCCCGTGGAGATGCACTACATGCCCGCGCGCAACGAGGACGAGGAGCTCCCCGACCACGTGGCGCGCGCCGTCGAGTGGCTCTCCAGCTACGATGAGAAGGGCGATGTACTCGTCTTCCTCCCCGGTGAGCGCGAAATCCGCGAATGCGCCGAGGTGCTCGAGGGCATGCAGCTCCCCCGCACCGACATCCTGCCCCTCTTTGCCCGCCTCGGGCTAGGCGAGCAGCAGCGCATCTTTCAGCCACGCGGCTCATCCCGCCGCATCGTGCTGGCGACCAATGTCGCGGAGACCTCCCTGACCATACCCGGTATCATCTACGTCATCGACAGCGGGCAGGCGCGCATCAGCCGCTACCTCCCCGGCCGCCAGATCCAGCGACTCCAGATCGAGCGTATCTCCAAGGCCAGCGCGCGCCAGCGCGCGGGACGCTGCGGACGCGTCTGCGAGGGGGTCTGCATACGCCTCTACAGCGAGGAAGACTTTGAGGAGCGCGACGACTTCACCGACCCCGAGATCAAGCGCAGCGCACTCGCAGGAGTCATCCTGCGCATGAGCGATCTGAGACTCCCCCCACTGGGAGAATTCCCCCTGCCCGATCCCCCCAGCGCGCGCCTCATCAACGAAGGCTACCACTGCCTCCGCGAGGTCGGAGCCCTCGACAGCAAGGACAAGAACACCCTCACCCCCATAGGAAAAGAGCTCGCACGCCTCCCGCTCGACCCACGACACGGCCGCATGCTCATCGAGGCAAAGCACGAGAAAGCTCTCCCTGAGATGCTCGTCATCGTCTCCGCCCTCAGCATCATGGACCCTCGCGAGCGGCCCAACGACCAAGCCGCGCTCGCCGACCAAGCCCACGCCCAGTGGCGCAACACCGAGAGCGACTACCTCACACTGCTCGCCCTCTGGCGCAGCGCCATCGCCTTCCAAGAAGGCCGCCGCGGCTGGAAGCGCAACCAACTGCGCCGCTGGTGTCAGAAAAACTTTATTAACTACCTGCGCATCATCGAGTGGCACAACCTCGTCCACGACCTCGCCAGCACCCTCGCCCAGAGCCTCCGCTGGAAGATCCCCGCCCTCCCCAGCGAGAGCGAGCAAGCCATCCCCGCCATGATACACCGCAGCATCCTTGCGGGCGCCCCCCTCCAAGTAGGCATCTACCGCCCCGAGGAGAAGAACTACCGAGGCACCGCAGGGCGCGAGTTCGCCATCTTCCCCGGCTCAGGACT
>CAYJOV010000152.1:0-5399 GCA_964371905.1 uncultured Akkermansia sp. | reverse complement strand
AAATAATAATGATAGCCGATGACCACATCACACTGCGCCAATGCCTGCATCGCCGCGGGCGTGATCTCATTCAGCGCGCCAGGGCCTAGACCGATGACGTAGATGCGTCGTGATTGTTGTTCTTCTTCCATGACTACTGACCCAGAGAATAATAATGCTTTTTGTTCATGATATCAAGCTCGCGGCAGTGAGCTGCAAAGTTCATATGCTTCATGAAAATACGCTGGATATCGGGATTCTCCCCCAGCCCCTTCATCAGAACATCCACCTGATACCCTACCTCCTCCAGCTCCTCCTTCCAGTCGCCAGCGATATCCTCCTTCGCATGCTCACCCGCCACAAACATGAAGGGGACGAGCAGCACGCGCTGCGCTGCCCGCGCGGAGAGGAAGCTCATGACCTCCTCCATCGAGGGATAATTTTCAATCGTCGCCACACACCAATTCTCATAGCCCTGCCCCTTGAGCATATAATCCATCATCGCATAGGAAGCCGTGATAGGAGTATAGGTACCATGCCCCACCAGCACGACGGCATCATAGGACTCGTGAGGGAGATGAGAGACGAGGGCATGTATCGTCGCGCGGAAATCATCTGGCGTATAAAGTAGTGGTCTGCCCAGTCGTATTTGCTTGAACTGGGAACGCATCGCGTCCACCTCGCGGCGGAGAGACTCCATCTCCACCCCATCAATGATATGCGAAGACTGCACCAGCAGGTGCGTGATGCCCTCGCGCTGCAGTTGCGCGAATACCTCACTAGGTGTAGGCATCCCAACGCCGCGCTGCTTGAGCTGATGGATGATGATGCGCGAGGTATAGGCCTCGGCAAAGGTGGCCTCGGGGTAGCTCGCTTTCATGAGATCATTGATCGCCCCCATACATTTCTCTCGCGTGTCCTGATGCGTGGTGCCGAAATGCACGGCGACGACAGCTAGCCTATCCCCCTCGGAGAACTCCATCAGGGAAGGCTCGAAGTTCGCCTTCTTTCTCTCCTCATGCACCTCTGAGGGGGGAGAAGGAAGCTCGGCACAGAATGAGGAAAAACTCAGACTCTTGTTCATTGTATTATGTTCCATATTATTTTTGAAATAGTAGTACGCGATCGAGTTCGCGCTGCGCGTGTCCCCGCTCGGTGAGCTGGATGATTTCGGACTCATCACAAATCATACCCTCCTTGCAGAGGGCGGCGAGAACGCGCTGAGTAAAGCACGCCGTCCAGCCAAAATGCAGCGCGAGCGCAGCTCTCTCCACGGCCTCCCCCCTATCGGCGAGATGAAAGAGAACGCGTGATTGGGCAAAGAGCTGCGCCTGCCGCCTACGACGGCTCAGGGCATGCAAATAGCCATGCTTGGGAGAAAAGATAAAAGCACAAAAAACTCAGCCCCGTCACCGTCGCCATGCAGCCCGAGATCGAGACATCCATCGCCGCGGCAAGGTGAAAGCCAGTCACGCTATTAAAAGCCGCCACCGCGCAGCTCACCCAGAGCATCGACTTGAGCTTACTTACGATGAGAAAGGCCGTGCTAGGCGGTCCTATCATAAAGGCAACCACCAAGATAGAACCTATGGATTGAAAGGAGCCCACAGCCGTCAACGAGACCAAGCTCATCAAGGCATAATGCATGATCACAGGAGATAGCCCCAAGCTAGCGGCTAGGATAGGATCAAAGGTAGAGAGCTGAAACTCCTTGTAAAAAAGCGAGATGATACCGATATTCAAGAGCAAGAGCAGCCCCGAGACATACAAGGCCACAGGGCCTAGATCCATGCCCCCGTACATCACGCGATCAAAGGGGGTGAAGGCGATCTCGCCCATCATGATCGTATCCTCGCAGAGATGCGTCTTGCTCGCATAGCGAGACAACAAGATGACACCGATGGAGAACAGCAGGGTGAAAATGATGCCAATACTCGAATCCGCCGACATCAGCTTCGTCTTGCTCAGCATCTCCGTGAGCCATGTAGTCGCAAGCCCCACCAGAGCCGCCCCCACGATGAGTGCAGGCGAGTTCAGATCCTGCGTGAAGAGGAAGCCAACAACAATGCCCAACAAAATCGTATGAGCGATGGATTCAGCCACCATGGAGAGCTTGCGCAGGACAAGGAAGACACCAGGCAAGGCGCAAGCCATGGAAATAAACACGGCGATGAGCTGAATTTCAGCCGCGAATGACATCCTCTAACTCCTTTCTGGCAAATCGCGAGCGATTACGTCGGCGTATATACATGCGATGGATCAAACCACGCTGAGGGGCAAATAGAATACTCATCAGCACAAGTCCACTCAGACAGACGACAATACAAGGACCAGTCGGCATCCTACTCACCAGTGAGCTCATGGCTGTCCCTGCTATGCCCGCCAGCACGGCCACACAGCAGGAGAGCACGACCATGGGCATGAGCCTCTGCGTCCACTGCCTCGCCGCCACCGCAGGGCAAATAAGCATCGCGCACATCAGGATCACCCCCACCGTCTGCAAGCCCACAATCAGCACAACCACCACCATCACCGAGAGCAATACCTGCACCCAGCCCATCGAGTAGCCCATACTTTCAGCGAAATCTCGATCGAAAAGAAACAGCTGTATCTCCTTCCAAAAGAAGAACGCAAGCAGGATCACGAAAGCGGCACAGCAAGCCATAAAAAACAGATCCCCTCGGAGCATCGTTGCCGCCTGCCCAAAGATAAAACGATCCAGTCCTGCCTGACTCGAATGAGATAAGCGCTGAATAAAGGTCAGCAGCACCATGCCGAGCCCAAAGAAAGAAGAAAAGACGACCGCAAGTGCCGCGTCGAATGGGAGGGGGCAATGACGCGTGATTTGCAAGATCAGCAGCATCGCCAGCAAGCCCGCCCCCGCCGCCCCCAGTAGGAGCAGCTCCTGATGCTGCGTCTCCATGAGCAAATAGACAAGGGCGAGACCAGGCATCGTCGCATGCGATATACCGTCCCCCAAGAGGCCTTGCTTGCGTAAGACGACAAAGCTACCCACCAAGCCACTCAGAAGCCCCAAAAGCAAGCAACCCATCGCCACCGTTTGGAAGGTATAGTCAGCGAGCAAACTCCAGATCACATCCTCCATACGCAGCACGATGTCCATGTCAGCATCCATCACCAGAGCGGGGGTAAAAGCTTCGCCCGAGAAAGAGCTCTCAGGCGAAACACGTAGAAAACAAATCTTATTTCAAGGCATCGACGATGGTGTCCACATTGCCCTTGATCACCTTGAGGTAAGTATCACGACCAGAAGCCTCATCACCTAGGGCATCCGAGTAGAGCTCTCCACCCATCTTCACCTCAGCCCCCTTGGCGCGCACGGCGGCTTGGAGAGCCTCCATAGTCTGAGGGCTTGCGATGTTTTCAATGAAGATGGCCTTGATCTTACGCTGAGCGATCTTGTCCGCAAGCGCGCTGACGTCCTTCGTCCCAGCCTCCGTGGCTGTGCTCAAGCCCTGCAGAGCGTCAACCTCAATACCGTAGGCACGAGCCATGTAGCCAAAGGCATCATGGGCGGTGATCAGCACGCGAGATTCAGCGGGGATTTCCTTGAAGCGATGGTCCACGTAGGTGTTAAGCTCAGCAAGCTGCTTTTTATAAGCTGCTAGATTAGCCTTATAGATCTCCTTGTTCAAAGGATCGTAGACCGAGAGCTTGTCTGCCACATGCTCGGCGACTGAAGTCCAAACCGCGACATCATTCCAAATGTGAGGATCATTGACCATCACACCATCCTCATCGACACGGAGGAGCTGCTCGGGCTTCATGCCATCGCCAGCGCAGATCACCTTGGCGCCCTTGGCCTTCAAGCTATCGAGTATCTTGGCCAGCTGAGCCTCCAAGCCCACGCCAATGGAGACGAGCACGTCCGCCTTCTGCATATCCTCCACATCGCCAGCTGTCGCCACATAGGTATGGGGGTCGACACCGGGGCCACAGAGATTTTGCACCTCGATCTTGTCCCCTCCGATGACCTTCACCAGATCAGTCATGTAAGTCGTCGTGGTGACGAGCGTGAGCTTATCACCCTCATTATTAGCAGACTTGCTATCGGAGCAAGATGTCATGAGACCCGTTAGTAGAAGCAAAAGCGTGCAGAGAGGCAGCATCAGCTTCATCCTATATATAATCTTTTTCATCTATTGCGTATGAGTTGAACTTCTAGATCAACAGGATGAGAACACAATTGAAACGACAATAGAGACAAGAAAGCTCAGAGAGCTAGTGCATTGTGGCGAAACACAAAAACACTCATCATGATTGCTGCTCAATAGGTCAATATCTCGTTAACCCCATAAAGCGAATCCCTAGGCTGGTATCTCGACTTAGCTTGAGAGAAAGATCGCCCGAGCCTATTTATACTCGGAACAACCCCACCATCTCGTGCATCACGACTGCGGAACAGCAACGGATTTTCACCGTTTTTCCCATCTATTTCTTGCGATTACATCGCCTCCTAAAGATAGCGAAGCCCTACGAAGAGCTTCGTGTCCGCGGAGTCTAACATTTTCCACTCTTTTGTCAAGCACAATTTTACCTTAGCATAAGGAGAATCACACGTGTCCCAAATAGCGAACAAACTGAAATACGCTACCAAAAGCTCTGTAGCTTATGAGTTCAAAAGCCTTATTCGCTAAATCAATTGTTCATCGTTCAACGAGATAGAAAACTTCAAGCGACATGGTATTACTTCGGCATTGATTGAATCCGCAAATGCAGGTATTAAGCGTATTCAATCCAAAGCTTGAGGCCTTCGAATATCACTTCTTAAAATTACGCCAAATTTTTCACCTTAGCCAGTCTCGCGTTTCTCAGCAGAAATGAAACAGAGCCATTATTAAACAAAAACGGTGCAAATTTTGTTTCAATTCACGCCCCCGTGAGGGGGCGACCGAGTCACGGCGAGTCACCGTTTTCCACGGTGGGTTTCAATTCACGCCCCCGTGAGGGGGCGACTATAGCCTACCAAGAATAAAAAATGAAAAAAGAGGTTTCAATTCACGCCCCCGTGAGGGGGCGACGATAAACTCGGCTATTGATAAGGCATCGGCTCGCGTTTCAATTCACGCCCCCGTGAGGGGGCGACATGATGCGCTTACAGATCAGCTCAGATTCACAGGTTTCAATACACGCCCCCGTGAGGGGGCGACCTAAGCGAGTTATGCCCGACCCGTCACCTTGTACCGTTTCAATTCACGCCCCCGTGAGGGGGCGACTGGCGTTGTTTTTTGTTGGGTTAGTGGTTATTGGTGTTTCAATTCACGCCCCCGTGAGGGGGCGACCTTTTTCCATTTTTTGTTAGTATTGGTTGAGGGTGTTTCAATTCACGCCCCCGTGAGGGGGCGACGTTTGTATAACAGACTCAACATAGTACAATGAGCTGTTTCAATTCACGCCCC
>CAYJOV010000151.1:0-5422 GCA_964371905.1 uncultured Akkermansia sp. | reverse complement strand
GCGCTTGAGACGACGCGAGTAGAACTCCGCGATGCGCATCGACGTGGGCATGAGTAGCACGCCTGTGATCATGATGAAGAGCGGCACTGAGGGGCGGTAAAATGTCCCCCAGATGGAGCCCGCCATGAAGCTCTCTGCCGAAGCCGCAGAAACATAGGGGTCACAGCAGTGAGCGAGCACCACGAGGAAGCAAGCAATGACACGCAGATAGTCAATCCACGTCAGGTCGTGTTTTGTCGTTAATTTATTCATATAGTTAATTATTTGTTGGATAGAGTGAATGTTAATTTTTGTGCATCGTTGCGCGAATGCGGCTCAGACTCTGTGGTGTGATGCCCATATGGGAGGCTAGGTGTTTGAGCGGTATGCGTTGAAGGAGATTAGGCTGCTCTGTGAGCAGCTTGATGTAGTGCTCTTCTGCCGACAGCCCGAGTAGTGCCAGACGAGAGCACTGTGAGCGGTAGAGGTGATGTTGATGGCAGATGCGCGACCAGTTGCAGAATTCAATATTGTCTTCTTGTAGTTTGTTGAACTCGGGAATAGCAATGGCGTATAAAAGACAGTCTTCAAGTAGCTCGACATACTCAAAGCCTAGCATATTGCAGTACAATTCATTCATGGTAAAAGTCATGTCTCCCTCGTAGGAAAACCAACTATTGATCTCTGCACCGTTTAAGATGCAGAATGAGCGAGTCAGTCCTTTTTCGATGAAGTAGACATGCCCGCTGAGCTGTCCTGGGGAAATGAGCATTTCTCCCATTGGTTTTTCAAGAGGATGCACGAGGCGCGCGAACTCATTTATACTTTCCTCAGAAACAGGGTAGTAGTGCTGCATTCTTTTGATGATGTTCTTCACGGTAGTTGAGCTGGAGGATAGATCTTTATGAGCTACGCATCGAATCGGGCGATGACGTTCTTATACTAGCAAATATGTCTCGGAGGTCAAGCGAACGCTGCTGGTTTCATTTTTCAAATTACCCTATGTTAATTAATGACCTCAAAATGGTGCTGACAGAGAAAAACGTGAAAGATTCCAAGCAGGGCACACTCAGCTCTGACGGCCTGTCATAGCCCGAGTAGGGGAAGAGAGAGAGTAGGGGGATGCCGACAAGATTAAAATCGGATAATAGCCCTCTCCTTGAATTTTTATACTTGAATCAATCACAAATATTACGTATAAATACGCCTATTCAATGATCCAGCTAGAAAATACAATCCTTAGCTGGCATCATCCAACTCTCCTCCTCACATGTCTGATCACCAACAAGGGAATATCACTTGGCATTTTCCACGAAAAGAACGTTGCAGCAACTACGCTCCCGATGAGTTGCTCCAAACCTTCAACGAATACAAGCTCTCGGGGCTCGTCCGCGAAAATATCCAAAACTCCCTCGACGCACGCCACCCCGACTGCTCATGCGTCAAGGTATGTATCAGCACAGGAAGCATCGCCACAGACGCACTGCCCCACATCCACGAGCTCCAGAGCCATATCGCTGTGCTCCAAGGCAAGAATGAGCAGATAACAAAGAAAATCGCCGTCATGCAGCAGGTCATGGCGCAGGCAGAGAGCCGCTACATCAGCTTTGAAGACAGCAACACCACAGGGCTTTCCTCGGAGAATTGGGAAGCCTACGCCTACAGCAAGGGCTGGCATCCCACCCTTGACAGCCGCGAAGACGAGCGGCGCCGCGGCGGCTCCCACGGCGTGGGCAAGATAGCCTCCAACGCAGCCTCCGAGCTCAACCTCGCCTACTTCATCAACCGCAACGAAACATCAAGCCAATACGGCGCGACCGCCGAGCTCATCGACCACAGTCTTGAGGGGTACAACCACGACCGCACGGGGTTGCTCGCCATCCGCCGCGAAGAGCGCGCGGGCTTGTTCGGACTCAAGAAAAAGGGAGAAAGCATCACCATCTCGGCTATTGACAATATACTGACTCATCCGCTCTTTCAGAAATCCGAGCGCGGACTCAAGATCGTTATCCCCTTCGTGCGCCCCAGCTACTTCGACCTTAATCAAACCAAGAAGCAAAAGAGCGAGCGCCCCATCGACGACACACGCCAGCTTATCCGTGCGGTGTGCGACTCCTTTTTCATCGCGCTGCTCAAGGGAGAGCTGGCGGTAGATATCAATGGCTGTATGTTGGATCAGACGACGCTGCACGAGCACATCAGCGACGAGGCTTTTTTCCCCCTCGATTTCCACAGCAGTTCCAAGAAGAAGAACACCAACTACACCCGCTATTACGTGCAGGCCTACGAATCAGGCACATCCTTCCCCATCGAGGTCAAGGACAAGGTGGGCACCATCCACCGCTTCACCTACCACCTCTGGCAGGAGAGCAGCATTGCCTCGGGCTGCAGTAGCGTGATACGGCGCATGGGCATGAGCGTACACAGCAGCCCCTTTTCCTGCACGCATCACCCCCTTTGCGGCGTACTCATCCCTGATTCTCACGACGAGGACACTTTCTTGAAGTCCATGGAAAACAAGTCACACACGCAGCTCGACCCCAAGATGCTCGATGAGCGCAAGGAGCAGGAGAACGCGAGACGCTTTCTCAATATGCTCCAAAAAGCCGTCGCCGAATGCATCAACAGGCAGCTGCTCAGTGATGTCGCCGAGTCCGAAGAGCTCGACACCTCCGATATCTTCTACAGCCGCTCCACGCGTGGCATCAGCTCCGTGCTCAGAAAGGCAAAAAAACAGGTCAAGCCGAAGAGCAAGGTGATGACCATGAGTGCTGTGGGCGAGACTACCCCCAGCGAAGAGCTCGAAGACATCTACACCGATGAGCGCGACGATGATGCCTCCGAGGACGGGTCACGGGATGAGAGTCACGATCAGGAAAATCCCCCCCAGCCTCCCGCCCCGAGCACGGCAGAGAGCTCCCAAGAGAGCGCGCCACCTACCTCGTCCGTAGCGGGTACTCCAGATGGACAGGGTAGGAAGCGCCGCCACTACGCCATGCGCGAGAGCTCGGTGGATAGACTCGTCGCTCATGGAGAAGACGACATCGAGCTACGCGTCAATACGCGCGGAGTGAGCAAGCCCTGCCGCGTGCGCTTCACCCCCATCAATGGGGAGGGAAAGAAAGAAGGCCAGCCGCTCAACCTCCAGCAAATCTACCAGAGCATCATCGCGCCTGACCTGCTCACTGAGCCCGCACGCTTCTGCGAGGAGCAGCCCGATTCCATTGATACCCACATCATCAACAACCTCGTCTCCCTGCGCCTGCGCTTCCATCCTCAGGCCAATCAGAACCTCAAGTACGAATTCGTCGTCGAGCACTGATCCACGACACACCGCATCCTCGCATGATCTACACCACTACGGCCAACTTTCCCTACCCTGTCCTGCGCGACGATTCGAAAAAAGGCTACAGAGCCGCGCAATTTTGCTTTGATCTCAACATTCATGATCAGGGCGATGAGTACCGCCTTGAGATTGACACCTTGATTAGCTCCACCTTCCTCCGCGAGCATCTCGCGGCTGGTCGTGCCGAGCTCTTCCTCGTGCTCAAGGGCGCGGACTGCTTTTATGCTCCGCTGAGTGTCACCAGCTTTCAGCGCAAACGCTCCAGCACTATCCTCCTCATCTCCAAAGAAGAAATCTCCTTTGAAAGCAGTGTAGAAATCCAGCTGATGATCATGGCAAAGGACGCCATATCCTTTGCGGAGAACAAGGAGCTCACCACCTACTTCGACGAGCGCAAGGAGCGTATCGTCGTCCAGCCAGGGCAGATGCTCGGATTCTCCCGCATGATCAAATGCGAGCTCGAGTCCGAGGAGAGTTACAATCTCTTCGTCGTCACGATAGATGAGACGCAGCTACAGGATTACACGACGCGGCTCTCTCCCTCCATGATAGAGCTTGTCTTCAACAAGGTGGAAACCAAGCTACTCACCCAGACCAAGGACCACCTCGTCAATCTCTACCTCTATGCCGCTCTGCAAAAGCAGCTCATGCATCTGCTCTGTAGCCACCTCATGGATGCTGACATCGATCAGGAGAATCAGAGTGTGCTCGACGCGGAGCTCGAGATCAGTCAACTGAGCCCCAGCAACGAGCGCGAAGAAAAAGTCCTCTCCCTCCTCAAGGCAAAAGGCATCAAGGAGCTACGATTTGAATCCATCGATGCCATCATCCACAAGATAGGTGATGGTCTCGTGGGCAAATTCACCCAAGCACTCAGCAAACTCATTCAGTCATGAACATCACTCTCCTATCCGCGCGCCTGTGCCGCACAGAGTCATTCTTCCAAGATCTTATCTCTGATGAATGGGAGCAAAAGCGCGATGCGTACCTCGATACCAAGCAGAGCTACGAATTGCCCCTCGACGACGTCGCGGAGCTGGAGCCCTTCCCCATCTACCTCGCTCATTACAGGCGACACGATGCGATGGCGGAGCGAGCCAAGAAGCGGGACTTTATCCTCATGAGCGAGACCATCGCCCGTGCGTACGCGGGTATTGATCGCAGCTTGCTATTCAACAAGATGTTTTGGTTGACGATCTTTTGCTACTACCATCGGGATTATCTCGTAGCGCAGTACCCCGTGATCACGGAGAATGCCGCCCTATGCGAAGATCTGCTCAACAAATCATTCCTCAATCAATTTAAAAATAGCTACGTCCAAAAAGCCGTGATCGCCGTGCTCTATGTGCGCAGCGCACGCGCGGGGAAGCTAGCCTATTACTTGGAGCAATTTCACATGCACCAAGACATCGTCAACTCGATGCTCAAGATCACCATCTTTAGCAATCCGCATCTCTTCTGCAACATGCTCGACATCATACGCGAGACGGGGATTGCCTCCGAATTGGGAAAATCATCCAAGTACCTCAAAGATTGTATGCTACGCAAAGAAACGCGCATGGGTCGCTACCTCTTCAGCGAGATGAATCTCAGCTACCCCGTCCTCATGATCCCTATGCTCAGCTACGAGCAGCTCAAGCAGGAACTCCTCAGACGTCTCAAGCAGCTGCAGCAGTGCGAGGCGGATTACCTCCGCAGCAGCGCGGCAAAGCCAGCGGCGCGCCTCCAGAGCTCAGAATGATTCGCTGCTGCTTGTGCGCCCGCACGCTGGTGTCGCAAAGCACATCTCGAATCCAGCCCATGATCTCATGATCGTGAGCGGTTCACCCTCTGGTTCGACTGTGAGCCATGTTCCCTCCTAAGGCGGCAGGTCGTTGATGTCCAAATCGGATAAGGCATCTGACAGGGGCGTGGCTTCTGTTGCTTCCTCATCACCGATGGGTTTTATATCAAGGCGAGCTAAGAAGTTGTTTCTCTCATTTTCGGCTTTGAGTAATTCTTCTTTTCGCTGTTGAACTTTGATCTTTTTAACCTCGTGTCTGCCCAAATGAGTCGTTGGTGGTAGTCCCATATACTGGTCAGCTAATGACCACTTTG
>CAYJOV010000150.1:0-5469 GCA_964371905.1 uncultured Akkermansia sp. | reverse complement strand
TTTGAGACCAGAGCCCCCCACGCCACCTCGTGGGGAGAGGCGACGGGATAATCCAACCGAAAAGCACTCAAAAGATGCCTCGTGAAGCGATTTTCGACTCCCTCTTATTTAGAATGACGAGAATTTAGAAGTCCCCATAAAACAAAGCGCAGCTCCGTACGACACGGAGCTGCGCTTTATTATTTAAATAAGAAATACGTTCTACTCAGCGAGCTTGATCTTATGGGAGCGTAGAAGCTTCTTCTCCTGTGCGGAGAGCGTCTGCGTGCTCGCGAGGATGAGGGGAGCGGCCTGTTGGCTCTTCTTATACCCGAGCAGGTAATGCAACAGAGCGTTGATGAGGCGCGCCCAGCGCAGGCGGCGCATGTAGGAGGCGGCGCGCTTGATGCACTTCTCTAGCCCCTGATGATCGCCGACCGCTATCACGACCCCATCACAGACAGCAGCACTCGTCCCTATGCCTTGAGCATCGAGCTGGGCTGCGAGAGCGCGTGCATGAGTCGCGTCATCCTCACCTTGGGGAGCATGAGTCGCGTCATCCTCACCTTGCGGAGCGTGGGTCGCGACCTCATCACGGGGCGGACGCGGCAGGGCAAAGAGGCTGATGCCATGCTGGGCGCAAAACTCTCTCACCTGCGCGGCTTGCAGCATGATGGTACGATCCGCCTCGATGACAAGGTGGCGTATGCCCGCGCGCTGGCAGTGACGCACCGTGCCTATGCCAATGCAGGGGACATCGAAGCGCATATCATGCCTATGCTTCGTGATCTTGCAGAGGATTTTCTCTCCTGAGAAATCGCTGAGAGCGGACTGCTTGATGCATTCATTCGTCCCCTTGTAGCCCTCGACACAGAGCACATGCTCCCCCTGCATCACGAGGCTCTGACCTATGTCGAGATCGGCAATCGTGCTCGCATGCCCCATCCCCCGCCGCGCCATCGCGAGCATAGACTCAGTGGGGCTAGGTCCCGCGATGTGCCCCTCGGCAGGCATGGCATGCTCCATGTAGACGGTGGAGGGCAGAGCATGCATCCCTTGACTCTCGATGTAGCGGCAGACGGCTCCAAAAATCGTATGCGCGTTGCGCCTATCCATCTGAGCGAGGAGGCGACGCGCGGTAGTATCGGGCCAGAGTGTGTAGATGCAGGAGGGCTTGATCTGTCCTGCTAGCACGCATTCTTCCACGCCATGCATTTGAAAAAAAGCAGCAGGTCCCTCAATCGCCCCCACTCGGTAACAGGCATAGTGATCACAGAGTGCCTTGAAGGCGGACTCTTCCGCCCCTCTGAATCCAATCCCCACGATGCGCCGCCCCGCGCGACGCGCGCCCTCGGCGAGCAGACGCGGGTATTCTCCCGCACCTGCGAGGATGCCTAGAGGCGGCTGCTCGGCATCAGAGGACATCAGGATGCTCGAGGAAGTAAGCGATGCGCTGCATGAGACGACCTATGTCACCACCGTCCACGACACGATGGTCAAAGGAGGCGACGATATGCGCCTTCTCCACAGGGATAAAGCACTCTACCTCATCGCTCCAGACAGGCTCTTTCACGACCGAGCCCACCCCGAGAATCAGGCTCTCGCTGGGCAGAGGCATGGGCGTCGCATCGGTGAGGCCGAAGCCGCCGAAATTCGTCACCGTGGCAATACCGCCCCCCTGATACTCGGGACTCAAGCGACGCTGACGCGCCTGAGCGACAAGCTTATTATACTCCTCGATGAGCTGCTCCATGGTGTATTCGTTCGCCCCGCGCATGACGGGCACCATCACGCCATCGTCCACCTGCACGGCAATGCCTATATCAATGCTCTTGGGCGTGAGGATGCGTCCGCCCACCATGTAGCCTGCACACTGCGGAGACTCGGCAAGGGCGAGGGCGAGGGCGCGGACAAAGTACAGCGTGATACCGGGCTTCGTCACCTGCCTCTTGCGGTGCAGGATGATAGGAGCCATGAAAATGGGTCGACTCGCGCTGGCAATGGGACGACGCCACGTGCGCTGCATGCTATTGGCCACGCTGCGGCGCATGGGCGATGCCTGACGCGACGGCCAGCCATCCACATAGTCGATGAATTGCTCGAAATCCTCAATCGTGATGCGCCCCCCTACCCCTGTACCCGAGATGTAGGCGAGATCCGCCTCGGTGATCCCGAGCTCATCCATGCGCGCGCGGATGCGCGGGGAGAGATAATTCGCACTGCGCAGGGGGATAGGAACGGGAAGCCCTCCCGACACCGCGCTCTTGGAGGAGGAAAAGTTCTCACGGAACTCGCCCTCGGTGCGGAAATGCGCCCCGTCAGTCCCCGAGCTCGCAGGCATCGCTTGGATGTGAGGAGCAGCACTGTCCTCTGGCTCATCGGCCTGTGAGAGCATGGAGGCGAGCCCCTGACGCTCGATCTCCTCCTCACTCGCCTCGATGTAGCCTAGGACAGTGCCGACGGGCAGCGTCTCGCCCTCGGCGACGAGGTATTCGGCGATCTTACCCGAGCAGAGAGCGGGGAGAGCCATGACGGCCTTGTTGGTCTCGACCTCGATGATCTCTTGGTCTACCGACACAGGGGAGTCGGGCTGGATGAGGATACTCATGATCGTCGCCTCGGTGATGGACTCGCCGAGCTGGGGCATGAGGATGGGGACTTGGGGCATGATAAGAAAAAGGTCGTTGAAGCTTGATAAAAGATTTTAAAGGGAAAGTAGGTAGCGCAGCGAGTGGCTGATATCCGCCGCATGCGGGCGATGGGCACGCCAGAGATCGGGATGCTGGGGGATGGGTGTATCCTTGGCACAGTGACGCAGAGGAGGCGTATCCAGCAGATGGAATCCCTCCGCCACAATACGCGCGACCACCTCAGCGGCAACACCACCGTAGGGGAAATCCTCGCTCACCACCATGACACGCCCCGTGCGCGCCACCGAGGCAAGCACCGTATCCATATCCAGCGGACGCACGCTGCGCAGATCGACCACCTCGATCTCATAGCCATTCTTCTCGGCGAGCTCGTCGGCCGCCTTCAGAGACTCCGCGACCATGGCCGAGTAAGTGACAATCGTCGCATGCCTACCGTGACGCGCGATACGAGCGCGCCCCAGCGGCAGGGGGGCTTCACCATTCTCTGGCAGGAAGCTCTCCGCCTTGAGCCAGCGGTAGAGGAACTTATGCTCGGCAAAGACCACAGGATCGGGCAGCTCCACCGCCATCTTGAGCATGGCGTAGGCATCCGCCACCGTAGCAGGTGTCAGGATGTGCATGCCGGGGAAATGCGCAAAGAGCGCCTCCATGCTCTGGCTATGGTAAGGCCCGCCCCCCGGTGTCCCGCCCATGGGCAAGCGCAGCGTCACATTGACAGGGATACCCGTACGGTAGTAATGCGCCGCGCAGTTGTTGGCAAATTGATTCAGCGCAATCGTCGAGAAGTCCGCAAACTGCATCTCCACGAGGGGACGCATCCCCCCGAGAGCCGCGCCCATGGCCAGCCCTATCATCGCATCCTCGCTGATAGGGGCATTCTTCACACGATCGGGATAGAGATCATAGAGCCCCTTCGTCGCCTTGAACGCACCGCCAAAGCTCCCTGCAATATCTTGGCCATAGAGAAAGACGCGAGAATCCTCCTCAAGGAGCTCCTTCATCGCCTGATGGATAGCATCAATGTAAGTTACACTCATAGGATAAAGAAAATTTAAAATTCAGCCCCCCACGAGGTCGCCTGCCATGACTCATCGCGCACGCGGGGTGCGGCTTCGCGCTGAGCTTGAGCGACCTCCTGCTGCACGCGGGACTTGCACTCCTCTTGAATAGCCGCAATAGCCTCATCGTCCAGCCAGCCCAAGTCACGCAACTGCCGCTGCGCCACGTCGAGACAGTCGCGCTGCGCGTAGCTATCCTTGAGCTCTTGGGGAATATAGCTCGCATCATCATGCTCACCGTGCCCGCACTGGCGCAGCGTATGAGCCACGACCCACTGAGGAGACTGCTCGCGTCGTGCCTTCGAAATCGCCGCGTGCATGGTCTGCAAGGTCGCGAGAAAATCCGTCCCATCGCACTCCCATGTCTCCATGCCGTAGCCGCGACCGCGATCCACGAGAGACGCGCAGGCGAACTGCTCGTCATTGCGCGTCGAGTAGGCGAATTGATTATTAGAAACCACCACCACCAGAGGCAGCTTCTCCACGGCTGCCATATTGCAAGCCTCGTGAAAAGCCCCCGTCGATGTCGTCCCATCGCCAGAGCAGGCCACCCCGACGGCATCCGTGACAGACTGAAAACGCTTCGCCAGAAGCATCCCCGCCGCCACCGAGATCATCGCCCCGAGGTGAGAAATGGGCGCGGGATTGCCCAGCTCGGGATGCCCCCAGTGCACATTACCATCGCGTCCGCGCATCACACTACTCGCGGTCCCCAAGTACACGCGCGTACAATCCAGTGGGCTATCCCCCCAGACAAAGCGCCCCGCATTCTCGCGGATAAAGGGAGCGTAGACATCATAGCCACGCTGGAGAAAGACGGCTTGACAGGCAGCGATAGCCTCGTGCCCACGCCCGAGAAAGACGCCCCCCATGATCTTGCCCGCCTTGTAGAGAGAAGAAATCTTATGCTCAAAGGCGCGCGCTAGCTCCATGCCACGGTAGGCGCGGAGAGCCACCTCCTTGAGTTCGCTGATATCCTGCTGGTAATTCACACCCCCATTCTACGGATGCCGCGGGCAAATAGCAAGCTTCTTTCCTCACAGCTCACATAGGAAATATATATAAAATTCCTCTTTCCAAAGCACTACACTCGTGATAGAATGCGCGCGCTAATCAGCCTTTTATCTTTATGAGTGACGCCTCCCACTTTCGCAATCTAGCCATTATCGCCCACGTTGACCATGGGAAAACCACCCTCGTTGACCAACTCCTCAAGGCTGGCGGTACCTACCGCGACAATCAGGAGGTGCAAGAGCGCGCCATGGACTCCATGGACCTCGAGCGCGAAAAAGGCATCACCATTAAGGCAAAAAACACCTCCATCCTCTGGAATGGCTACACGATCAATATCGTTGACACCCCAGGGCACGCCGACTTTGGCGCGGAGGTCGAGCGCGTCATGAAGATGGTCGACGGGGTCATCCTCGTCGTAGACGCCTACGAAGGGCCCCAAGCCCAGACACGCTTCGTGCTGCGCAAGGCTCTCCAAGAAGGACTCATCCCCATCGTCGTGGTCAACAAAATCGACCGCCCCCACGCCAACCCCCTCAAGGTCCACGACCAAGTACTCGAGCTCTTCCTTGAGCTCGACGCGACTGACGAGCAATTCGAGACCCCCTTCGTCTACGGCTCATCCCGCGACGGCTACTTCATGAACAGCCTCGAAGGCGAGCCCCCCGTCGACTGCACCCCCCTGCTGCATCAAATCGTCAAGCGCATCCCCGCGCCCAAGAATGCCAACCCCGACGAAGACTTCCTCATGCTCATCTCCAACATTGACT
>CAYJOV010000149.1:0-5503 GCA_964371905.1 uncultured Akkermansia sp. | reverse complement strand
CATTTTCATGTCCTACTTTATAGCCATGCTCATACGCAAAACACTTCCCTAAATCTCCACGCCTCAAGCCGCAGCGACAGCCGCACAATATACGCCCACCCTCAGCATTTAACCTTGCATATGAAATCCTTTATGCTATATATACACACTATGAGACAGAAGCTGCATCAATTTTTCCTTTTAGGAGTCTTATCATTCCTCCCCCTGAGCTGCAACACGATGGCACAGGGTGAAGACATCACCAGCACGGAGGTAGAGAAAATCTACCGCATCCCCTCATCGGAAGAAATGCTCAAAAAACTCTACCACCGCTACGACCAGTATTTTAAAAACTACGTCAAAGAAATGAGTGACATGGACGAGATGTATGTCAACCTAGCCACAGAACGCTATGCACAATACAGACGCTCCGTCACCCAATGGGAGACCATGAAGACGCATTTGCTCGCGTGGGCACGCCTGCGAGGCGGGGCGGGCGAGCTGTGGCAGCCTCTGACCTCCGATGCCTTGGAAAATTCGCTGAGCCGTTTTGAGCGCGCCCTCGCCGAGCAACGCTTGATCGAGGTGTTTAGCTCCTGTGGCGATGGATCAGGCAATGAGATGACCCTTGCTGCCTCTATAGAAAAGCTGCTCCGAGACGGAGAGGCGGAAACAAGGCGCAAGTACGGCAATAAGGCATTAGAAAATGATGAGCGCGCCTCGGGAAGCCAGTATGATATGACGACGCTGAGCACCGACATGTATAATCATTATGAAGCGATGGTGAAGAAGGCGTACCAGCAGCGGCGTGATGCGGTGATGGCTTCGTCTGTGGAGAATAAGAAGGAGCTGATCAAGGAGATCACGGCGTGTGAGAAGAGCTTTCTGATCTACGTGGAGAGCTGTGGGCAGATTGTGGCCAGCCAAGACGGCAGTATGTGGCCGGCGGTGGCGGGGATGACGATGGAGCAGATGCTGGTGTGGCATTTGCGGGATTTGGATCGTTATTTCCCGCTGTAGTCGTGGCGGCGGTGGTGACGCTTCGCGTTTGCCACGGTGAGGAATTTGTCGCGCTTCGCGCGCGGTGGACGGGGGCGTCAGTTTCAGGCGATAAGTTCGATGCTGGGTTTGCCGCGCGGGCGTGTGTGGCTTTTGCGAGACTGACGCCCTGCTGGATCTGCGATCCAGCGTTTCCGCAGGGCTTCGCCCCGCACCCCAGAAGGGCTCTGCCCTTCACCCGCTGGGGACTGGCCCCCAGACGGCCACCAAAGGACCAGTTGGCCCTCTGGACTCCCACTTTTGTGTTGCGGGTGGGTGCGTTTTGCGGCTTTTGGTGAGAGTTTTTTCATGTTAGGCTCGGCTTACTGTCTTCCAACAAGGTCTTTTTGGCTTTGCATAAACCATTATCTTGTGATACCATCCTCCCTATGCTGATGAAAGCCGTCTCCGAGTACCATGACAAAAGCACCTCTCTGACGAGGACATTATCGCTCTTGAAATTGTTGATTCCCCTCCTTGTGCTCTTATTTTCTGTGTTCAGGGTGAGCGCAGACGAGCCCACCACCGCCGAGCTCGCCAGTCCCCCCAGCGTCAAGCATGTCAGCATCTCTGTCCCCGAAAAGGCCGCTCCCCTCCCCCCCGCCGGTGTCGCTTGGACTGCCGCTCAGACTCAGCAGGGCGATAAATACAGCCGCTTCCCCCATCCGCTCCCCTTCTACGCCCTCGATGAAGCCGACATGTCCCTCTGGCAAAAGCTTTCCCACCGCATGGGTGTCGATCCCTTCAATCTCGCCGTGAGTCTCTGCTTCCTCGGCGCGATTATTCATACTTTCCTCGCCCCTCTCATCATCAATGCCGCCCACCGCGTGGAGAAGTCCCGCGGCCATTGTCTCTCCGTTCGCATTCTCCACGTGCTCGGCGAGATTGAGCTGATTTTCGCCCTCTGGGTCATTCCTTTCTCCTTCGTTTGCATCAGCTACTACTCCACGAGCGATTTGGTGAATTATCTCGGTCGCGATACGAATTACACCGAGCCTCTCTTTGTTGCGACCATCATGATCATAGCCGCCTCTCGCCCCATCTACCGCATGGCCGAGTGCGCCCTCCAACGCATGGCTCGCTGGGGCAAGGAGACCCCCCTTGCATGGTGGCTCACGGTGCTCACGGTCGCGCCTTTCTTCGGCTCGTTCATCACCGAGCCCGCCGCGATGACGCTTGCCGCCATCATCTTGAGCAAGAAGATCTACGATCTCAAGCCCTCCACGAGCTTCTGCTACGCGACGCTCGGCCTGCTCTTTGTCAATGTCTCGGTAGGCGGTACGCTCACGCATTTCGCCGCGCCTCCTATCGTGATGGTGGCGGGGAAGTGGGAGTGGACGCTGGAGTTCATGATGCTGAATTTTGGCTGGAAGGCGATGATAGGTATTGTGATTTCTAATGTCATCTACTACGCGATGTTCCGCGGCGAGTTCGCCCGCCTCGCGGACAAGCAGCGCGCCCTCGTTGCCCCCAGTGCCGATCAGGCAGAAAGCGCCCCCGATGCCACCCCAGCACCCATTCCCCTCTGGGTCTACCTCGGCTCGCTGGTCTTCCTCGTCTTCACGGTCTACTTCGCGCACTACCCCGTCTACTTCCTCAGCGGTTTTGCTGCCTTCCTGCTCTTCTTTGCCGTCTCTCGCCCGCATCAGGAGAAGCTCACGATCAAGATCCCGCTCTTTGTCGGTATCTTCCTCGCAGGACTTCTCATCCTCGGCGGCACTCAGGGCTGGTGGATGCAGCCTGTCTTGCAGTCTCTCGGCGCATTGGGTGAGGGTGCCACGATGGCGCTTGCTAGCGTGCTCACGGCCTTCAATGACAATGCCGCTGTCACCTTCCTCGCAAGCACGGTGCCCAATCTCGCCGATAATATGAAGTACGCCATCGTCGCAGGTGCCGTCACCGGCGGCGGTCTCACCGTCATCGCGAATGCCCCCAACCTCGCGGGTCAGTCCATCCTCAGCAAGCACTTCAGCAGTATCAATCCGCTGCTCCTCGCCCTCTGGGCTCTGCTGCCTACGGTCATCATGTTCTGCATGTTCTATTTCCTTTAATACAATACTATTCTCAATCATATCACTATGTTTACAGGACTCGTCGAATGCACCGGCACTCTCAAGACACTCCGCAGCGTCGCCAGCGGCGCACGCTACACGCTCTCCATCCCCTTTGCCTCCGAGCTCGCGCTAGGCGACTCGGTGGCGGTGAATGGCTGCTGCCTCACGGTTGACCGCATCGAGGGCGATGAGGTCGAGTTTGACCTGCTCACCCAGACCCTACGCGTCACCGCACTCGGGAGTCTCAAGGAGGGCGATATCTGCAATCTCGAGCGCGCCATGGGCGGCAATGGCCGCTTTGGCGGTCACTTCGTCATGGGGCATGTGGACACCGTCGCCGAGGTCACAGGCATCACCCCCGTCGGGCAGGACCACATGGTACGCGTGCGCATCCCTGCCTCCTATGATCGCTACATCATCGACAAGGGCAGCATCACGCTGGATGGTATCTCCCTGACCATTGCGCAGATCTTGGGGGACAATGAGCTCGAATTCTGGATCACGCCTCACACTTGGGAGCGTACGAATCTCCACAGCGTCCAGCTAGGGACACAGATGAACATCGAGGTCGATATGATCGCGAAGTACGTCGAAAAGCTCTTCCACAGCCGCCAATAGGGCGGTGAGCAATGAGCTAGCAACGCCTTCAATCAAAGGAAGGACGCCAAGCCGTGATCCTTCATTCCCTCCTGCTCTGCTCTAGTCATCACTGGAGCAAGGCAAGAAGAATAGTCTCTATTCGCTATCTTTTTTATTGACAGTTTAATAATAACACTGTTATATTACAGCGACCAGACTATGAAAACACTATTATCCATACTCTTACTGTTCGCCTCGCTTAGCACTGTGCATGCTAGCGATCCGACCACCTACAATTATTTAACAGAAACTGGATTTGCCAGTGCTGCAAATGTTCTTTCAAACGAGACGACCTTTACGCTAACGCTTCCCAGCAGCTCATACACGGCAACGTCAGGCAGTCTCACGACGGCGACGGCTGCCGATGGCGGCCCCCTCTCAGGCGAAGAAGCTCTTGAGGCCGAAAGTATTTTTCAGACAGGCAATTCCGTGAGCCTCACGTCCATCAGTGTTTTTGCGCATTATACTAGTGAAACACTGGGTGGTACAGGCGATTACTACCTTCGTATTACTGATGGTGAGGGTAATTCTTTTACGAGCTCAGCAGCCACGATTAATACGAATGATACCTGGGATGATCCATGGACTCCTTCATTCAGATATACAGGTAAAGGTACCTACACCTTCGACTTCTCAGGAGTCAACTTGGTTCTCGGAGATAGCTACACAGTTGATTTCGTCGATGCCGCGGGGAATCTCAAAAACGCAAACATATCCGTAAGCCGTACGAGTGATCTTGGAAAGGTAGATGGAAACTCTACTTGGAGTCCTATACTCCGCGTCGACACATCGTCCATCATTCCCGAGCCTAGCTCCGCTACATTGAGCCTTCTGGCGTTCTCCGCTTTGCTCCTGCGCCGCCGTCGCACAGCCTAGTTCATCGCACATTCGATCTGATTTTCTTAATCGGGTCGGATGATGCTTTTTCAATGCGGATCGCACGTGCTCATAGCGATGCTCAGCATGATTATCCCATCGGATAATCATGCGACGAATCGGACGCAGTAGCATCAAGCTCACTCTCCCAGCCCGCAATCATGCCGAGGTGCAAAGCGCTCATCCTGCGCTGCCTCGGCATTTTTTCGCGTCTCATACAGGCGCAGCAGCTCGTCTGCCAGCCCCTCGGGAGCTTCCAAGTCACCATCCTCCATATAATCGGGGAGTGCCTCCTCATCTGCCAGCAAAGCCCCATCGAGCGCGCGCTTGTCCTCCGGCATGAGCAGATCGATGAGAGCCGGCGAGCAGGCGACATCCGCAGGGATCTTGCCCTGCGCATTGCGACGCTGCTTGCTCGCGCCTACTGAGAGGAGGAAGGCGGCTAGCTCCTCGTAGCCATAGCGAGCCGCCAGCGTCAGCGGTGTCTCGCCAAAGGCATTGCGCGCATCCACATCAGCGCCCGCGAGGATGAAGATCTCAATGAGCTGCTCGTCGGGCTCAATCCCGCACTCGCGCAGATCAGGCGAGAGATCCACCTCATCTTGCAACAAGAGCGTGGCCGCCTGCTGGAGCAGGGCATAATCAGGCTGATGACCCAGCAGCTCATCGAGGAAGTGTATCACCGCATCATCAAAATCATCGGGATTGAGATCATGAGCGAGCTCGCGAGCCTGCTCCCAATTCATCAGGGGCTTATCTTGGTCATCTGACATGATGCGGCTTATCATACAAATCCCTCGCCAGACTGTCAAGAGCTATCGGGGGCTGCACCGCGCTCCATAAAGCTTGCAGCATTCTATTGGCAAAGACGAAAAAGCCTTGAAGCGTTTAAACTTCAAGGCTTTTCTTTTCCTCCG
>CAYJOV010000148.1:0-5582 GCA_964371905.1 uncultured Akkermansia sp. | reverse complement strand
CCCCAATTATTGCTGCAAACTGGAAGATGAACATGGGTCCCAAGGATGCCGTCGCTTTCCTCGCTAATCTGAAGTCCGAAATGGGCGATGCCTGTGGTTGCTCCCAAGCAACTATGGTTGTAGTTCCTCCCTTTGTTACTATTCCTGCTGTTATGCAAACTGTCGGAGATTGCACTTGCGTCGGCGTTGGTGCTCAAGATGTCAGCGATCGCGATAACGGTGCATTCACCGGTGAGATCTCTACAGCAATGCTCAATGAGCTGGGCTGCAAGTACGTCGTACTCGGTCACAGTGAGCGTCGCCAGTACCATGGCGAGACAAATGCCTACATCAACAAGAAGGTGAAGAAGGCTCTCGCTGCTGGTATCGTCCCTATCTACTGCATCGGTGAGACTCTCCAGCAGCGCGAAGGCGGTGAGCTCGAGAGCGTTCTTAGCAGCCAGGTGATCGAAGGCTTGGAAGACCTCACAGCGGAAGAAGTCGCTGGTATCGTCATCGCTTATGAGCCAGTCTGGGCTATCGGTACAGGTGTCACGGCTTCCAGCGCAGACGCTCAGTCCGCTCACGCCTTTATCCGTGGTGTTCTTGCTGAGAAGTTCGGCCAAGCTGCTGCTGATGCCGTGCGTCTCCAGTACGGTGGCTCGGTCAATCCTGGCAATGCCGCTGAACTCATGGCTCAACCTGACATTGATGGCGCTCTCGTCGGTGGTGCCGCTCTCAAGGCTGATTCTTTCGCTGCCATCGTCAAGGCTGCTCGCTAAGAGACATTTTTTGATTTTATCAATGATTCTTCAAAGGGGGGGTGTTAGTTCGCTAGCACCCCTTCTTTGTATTCTCTTTTCACGCGATAAAAAAGCACGCAGAGCGCGGGCTGCGCTCTGCGTGTCTGAGGTATTATTTGTGTTCGCTGGCTGGCTTATTTGCTGGCGTGGAGCTGGCGTGCGCGATGGAGGACGGGGGCGAGCTGCTCGCGGAGCTGCTCTGTCGCGTTGATGTCGCGCTTGGCCTGGCTGCTGGTGCGGCCGACTTGTTCGGACTTGTGGTAGCGCTCCCATTCCAGTAAGAGGCAGTTCTCGAGTGCAACGATGCGCTGGTTGATGAAGGTGTTGAACTGCTCGTTGACCTGATGATGCCATTCGTAGAGTCGCTTGGTGATCGTGTCGCGACCGCTGCTGCGCCATTGGGGGGCGACGTCCATGTAGCTGTACTTCTTGTCCATGATACCCAGCACCTTGCGGCTGTTGAGCTCACCGAGTGAGAAGGGGGCGCAGTTGAGCGGGACGTTGACCCATGCTTCTAAGATGGAGTTGATGAGGTCTTTTTCGATGTCTTCCGCGCTGCGGCGTTGGAGGATTTGGGCGCAGGCGGTGATTTTCTCCTTCTCAAGGGTGGTGAGCTCGCAGTACTTTTCGGGGGCGAGTACATGGGTCTCTTGCTCGGAGGCGACTTCGGCTAGGTCGTTTTCGAGCTTGATGCGGATGCGGTTGAGCTCATCGCCTGTGCGCTTGTGCTCGAGCCATTCCTTGGGGAAGTAGCCGTCGATCTCAATGTTGAGGATCTGATCGAGGCGGCGATTGAGATTGTCCTTGGCCTCGTCGGCGAGGTACTTGCTGCGCAGACGTGCATCCATGAGATTCTGGGTCTCGATGGCTTCGCGTAGGCGTGCTTTGTCGAGCAGCATCTTCACCTGACTCTCGAGGAGATGGAGGTGGGAGAGGTGATTCTCGGCATTTCCCTGCTGCTCCTTGAGGCGCATGTCGATCTCCTCTAGCGTCTTGTGCAGATGATCAAGCGAGTTTTTTTCCAGTACTTGATCGCTGTCGCTGAGGTCGCTGAGGATGTCGGACTCCAGCTCTGCGAGATGGGACTCATGGGAGTGGATATCCGTGACAGGGGTGGCTTCGTTGCCCTTGGTGACTTTTTGCTCAAGCTGCCACCACGCGAGTCCTGCATTCACGGAGCTGCTGGGGATGATCTTGCGGAGGATGTCGGAGAGATTCTTCTGCGTGTTGTGCTGCTGGAGCATCTGCTGCATATTGAGCCCTTGTCTGCCTTCCCAGAATTGCGCCTCAATGCGGTTTTGCACGACGCGTATGGGGCGAGGGGACTGCTCCATGGCCTGCTTGAGGTACTGGCTGGTGTCGGGGGTGAGGGCTGCAAAGCTACTCTGGACGAGCAGGAAGTAGTCGGCATTTTGATTCATCCATGCATGGAGCTTTTCGTCGTGCCAGTTCGAGTTGAGCCCATCCATGCCAGGCATGTCGATGAGGGCGATGCCCGATTGGAGCAGGGTCGCATCGGGCTCGACGAGGTAGATAGCGGCGCAGCGTGCTGGGGTGCGCCCTTGTCCCCATGCCTCGAGAGTGCTGGGGGTGAGGGGGCGGCGGTCGAGGGTGACCTTGCGGGCAAAGTTGTCCTTCTCAATGCCTCGCAGGTGGTCGATGACGAGCTCAAAGAGCTCCTTCTCATCAAGCTCGTGTGCAGCCTTGGGGGAGAAGAGCTCAATGCGCTCCGTGCCATCATTGCTGGCAAGGACGATAAGGGGGAGGCGTGTGGTCTCTATCCCGAGCTGCGTCGCGCATAATTCACGCCTAGCGAGGCAGTTGCTGAGGGTGGATTTGCCACTTTTAACAGAGCCTATCGTTGCCATGAGGATGAGCTTGGACTCGAAGCGGTGGATGCTGCGCTGGAGTTCACGTGCGCTACGCATCGCTATCTTCTGAAGCTCGGGTGAAGGGGTGGGGATGCCTTCCAAGCGATTGATGTAGGTCTGGCTTTCGGCTAAGAGGTTTTTGAGCGCTTCTTGCATGGGGCGATCATACACAGTTAGCTAGTAGATGACAAGTATATTTCCCTCTAGCTGGCTGGAAATGTGTGTCTTAATGTTGATGTGTACGGGGCTGTATTCGCCGGTTGTATCAGAGTTTTTCTATCGTACCCATGAGCTGAGGACTAGCCTCACTGCTCAGATCGGTGAGCATCCAGAGGAAAGGACGGTTGATGGTCAGGGTATTTTCAGACATTGCTTCTGTGCTAGCACTCGTTGCGCTATCATCGTCGTTTTCTGGGCTAGCAATGGCTTGAAAGTTGAAGATTTGCCAGACATCTTGGAGGCTACAGGGTGCACTGGTGAGCTGGGGGAATGCATTGGTTGTCCCAAAGAGGCTAGGGAGTCCGAGCTGGATGAAGAGCTCTTTCTGCGATTCGCGCAGTGGGTGGACTTGGAAGCTGGGGAGGCGGAGATGCACTTCTCGTGCTTGTGTGACTGCAAGTTGTGCACGAATGGTGCTGAGTTGTTCCGCGCTGAATTCCTTGAGGTAGGGGCGCAGCTTGTCGATCTTGGGCATGATGAGCAGCAGACAGGTGCGTGGGAGTAGCAGGTCGTTCTGCTTGTTTTCAAAGAAGAGCGCAAGGGCGATGTATTCGGGGGTGTCGAGATAGCGTAGAGGGGCATCCATTTGCAGTGTGTTGACGTTGTACGAGCCTGTGCTGCTGTTCTCGTCGTAGAAGGATATAGGCTTGTGCTCCTCGTTGCGCAGGGGATGTAGCCATGGGTAGCTGGCACTCATAGCTGCGAGTGAGATGAGCTGTGTCTCGTCGTTGAGATCCGCGCTGGAGAGAGGCAGTAGGATAGCCCCCTTGGTATTCACCGCTGACCAGTTGTTGATCTCTCGGAGTGCTTGTACCCTGTCGTTGGAGAAGGGGACGCGTGTGAGCTCGGCGGTGTGCTCGTTGTCGAGGAGGGGCAGCGCGCTGTCTGCAAAGGGGAGGACGAGTCCTGTAGCTGTGTTGGTGGCATTTTCGGCCTGTGTGATGCTTCCGCTCTTGTTGAGGAGTTCTTGGATGCGGGCTGCTTGTGTTTCTCCGACGAGAGGACGCCATTGGTGTAGCAGGATATTGAGAGCGAGTGGGGAAAAGACGATGTTCTTTTTATGGGGATTGGTAAGCTGGAGCTTGAGGCACTGGAGGGCGAGCTCATCGCTCTGGACTCCGTGCCTGGGGAGCTTTATCTGGGGCTCCGTGGGGGGAGTTTTGGCTTTTTCCCAGAATGCTAAGGAATCCCAGCTGAGGGAAAGTTCGCCGTTTTTGTAGTTGAATCGAAGGAGGACTCCAATACAGCAGATGAGGATGAAGATGGCAAAGATGCTTTGGAATAATTTCATGGTGGTATGCGACAATTTAGAGATAGAAGGAAAGCTTGTCGTCCAGCTCGCAGCTCTCCGCGACGCGGTAGCGCTCATCGAGCTCGATGCTGACGCGTGAGCCCAGAGAGTTGCGGAAGGTGATGTGGACGGGCAGCTCGCCGGAGTGCTCAAGGAGGCTGGATTTGATGTAGTCGAGGTCTTGTCTGGTGTGGCGTGCGGTGTTGAGCACGATCTCGTAGTTGTGTCTGATCTTAGGCGTGTTACGCTTGCGTGTGTTGATGAGGTCGAGCATGCCTGCGGAGACTTTCTTGCCGCCAGAGCGTTCATCGTGACTGATGCGCACGCGGGTGCGTACGAAGTTGCCTACTTGCAGGGTGCCTTCGTTGGCGGCGCTCTTGGTGTAGGACTCGCCCCAGAGGAGGGCCTCGGTGGTGCCGGTGAAGTCTTCGAGCGTGATGAGGGCGAATTTTTGCCCGCTCTTGCTCATCTTGATCTCGACCGAGCGTAGCATACCCGCCATCTCGTGACGCGCGCCCATCTCCTCGGGGCTCATGTCAATGAGGCTGCCGATGCGCGTGTAGCGCTCATGGTCGATGATGCCGCGCATGCTATCCAGTGGGTGTCCGGTGAAGTAGGCTCCTGTGTAGTCCTTTTCGGATTGGAGGCGCTCTTCTTTGGGCCATTCGGGGGTGAGTCGAGGTTTTTCTTGACTCAGGCTGCTGGTCTCCATCATGTCAAAGAGCGACATCTGCCCGCTGGCCTTGTCTTGGTGGACGGAGCTGGCTGAGGCGAGGCATTGCTCAATATTGCTAAAAATGTGGGCGCGGGGTTGTATCATCCAGTCAAAGGCCCCGCATTGGACGAGCACTTCGAGGTGGTTGCGTCGCAGGGTTTGGGAGGGGATGCGGTAGCAGAGATCTTCGAGGTCTTTGAAGGGTCCGTTCTTCTCGCGCTCTTCGACGAGCTGGCGCACGGCTTCTGTGCCCATGCTCTTGACGGAGGCGAGGCCAAAGCGTACGGCAAGATGCCCATTGGCCATGCGCTCGGGCTGGAACTTCACACCGGAGTGATTCACGCAGGGACCGAGCACCTCGATGCCCATGCGGTTGGCTTCTTGGATGAAGATGCCGATTTTTTCATTGGTGGACTCGTTGGACATCAGACCGCAGAGCAGCTCGACGGGGAAGTGCGCCTTGAGGTAGGCGGTCCAGTAGGAGATGTGCGCGTAGCAGGCGGAGTGGGATTTGTTGAAGCCGTAGCCGGCGAATTTTTGGATCTTGTCGAAGATGGCGTTGGCGACCTTGGCGGGGATGTCGTTGGTCTTTTCGCAGCCGGCGACGAAGGCGATGCGCTGCTCCTGCATCTTGGCGACGTCCTTCTTACCCATGGCGCGGCGCAGGAGGTCAGCGCCGCCGAGCGTGTAGCCCGCGAGCAGCT
>CAYJOV010000147.1:0-5639 GCA_964371905.1 uncultured Akkermansia sp. | reverse complement strand
AAGATGACCGGGAGATTTTAAGTCTCCTGCGTCTACCATTCCGCCACTGTGGCATGAAGCGAAGTGATTGAAACATAAATTGAGATGATTAGCAAGAAAAATATCAACACCACATGACAGCATCGCATCAATTACCTAAAAATCAGAGATTACTAAGAGTGATGTAAAAATGCGCGTATTGTAGCTTGCCAAAGACTCAATATTCTGATAATCTCCAAAGCAGAAAGAAGCAATGTTTCCCAAGAAACTCAAAATCCGCGCACATAAATTTAAGCCTCTCAAGCAACGTAAAAACGACAAGAGAGGGGGGGGGCTTTTTGCTCGCATTCGCTCACCATGGTTACGCTTTTTCGTGAAGGCTGGTCTCATCTCTCTGTTAACTCTCATTGTAGGAGCGGCTCTGGGGTATTTCGTATTCATGACCTACACCTCCCCGCATCGCAAATGGGCTAATGAGATAGATCTAGAAAATATCAATAATCTCGAGCACCCTGCGGTCATCTATGATAGGAAGGGCAAGGAGCTCGGACGTATCTATGAGGAGAATCGCAGCTATGTCCCACTCAAGGAGATCTCGAATAGCATGGTCGACGCGCTCGTCGCTCAGGAGGACAAGACCTTTTGGACTCACAATGGCTACGACCCTGTAGGTATTCTCCGTGCAGTCAAGGCCGCAGCCACTGCAGGTGGAGCCGTGAGTCAGGGGGCTTCTACGATCACGCAGCAGTTGGCACGCGGAGCCTTCGACCTTGAGCGTCGTACCTTGGCTCGTGGGGGGACGCGCTACCACCGCAAGATCGTTGAGATCTTTCTGGCTATGCGTATTGAGGAGAAGTATAGCAAGGAGCAGATCATTGAGTTCTACTTGAATCGTATTTATTTCGGTCGTGGCTTTTATGGCATTCGCGCGGCGGCTATGGGCTACTTTGGCAAAGAGCCCGTGGATCTCACCGTCCCCGAGTCCGCCTGCCTCGCAGCTCTCATCAAAAACCCAGAGAATTACAATCCCATCCGCAATCCGGAGCTCAATTTCCGCTGGCGCAACGATGTAATTGATCGTATGTTTCGCTCGGGCTATGTGAGCTTTGAGGAGGCTGATCGTCTGAAAAAAATCCCCTTGCAGCTCAATCCCACCCCCTTGCAGCGTCAGACAAACTTCCTCTACAATCAGGTCTACAAGCATGTGCTCAATCTCTTCAAGAGTGAGCGCGCTGAGGATATTGTCAAGTCGGCGGGTCTTCGTATCTACACGACCATTGACAAGGATATGCAAGAGAGTGCCACGCAAGCCATGCGTGACAAGCTCACAAGCATCGAGAATATGGTCGGCTATCAACATGTGCGCTTTGACCAAAAGGATGACCCGCGCTTTGCGCAGCACCGCTATCTTGATGGTGTGGTCTATGCTCTGGACAACAAATCAGGTGGCGTGCTCGTCTACGTAGGGGGACGCAACTATGATGTGGACAATTTTGACATCATCGAGTCAGGACGTTGCGAGGTAGGGACGGCTCTTTTCCCCTTCCTCTATGCCGCTGCATTTGAGAATGGTTACGCGCCTAGCTCTCGCCTTATTGATGACGCTATGGATAATCGCCTTGCGGGCATCGGTGGGATCAAGGGCATCTTGGGCGAATGGGGTATGGAGGTCGACCGTGGTCGCTACCTCGGCTCTGTCACCCTGCGTCAGGCTCTTTCGTGGTCCAAGATCGCAGCCTCCGCGCGTCTAGGCATCAATGTGGGCGCCAAGCCCTTTGCCAAGATGCTCAAGGATGTAGGCATCACGCCTCCCAAGCGCAACGCCCAGAGCACCGAGGCAAATCCCACCTACTACCCTCGCGTGTATCTAGGCACAGAGCCCATGTCTCTCAAGGAGCTTGTCGTTGCCTACACCTCCTTCCCAAATGGGGGCACACGCCCCCTAGCCCCCTTCATCGTCTCCAAGATCACTGACAGGCATGGCAAAGTGCTCTGGGAAGAGCCTCGCATGAAGACGGCAAGCAGCATTGCAAGCATGCGCCCTCATACCAGCTACCGCATTCACTCCATCCTACAAGAGAGTCTCAAGAAGGGGAGTGCTGTGCGCGTGCTGCCTTACCTACCTCAAGATTTCCATGGAGCTGTGAAGACAGGAACCAATTACGACTTTGCCGACAATGTCTTGGTGGGTTACAACTCCTCCTTTACCTGCGGTGTCTGGATGGGCTTTTTGAACAATCAACCCGCTATCTATGAGCGCGCCTTCTCCTCTGATAGCTGTGGCTCTATACTCGGAGCAGTCTTTGGCGCAGCTGGCCGATCAGGACTAGAGGACAAGGTCATCGAGATGCCCGATGATACGGAAGCCATCGAGATTTGCAAATCATCGGGGCAGATTGCCACGGACTTCTGCTTTGAATCCACGGTCAAGGCGGGCAAGCCAGTCTACACGCGCAACACCTACATTGAGTACTTCCCCAAGGGGGATATCACCCTCTCGGAGTGCAGTGTGCATGGGGATGCGCTCTCTGTGCTGCACGACTTTGTCGGACATAGCCTCATCTCCAACCGCATTCTTCCCATCGCCCCCATTCAGCCCAAGACGGTCGCATTGCAAGGAGAAGACCCCTACCAGACCCATCTCGTGCTCAAGCCCATCCACCGCGATGGAGAAGGCCTTGACGAGCGGAGCAACAAATTCAATCCCAATATACTCCTCTCCGAGGACAAGGATGCCGTGCTCAACTCCATCAAAGATGTTCTCGAAGAAGGGCGCATTGAGCTGAACACCCCCGCGGGTCTCAAGATCCCCGTTCGCCCGCTGAATTATTAATTCATTTCTTACACACACGCATCCACTATGTCTACCTCATCCAAGGTATTTGTCGCCACGCAGGAAAAGGTCCTACGCCTCAATCTCGACCACCGCTTCTACGGCTCCTTTGCGGAGATCGGAGCAGGGCAAGAGACTGCTCAGTGGTTCTTTCGCACATCGGGTACAGCTGGGACAGTCGCCAAGACAATCTCCGCCTACGACATGACGGTCAGCGACGCTCTCTACGGACATGTCAGCCGCTACGTCTCCGAGGAGCGTCTTTTGCAGATGATGGATTATGAGTACAAGCAGCTGCTAGATCGCCTAGCAGGCAAGCGCGGTGCTGACACCTGCTTCTTTGCCTTTTGCAGCACCGTAAAGAGCAAGGGCTATCGCGATCGCGGTCCCTGGTCTGCATGGATAGGTGTGCGCTTCCAACTACGCCCCGAGCTCCCCCCCAGTGACATCGTCATCCACGTACGTCTACGCGTCGCGGATGCTGACAAGCAAAAGGAAATCCTCGGCATACTCGGGGTGAATCTCCTCCATGCGCTCTTTTACAAGCGTGAGCATCTTGAAGACTTCGTCCCCAGCCTCGGTGAAAACCTCAATCGCATGCATTTTGAGATCGACATGGTACGCTTCAGCGGGCATGGCTTTAGCATGTTTGACAACCGCATCTTGGCTCTTCACCTCGTGCAATCAGGCCTGACGCAGTCCACGATATTCTGCGCTGATGGAAGCGTGACGCAGCCCGCCGATCTACTCTACAAGCGCCCCATCGTGCTGCTGCGCGGTAGCTTCATGCCGCTGTGCAAGATCCACCTTGAGATGATGAAGAGCGTGCGCGAGCGCTTCATGAAGGAGCTCAGCGTCGAGGCACAGAGTCGCGCCATAGACATCTGTGAAATCTCGCTGAGCAATCTCCTACGCGAAGGAGGCGTTGATATGCTCGACTTCATCGATCGCGTCGATGCACTCGCGGCTCTGGGAAAGACTGTCATGGTCACCAATATCTCGCGCTTCCACGAACTCTCAGCACTACTGGACGAGTACACCAAGGAGCCCATAGCCATAGCGCTCTCCATAGGACTGCTCAATGAGCTCTTCAAGGAAAAGTGGGTCGACTCCCCTGGAGGTATCTTTCTCAACATCGCCCAGACCTTCCTCAACCAGACCAAGCTCTACGTCACCCCATGGATCAACCGCAAGACAGGCGAGTTTGTCACAGCGGGCACTTACAAAGCCCCTGATGCCTACAAGCACCTCTACAGCCACCTGCTCGACAACGGAAGCATCATTGAGGTCCCCTACTTCAACGCCCCTCTTCTTTTACAAACACCGCGCGACATCATCAAAATGATCCTCTCAGGCACCGATGATTGGCGCAACTATGTACCGGCTGAGGCCGAGCGCATGATTGAGCACATTAAACAAGGAGTCAACGAATGAATATACTCAACGTCAAAGATCAGTTTCCCCTCTTCGATCACAAGGTAGATCGCCAACATCTCGTCTACCTAGACAACGCGGCAACGACACAAAAGCCCCAGGTCGTCCTCGATGCAATCGCACAGTACTACGAGTTCCAAAATGCCAACATCCACCGCGGAGCGCACTACCTCAGCCGCCTCGCCACCGATACGTACGAAAATGCACGCGCCGAGATCGCCCTCATGATAGGAGCGCAGAGCGCGCGTGAAATCATCTTCACCTCGGGGACAACTGCCTCTATCAACCTCGTCGCAAGCGTTCTCACCTCACAACTCGGTCCCGATGATGAGATCCTCGTCACTTGGGACTCCCATCACTCCAATATCGTGCCTTGGCAGATGCTCTGCCAGCGTACGGGTGCCACGCTACGCCCCATCCCTCTGACTGAGAATATGGAGATAGACATGCAAATCTATGAATCCATGCTCGGTCCACAGGTCAAGATACTAGCCTTTCCCGCCATCTCGAACTCGACAGGAGTCATCAACCCTGCCAAGGAGCTGATACGCCTCGCGCGCCACCACAGCAGCGACTGCCTATGCCTCGTGGATGCAGCCCAGAGCATGGCCTACATGCATGTCGATGTCACGCAGCTCGACTGCGACTTTCTTGCCTTCTCGGGTCACAAGGTCTACTCCACCACAGGGACAGGTGTGCTCTGGGGACGTGAGAGCATCCTTGCAGAGCTGCCACCGTGGCAGGGAGGAGGTGAGATGATCAAGGAGGTGCGCTTCACCCACACGAGCTACAATACACTCCCCTACAAATACGAAGCAGGCACCCCCGACATCGAGGGCAACATCGCGCTCGCCGCCGCCATGCGCTATATGAACCATCTAGGCAAGGACAAGATACGAGCCCACGAAGACACGCTCCATCGCTACCTCGATGAGGGACTCGCGGATCTCCCCGGCGTGCGCATACTCGGACAAGGAGTCGCGCGAGGAGCTCTGAGCTCCATCATCGTTGAGGACATTCATCACTATGATCTTGGCACGCTGCTTGACCAGATGGGTATAGCCGTACGCACAGGACATCACTGCTGCCCGCCGCTGATGCACTCCTTGCAAATATCAGGCACAACGCGCTACTCACTGGCGGCCTACAACACGCAGAAAGATATAGAAATCGCAATCGAAGGCACCGCTAGAGCACTGAATATGCTGCGCTAGAGTGATCTTGCGTGCGATCGCCAGCGGCAATACCACGTGCAGCACAGTCATTGAGTGTCGCCTAGTCGATAGAAATTCTGTGAAACATAGAAAGATCGCGAGAGCTTTCGTTTATTAGGGGACTTCTAATTTCTCGCGAGGCGATATTTTGAGATGATTTTCGAGTTGTATTTTTCACG
>CAYJOV010000146.1:0-5665 GCA_964371905.1 uncultured Akkermansia sp. | reverse complement strand
GGTCTGCGCGGATCTCAACATCGAGCGCGGCGGCTTCCCCATCCCCGAGATCGCAGAGGGCACCTACCGCTTCCGCACCACAGGCATTGGCTACGCGAATGTCGGCGGCGCGCTCATGAGCCTCGGCGTCCCCTACGACTCCGACGAGGGGCGCTGGATCGCTAGCCAGCTCTGCTCCTGCCTCACCGCGGCTTGCTGGAGTGCGTCCGCCGAGATGGGACGCGAGCTAGGCTCCTACCTCGAATACCCGAGCACCGAGGGCGACCTCAAAGCCGTGCTCAACCTCCACACCCTCGCCCAGCAGCTCAACCAACTCATCGCCGAGGGCAAGATCAATGAAGGCAATGTCGAGGCTCAGATAGAAGAGCTCATCAAAAATGCCCCAGGCGAGCTGCCCCAAGCACAGGGACTCGACGGATCCTTTGCCCTCAACGCACTCGTACGCAGCTACCTAGCCCCCGCGACCCTCCAGAGCAGCCGCATCGCCCCCGCACGCAGCCTCGCGGCCAAGGCACTTGAGCTCTGGGAAGAGTCCACGCGCAACGCCGCCTTCCGCAATTCCTTTGTCTCCGTCATGGCTCCTACTGGCACGATCTCCGCGCCCCTCGGCTGCTACGATGAGGGTACGACCTCCATTGAGCCCGACTACACGCTGGTGAAGTGGAAGCAGCTCTCGGGCGGCGGCATGATGAAGATGTTCAACCGCCTCTCGCTGGAAGCCCTCCGCACACTGGGCTACTCCGAGCCACAGGTACGTGAGGCCGCACTCGAAGTCGCAGGTCTCGACGGACTCATCACCGCCTGCGCGGGCAGTGTCGAGGAAGCCATCATCCAGCTACTCGCCGACCCCTGCGCCAAGGCTGCGGGGCCAGTGCGTCTCGCGTGGCGCAACACCGTCTCCCACTCTGCGGGACGCAAGGAAATCCAAGAGGCCGTCAGCTTCCTCTCCAATGGGGCGAATACTGCGCTCTTCAACGCCGACCAGCTCCTCGTCGTCAATGGCATGAGCCATGTCGAGAGCATCCCTTGGCTCGACGAGAGCGATCTCGCCGTCTTTGACTGCTCGGCGACCAATGGCGATGGGGTGCGCTCCATCTCGCCTGCGGGTCATCTCCGCATGCTCGGAGCGGTGCAGCCCTTCATCTCGGGCGCATGCTCCAAGACGGTCAACATGCCCGTCAGCGCGACGGTCAGCGACATCTATGACTCCATCCTCATGTCCCATGACTTTGGCGTCAAGTGCATCGCCCTCTTCCGCGCCGGCTCCAAGGCGAATGCCGTCTACATGGTCGACACCCCCGAGACACGCAAATTCAAGGCCGATCACGTCTGGGAGCAGCTCGTCTCCAGCGGACAAGAAGCCATCAATCAGATCATTGAGGAGGCCTCCAAGCCCTTCCAGCGCAAGCTTCCGGGTCGTCGCCTTGGCCAGACGGTGAAGTTCTCCGTCAGCGGGCAGATCTCCGGCTACCTCACGGTAGGCGTCTACCCCGATGGCACCTGCGGCGAGGTCTTTGGTCGCCTCGGTCAAGTGGGCTCCTTTGCCTCGGGCATGTTTGAGGCCTACTGCAAGCTGCTCTCCTCCGCGTTGCAATTTGGCGTCCCTCTGCGCGAGGTCGTCAAGAGCTTCCGCTCCTACTCCTTTGAGCCCTCGGGCTTCTGCCGCGTCGGCGAGGAAGGCGATGGAGACATCTGCGGTGACATACGCTCCTGCTCCTCGGTGGTCGACCTCATCGCCAAGATCCTCGGCTGGCTCTTCCCCGAGAGCAATGAGTATCGCCTGCGCGATATGTTCGATAGCACAGGTCAGAGCATGCTGCAGACCAGCAGCACCCCTGCAAAGCTCAATGTCCTGCCCCCCCATATGATGGACACGCGCAAGCATCCCGCGCTCGAAGAGCCCGCCCCGCTCAAGGAAGACGGGCTCAACGGAGCCTCCATCTGCCCGCAGTGCCTCTCCCTCGCCTATGTGCAGGATGGCTTGTGCAAGTCCTGCCGCTCCTGGGGCTACAAAGACGGCGGCTGGGGCGAATAAGGCACGGTCTCCCACACGACACACTCCCGCATACGCGCCCAGTGCTAGGCTCTGGGCGCGTACTTTGTTGCCCTCTGCTGCGGGCAAATAATTATTAGTGACGGCTCAGTCTTAAAATGCTTGCCTCCCCATCATTCTTAAGGTAGCATGAGTAATATGAATATTGACCTTTACACCTCCTACTCTCCGCCTCCCATGCAAACACTCGCCTGTGAGTGGTATGGGAAGGCACTCGCCGCGCCCTTTCGATTTAGCTTTGCCGTCGAGGGAGATCATTTAGTCTATCGAGCTGCCTGTGACGCACCAGCCCTCGTGCATCCCGAGGCTTCCCCCGACAAGTTCCAAGAAAACTTATGGATGTATGATACGGCGGAGTTCTTCATTGCTCGCGCCGACCTCTCAGCCTACCTAGAGTGCAATGTGAGCCCCAATGGTGCGTGGTGGAGTGCCGTATTCTCTGCGCCACGTGTGGCGCACCCCCAATTCACAGAAAGCCCGAAGCTACAAGCCTCGGGAGAGATGAATGAGCAGGGCTGGAGCTGTGAAGCACGCCTCGCGCTCAGTGAGCTCGACTGCCTTGGTATAGATCTCAACGACTGCAAAGTCGCCGCCTGCGCTATTTTGCAAAGCCCCGCTCAGCTCTTCGCCACGACGGGGAACGACTGCTCCGGCGAGCCGGATTTTCATCGACTCGGGGCATGGGGGACATTCACCCCAGCGGGATAAAGATTTCTTATTACGGTAACCATAACCGAAAAAAAATTAAGAAACCTTAATCGGAGATTGACCTTGACTAATCATGTGTTAATATTGTTCTACGTATGCATGCCGATTTAGAAAAATTTGTAAACGCTGGTAAGATCCCTATGGATTTTGCCGCTAGACTCAATCGATTTTCCCCCGGAAAGTATGTGATACACAGTGAGTGGGGAGTGGGAAAGGTGGCTGCGTGGTCTCTTTCAAAGCAAATGGTAAAGATTGACTTTGAGAATAAGGCGAACCATGTACTAGGTCTTCGCCTCGCCTTCAATCAGCTAACTCCTCTTCCCAAGCAGCATTTCCTCATTGCTTGCTATGACGATCCCGAAGGATCTCGTCAGAAAGTAGAAGGCAAGGAGACAATGCTTGAGTTCATCCGCTTCGTTCTCTCTCACAACTATTCACTACGCGAGGGCATTGATGAGGTGCTGAAGATGCAGCCAGAGGATCTCGAAAAGTTCCTCGTAGGACGTGTCATTGAAGCCTCCGCATGGAAATCATGGTGGGAGCGCGCACGCGTCGCCATGCGCGATGACCCAGGCTTTCGTCTGCCCACCAAGCGAGGCGAGTGCATCGCGCTGCGAGCCTCCTCCAGTGCAGCCGAAGCCCTGTTTGAAGATTACAGCGCAGCCTCAACACTCGAGTCCTGCGTGCGTATCCTCGACCTCGTACGCCTAGACATCCTCGAAGGTGAGTACGAGCTCGTCGCCAAGCTCATCAAGGAGATGGAGAAAGACATTGAGCGCGACCGCGCCGAGCCCCAGCACGTGCTAGAGCTCATCATCATCCGTGATGATATCATGGCACGCTTTGGTACAAACGATGAGGCGAAACAGCAGATTGACGCCGCCCTCAAGGGAGAATCCATCGATGTGATGATGTCACTCTCCGACAAGCTCACGACCATCTCCTCGGAGGAGATCGTGCGCTACATCGGCGAGCTCACGGCTCTACGTCAGCGACTCGTCTATGACTGCCTCCCCGACACTCTCGGTGAGTCTTGGATCGCCTACGCGACGAACATCTTCCTCTTTGGGGGACCCAAGACCGTCGCCCCAGTCGCCGATTTCATCATCGCGAAGGGTGAGAAAGAGCAGCTCTTTGCCGATATCACCAATGGGATCTTCCGCCAAAGCTTGAGCCCTGATGTCCTCATCTGGGTATGCCGCGAGCGTGCGAACCTCACCAAGGAAGTCTTTGAGAAGAACAAGGTAGCACTCGGCTCCGCCATCCTCAATGCCATTGAGCGTGACAGCAGCGAAGGCGGTCCCAACCGCGCCCTTCGCTTGCGCAATCTCCTCATTGACGACAAGCAGCTCGCACCCGACCTCGTCAAGGATCTGGTAGAAGCCGAGGCTCGCCCCTTTGCCAAGGCACTCTACGACGCCTCCGTCCTCGCTGACCTCGACCGCAATCTTCTCCTTGCCAATATGATGAAGGTGCACCCCGGTCTCCAAGAAGTCGTCCTGAGTCGCACGAAGGTCAAGGAGCGTCAGATCACCTATGTCTCACTGCGCTCCTACGCGGCACGCAAGGCCGAGTTTGACGATCTGATCAATGTGCGCATCCCCAAGAACAAGCGCGACCTCGAGGTCACGCGCGCCGAAGGCGACCTTCGCGAAAACGGCGGTTACCAAGACGCCAAGGCGACACGAGCTATCCTCATGCGTCGCTCCGAAGAGCTCTCACGTGCACTCGCGCAGTCATCACCCACGGACTTTAGCGACGTGGATCTGAGCACGACAGGCATGGGCACACGCGTCCACTTCAAGACCAAGAAGGGTGAGGAGATCATCTACACTATTCTCGGTGCTTGGGACTCAGCCCCCGAGGATCGCATCGTCTCCTACAGCTCGCGCCAAGGCATCAAGCTGAGCGGACACAGCGTAGGCGATAGCATACGCCTCGTCATCGAGTCGGGCAAGCCCGCCGTCAGCCTCAAAATCACCGCCATCGAGCGTGCCCCTGCCGAGCTCATCTACCCCGATGAGGTCAGCACCGAGCAACAGCAAGACTAATCGCGTATTAACGAAAATCTACAAAAAAGGCATCTCTGCAAGGAGATGCCTTTTTTGCAGAGGAAAAATCACACCAAAACATCTTCATAATCTCCCTATTTTAGGGGAAAGTAGAACAAAATCACCACACAAGAAGAAAAAGACTTGCTAAGTCACAATCAACGTAGTATGCTTTCGCCGCGCGAGTTAATTCACAACAGATCGTCGGTCCTCCAATTCATTAGAAGCAGAACTCGCCAGTGAGGGAAACCCGATCACCAAAAGCCAGCAAGCATGTCAGAAGAAATACAAGACAAGGAAGTCATCCAACTCGCCCATTTCGAGATCCCCAGCAGCCTTCAGCGCATTGAGGATCCCAATGACCCCAACCACGTTACATTCATCGCCGAGCCTATCGAGACAGGCTTCGGACACACCCTTGGCAACTCGCTGCGCCGCGTGCTGCTCAGCTCCCTTGAGGGTGCTGCTATCACGAGTGTACGTATTGCTGGTGCCCAGCACGAGTTCACCTCCCTTCCAGGTGTTGTCGAAGACGTCACCGAGATCATTCTCAACCTGAAGAAGGTGAAATTCTCCCACAACGGCAAGGAGCCCCGCACACTCTCCCTTCGCGTCACGAAGGAAGGTGTCGTCACCGCAGGCGACATCAAAGAGGACACCATGTACTCTGTCGTCAACAAGGATCTCGTGATCTGCCATCTTGACCAAAACACCATTCTCGACTGCGACTTTGAGGTCAATGTAGGTCGTGGTTTCTACACCGCAGATGACAACAACTCCAAGGATCGTCCCATCGGTGTGATCCCCATCGACTCCATCTTCTCACCCGTCACCCGCGTCAAGTACGACGTGG
>CAYJOV010000145.1:0-5689 GCA_964371905.1 uncultured Akkermansia sp. | reverse complement strand
GCGCGTTCTCCTTGGTGCGCATGACGATGCTCTCGCCGCGCTCGTCGTCCCAGCGGCGTGTGGACTGGATCTGAGCGATGCCGCGATCGAGCTCGTCGGCTTGGCGGGCGATTTCAAAGAGGATGGAGCGGCGCGCAGCGGAGACGGAGTTGATATTCTTCATCTCGATTTTCTCACCGAGCTTTTCTTGACCCTTGGGGCGTAGGGAGATATTCACATCACAGCGCATTTGTCCCTTCTCCATGTCGGCATCGGAGATAGCACCGGCTTTGAGGATCTGCTGGAGGCTCTTGAGGTAGGCGTAGCATTCGTCAGCACTGGTGATGTCGGGGGCAGAGACGATCTCCATGAGGGGGGTGCCTCCACGATTGTAATCGACCAGCGAGTAGCTGGGGTGGTGGGTGAGCTTGGCCGCATCCTCCTCGAGATGGATATGGTCAAGCTCGACGTAGCGGACAATGGGGCCTTCGGAGCTGATCTTGGCGCTTTTGGGGAATGCCCACGAGTAGAGTGGCACGCGTCCTGCGAGGCAGAGGGGGAGGTCGAGCTGGCTGGTCTGATAGTTCTTCGGCATGTCAGCGTAGAAGTAGTTTTTTCTATCCCACTTGGAGAGCTCAGGATTGCTGCAATCCAGCATGAGGCCTGTGAGCAGCGTGCGCTCGATGGCGTATTCATTGAGCACGGGGAGAGCCCCGGGCATACCAAGGCAGGTGGGGCAGACGCAGGTATTGGGCTCATAGCCAAAGCCTGCTTGACAGCTGCAAAACATCTTCGTGTTGGTTTTTATCTGGCAGTGTACTTCTAGACCGATGGTGACGAGATAATCAGAAATGGGCATAGGTGATGATGATGAATGAAAAATGATGCTATGAAAAAAGGAGGGGCGACTCGTGGAGCGAGCCTAGTAGGAGCTGTTTTGGAAACGCATTTCGCTTTCACGGAAGGCCTCGTCCATGTCGAGGATAAAGGAATTGTCAAAGACGACCGTGAACCAGTAGTGATGCGTGACCTCAAGGTTGTAATAGAGCTCATCGAGCGTATGAGCGAGTAGCTCATGGGATTCCTCTAGGGGATTGAGGGGCAGTGCTGCTATGCGGACGTACTCCGTGCGCATATCCCAGAGGAGGCGTTGGAGCTGTGTCTCGGCGGCACTGTAGCGTTTCCCATCGGTGCGGGTGAAGTAGCGGTAGAGATAGCGTGTCGGGGGACGCAAATTCTCAAGCTTTTGCAGATAAGGAATAATAGCCTTGCACTGATAGTCGGCACTCTTGGTGTCATCAATCTGGCTCAGATGCTTGAGGATAGCTGTATCGGGAGCGATAAGTTGCTTGAGCCGCGCGAGCTCTGATTGCTCCTCAGTGGGGTTGAGCTTGGGCAGATCAGGATGACTCTTCGGGAGGGTGGAGGTATTAAAAAAATTCGTTCCCTTCAGCTCTTCAAAGGCTTGGTAGAGTGACTCAGAGCCAAAGCAGCGCGCCTTGTACAGGCTGATGAACTCCGTGTCCACGGCTCGGTAGCCCTCCACAATGCTATCGGTGAGCTCGCTGTCCTCTGCCTCGGGATTCTGATGCTCAATGTCGCCCAGCAGCATGTCGAGGCGGATGAGCTCACGGGTGAGCAGGCGAAACTCCTCTGCCCCCTCATCAGCCTTTTGTTTATTGTCGATTTGACTGAGCAAAATCCAGAGTTTTTGTGTGCCTTGGAAAATGTCTCGACTCACGCTTTCGATGCTTGGCAGAGGTGCATCTGTCGCACCGTCAACACCAATCACATCGTCTTGACCATCAATCGCAAAATCCTCATCATCACTATCTTCACTAGCGATGGGGAGATCGATGTCTTGATCTGCTGATATCTCTTCTATATGAGCGGGTGATGTCGGCTGCGCCTCACCAGTTGCGTAAGGCATGGTGAATGCAAGTAACAAGATATTGGTGAGAAAGCTACACTTCATCCGATTCCTATTATACTGAGTTAGACGGAAGTTGCAAGACGTGATTGCGTTTCTAATTAAAAAATCCTACCGCCCCTGTTCTACGCGCGCAAATGGCAAAATTCGAGCAGCTCCTCTGAGGAAAGCTTGAGTAGAGCGTTTTCTAGCCCCTCTTGGAGGAGGTCGTCTGCCATTTTTTTCTTTTCTTGGAGCATGCGATGGATGTTATCCTCAATTGTACCGCGCGTGATGAGCGGGTGGATGATGACGGCTTGTTGCTGCCCGAGGCGGTGGGCGCGATCGCTGGCTTGGTTTTCCACGGCGGGATTCCACCAGCGGTCGACATGGATGACGTGCCGCGCGCGGGTGAGGGTGAGTCCTGTGCCCGCTGCCTTGAGGGAGAGCACCATGAAGGGGGGACCTGTGGGCTCTTGGAATTGCTTGACGAGCTTTTGACGCTCTGAGATGGGCGTGCCTCCATGCAGAGCCAATCCTGCGCTGCCGTAGATGTCGCGCCCCATGTCGAGCAGGGCGTCGACCATGCTGCGGTATTGGGTGAAGAGCAGGGCTGGCTCACCCTGCTCCGCGAGCTGGCGTAGCAGTTGGGCGAGGCGCTGCATCTTGCCGCTGCGCTCGATGTCAAAGTGTGGCTCGCCGAGGTAGAGCGCGGGGTGGTTGCAGATCTGCTTGAAGCGCGTGAGCAGCGGCAGGATGAGCGCGAGGCGCGTCCGCGCGTCTGGCTCGTTGATGAGGGCTTGCATGTGCTCAACCTCGCGGGCGTAGAGGCGTGCTTGCTCGGGGGTGAGGCTGCAGTAGGCGGCTTTCTCGCTGCGAGGGGGGAGGTCGGGCAGCAGCTTGGGATCACTCTTGAGGCGGCGCAGGATGAAGGGACGTATGAGGCGACGCAGCGCGCTGTAGTCCGTGCCTAATTCGCGTAGCATCTTGCGAAAGCTCGCCTCATCGCCAAGTAAGCCTGGATTCAGGAATTCAAAGAGACTGTGCAGGTCTTGCAGGGTGTTTTCTACAGGCGTGCCGCTCAGCGCGACGCGGCGCTGGGCGTGGAGGAGGCAGATGGCTTTGCTGCGCTGCGATTGGGCATTCTTGATCGCCTGCGCCTCATCGAGGATGAGGGCGGGCAGCGGCTGCGTAGCCAGACGCTCACTCAAGCGTGAGGCCATGCCGTAGCTGGTGAGCACGACGTGGGCGCGCCTGAGAAAGCCATGGGGCTCGCGCTGGAGCTCATGGAGCTGACTGCTGCGGAGATGATCGGGGTGGAGGATGAGGCAGCGCAACTCAGGGGCGAATCGCGCCAGCTCATCGCGCCAGTTGTCGAGCAGGGAGGCGGGGCAGACGATGAGGGCAGCTCCTCGGTCAAGGATGCCTTCGCGCTGGAGATGGCTGAGCCACGCGACGACTTGGATGCTCTTTCCTAGCCCCATGTCATCGGCGAGGCAGGCTCCGAGACCTGCCTCCGAGAGCTGGAGGAGGAAGCGCACGCCCTCGCGCTGGTAGGGGCGCAGGGTGTCTTCGAGCTTGGGTGGGATGTTGAGCTGCACCTCACTCGCGCCGAGCTCTTGCAGGGCTTGGAGCAAAGCTTCCCCTGCCTCGACGCGCACGAGGGGATGAGGAGCGGGTAGCTGGGGCAGCGCATCGCTGCGCTTGCCGAGTAGGTAGCGCAGGCCAACCATGAGGGGGATGCCCGCGTGCTGCATGCGTATGGCCTGTCTCCAGCCTTGCAGCAGGCTTTGGAGCTTGGCAGCATCCATGAGCACCCACTCGCCGCGCAGGCGGACAAGGCCGTCTTCGCTCGACATGAGCTCGGCTATATCCTCCTCGCTGAGCTGCTGCATGCCGAGCGCGAGGCGCGCGGAGAATTGGAGCAGCGAGTGCATGCGTATCCCCCCGCCGCTGGATTTGCTCTGCGTGCTATCCTCGCTGAGATCGAGCTTGACCTCGAGCTCGACGCGCTGTGGCTGCGTCTTCCAGAGATTGACCATGCGCACCTCTATCCCCGCTGCTTGGAGGGCGGGCAGACAGAGGAGAAAGTCGTAGCATGCGCGCGCGCTCCACGCACAGGATTGATAGATCTGCTGCGTGCGCACGAGCTCATGGAGCACATGCCCCTCCGCGCCCAGCGCTTGAGCGGCTGACTGGAGGGGGCGCAAGAGCGCAAGTAAGGCGTTGTGATCATGGGCAAAGTGCTGCTGCGCGAACCCTAGCGGGATGTGGCGGGGCTTTTCGTCCTCACCGATGCGGTGCACCCATGTGGCGAGAAAAGCAAAGGGGCGCTCATTGCCCTGCACCCCTGCATTCTCCGCGAGATGCAGTGTGAGCTTGCCCAGCTGAGCCCAGCCTTCCCCGAGGCTTGCGAGGTAGGCTTCGGGGCTTTGCTGATGACGCTCGGCTGTACGGTACCATGCCGCATGCAGGGAATCAAACCAATCGAACAGCAGCGATACCGTCACAGCACTTCCCGAGCAGGGCGGGATGGACTCCAGCATAGCTGCAGCCTGTACAGGAGTGGGACGCAGCGAGATCTCGTCTCGCCCCTGCCGCAGGGAGCGGAGCGCGAGTTGAAGAGCCTGCTGTGCCTCCTGTCGCAGCCAAAGAAAAAGGGGAGGAGCGGAGGCACCCTCCACACCATGGACGACGAGATCGAGCATGCCCGCTCCTACGGAACGCCGAAACGCATGCTCGCGGCGCGGCTGCTTACCTCCCGACTGGCAGAGGATACTCCCGTCGGCTTGAATCGCTAGCTGAGCCTGTGACTGCGTACTCATCGCTGATGAGAAGGGATATCAGCCTTTTAGCCTTCCCCCTTGCGGTCGGGATAGCCCGAGACGCGCTTGCTGGCGCGTGCCCGCTTGGCTATAGCCTTGGGGGTGAAGTACTCGGGATGCTCGGCAACCCAAGCTTCGTAGAGGTCAGGTCTATTCTTCTGGGTGCGCTCCAGCGATTGCTCGAGCTTCCATTGAGCGATGGCTTGATGATTGCCCGAGAGAAAGACGGCAGGCACGGGAATATCGCGAAAGATATTGGGCTTGGTATAAGCTGGAGCCTCAAGCAGCCCCTGAGCAAAGGACTCCTCCTCGCTGCTACGAGCATCCCCGAGCGCGCCGGGGAGCAGACGCGTCACCGCATCAATGAGGATGACAGCAGCGATAGCCCCATTGGTCAAAATATAATCGCCAATCGAGATCTCCTCATCCACGAGCTCATCGACCACGCGCTGATCCACGCCCTCATAGTGTCCGCAGAGAATGATGAGGTGCTGAGCCTCACCCGCAACGCAGGGCGCGGCAAGCTCCTCGACGAGGGCTTGCTTCAGGGGACGCCCCTGTGGAGTCATGAGGATGACGCGTGTGTGCTCGCGCCGCAGCTGCTCAATAGCGGCAAAGATGGGCTCGCACTTCATGAGCATCCCCTGCCCTCCCCCACAGAGATAATCATCCGTGCGGCGATGCTTGTCGAGCGTCCAATCACGCAGCTGATGCGAGCGGATCTGGACGATACCCTCTGCCTCGGCTCGCCCCATGATACTCTGACTCAGAGGCAAGGAAACGATCTCAGGGAAGAGGGAAAGGACGTCAATCTCTAGTGGCATAGTAGAAGGGCGGTGGGAGGGTGAGAACGATCAATGCCCGTGACGCAGCATACCCTCGATGTAGGCATCGATGTTGCCATCCATGACATCGTGAATATTGCCCGACTCAACGCCGGTGCGTAGGTCCTTGACCATTTGGTAAGGTTGGAAGA
>CAYJOV010000144.1:0-5873 GCA_964371905.1 uncultured Akkermansia sp. | reverse complement strand
TAGAGCAGTAGACTTTTAATCTATTGGTCCCGGGTTCGAGTCCCGGTTCTCGTAGCAAAAAAAATAATGAAAACACGAATGAGGCTTCTCAATCGTGTTTTTTTTGCCTATCATCAAATAAATGATAACTATATCCAAAAGATGAATGTATTCTCTACATGTTGGAACAGCCGTCGCCACAAGGATGGTAATGCCATGTGCGATGAAATTCGCGCCTTGGGCTTTGAGCGTATCGAGGCCTCCCATGGACTTTCGCTCTTGCTCGTCCCAGGCATTATCCAATCAGTCGAGGAAAAGCGCATCATCGTACAAGGTGTGCATAATTACTGCCCCTCCCCACTCGAACTACAAGGCGATGCGCCAGACGCCTACCAGTTCACCTCGCATCGCGAGTGGGAGCGCTCACGCTGCCTTCGACTCACCCTCGAGAGCATGGAGTTCGCCGCCAGCATAGGAGCACGCTATATCGTGCTGCATATGGGGCGAGTCGGACTGCTGCGCGATAGCTCGCGTACCAAGCAGCTGGAGCGCATGGCGCGCCATGGAGCACTAGGCTCAGTAGAGTATGCCAGACGCAAGGGGGAGCTCATGCGCGAGAGAAGCAAGAAGAGCGATCTCTACTTTGGCCGAGCCAAGGAAGCTCTCTACCTCCTGCGAGACAAGGCCGAGGAGCTCGACATACAACTGGGAGTCGAGGGGCGTAGTCATTTGGAGCAAGTCCCCTCGGAGAGTGAGATGGTGCGACTCATGGAGGAGTTCGCGCATGACCCTTATGTGGTCTATTGGCATGACTTTGGACACATCCAACGCAAGCACAACCTACTCATGCTCGACCACGACCAATATCTGAGCACCCTACAGCCCCACATCTATGGCGCACATGTGAATGATGTGCAGTGGCCAGCACGCGATCATCGCGCTCCCTTTTATGGCGGTGATGTTGATTTTACTCGATTGATGCCACGGTATTTCAAGCAGAGTATGCCCCTCACGTGGGAGCTATCATCATCCATCAAGGCTGAAATTATTCGCGAGGCTCTACCCTATTGGGATGAGCTCATGAGCCAGTGTATACCCTAAAGTCCAAGAGAAGGGAGGCGAGAATATCCCACATCTTGATACCATACGCCTTCTCACTCGACGCAATCACATATAGAGGGGATTCCCCCCTCCTCGCCCCTACCTCCCCTCTACCTCCCCCCTACGCGTATAAGCAAGGCAAAACTATTTTTTTGTGAACAGAGTCTATTTTATGAGTGACTTGACGTAGTGCACATGCTATATTTCTCACTACTGATGATGATTAATCGCGCCTCCAACATATTTCTCTCTCTCTCCCTCACGGTATCATCCCTGAGCTGGGGTGGCGACGCTACGCCTTACTCAGCCGATACCTCGACTCATCACACCTCCTCCCACAGCCACCAGATGGCGAGCCAGATTGCCCAGCGACAGGATGCCCTACGCGAGGCGATGCAGCAGCTCCAAGAAGGACGCAACGCCTATAGCGCAGGTCGCTACACGCAGGCTGAGGAGTCCTACCGCAAGGCACTAGAGCTACTCCCCAAGGCGGAAGCGACGCGTGGTCAACGCGACTTTATGGAAAAGAGCCTCGCCGATGCACTCCTAGCCAAGGCCATCGACTACCGCGCTGTCGGGCGTCGCCAAGAGGCAATCAACTTCCTCAATGAGGCTCAACTACTCGCCCCCACCAACAGACTCATCACGCGCGAGCTCACCCACACCCATGATGCTATACGCAACAACCCCGCACTCTCCCCCCAGCATGTCGGAGATGTCAACGAGGTGAATCGCCTGCTGACCATGGGCTACGCCTACTTTGATCTAGGCAAGTTCGACGATGCGATCAAGACCTTCGATGCCGTTCTTGCCATTGACCCCTACAACATGGCGGCTCAGCGAGGCAAGACCAAGGCAGCCGAGTATCAATCGCGTGGCAGCAGAGTGATGCACGATGCGACACGCACCGAGCTACTCGCCGAGGTGGACAAGCAGTGGGATATCGACAAAAACAGAGATGGCGAGATCCCCCAAGTCGAGGTCATCCCCCCCGCCAGTGATCTCTCTCTCCCCAACGAGCAATACCTACTCGCCGATGCCCTCCAGCAGATCAACATCCCTCAGATCAACCTAGATGCGGCCACTGTCGCTGATTTTGTCGACGTGCTCAATGGACAGATACGCGTCGCTGCCTCACGCGGCTTGCTCGGCAACACCTCCTTCAATATCGTTGAGAACTTTGGCACCCAAGATAGCACCGCCTACCAGCAGCTCTCCGCAAAGCGCATTACACTCAATCTCAGCAATGTCAGCCTACAAACCGTCCTCGACATCGCCACACGGCAGCTGGGCATCCAGTACGACTTTGTCCCTGCTGGCATCGAGCTGACTTATTCAGGGGCAGATTTTGGACCTCTCAAGACACGCCAATACACCGTACACCCCGCCTTCTTCCGCCAAAACGGCAGCGCAGAAAGCGAGGATGACGAGAGTGACTTTGGCTCCACTGGCTCCTCTCCTCGCCTGCGCCGCGTGAGCGCGAAGGCGCATCTTGAGCAGCTCGGCATAGCCTTCCCCGCTGGAGCGAATGCACGCTACTCCGCCGCCAATCGCACCCTGACGGTGAGCAATACCAGCTACAATCTCAAGCAGCTCGATGAGCTACTCGCCGTCCCCTTCCAGACCGACCGTCAGGTCATGCTCAATGTCTATTCGATGAATGTCAGCCAGCGCGACCTAGAGGATCTAGGCTTTGAGTGGATCATCAATGCCAGCATCTCGGATGCAGTCTATGCCGCAGGCGGGATGGTGTCCTCCGAGGCAAGCAACACAATTGGCGAGAACACAGTCAACATCAACGCGCAAGGAAACCTCGTCACATCCGGCTTGCGCTCAGGTAGAAGTGTATTGACCAATTCGAGCATCGAGGATCTCATCACAGCAGGCTCAGCAGTAGACTTTACCGCGGCTCAGTCAGAGAAATCCCCAGGCATCTTTGGATTCCGCGGCATATGGACAGGAGCAGACCTAAGCATCCTTGTGCGCGGTCTCAATCAGAAAAAAGGCGTGGATAGCCTCTACAACCCGCAGGTCATCTTTAGCCCCGCAGAAGAACGCCAAGTACTCGTGGCCAATGTCAGAGAATTCTTCGTCCCGACTTCCTATACAGAACCCCAGCTACAACAGAATAGCTCGAGTACAGACCCCCTCACCGATCTGCTCAACAGAGGCTACCCCCTAGAAGAGGCACGCGCATTACTGGAAGAAAGCGGTGGCGGGATGTCCTCTACCCCAATCGTCATCCCGTCGCACCCCGAAGAGTTTGAGTTTGTCGGCACCACAGAAGATCAATTTAATGGCATAGGTACTACCCTTGCCGTCCACCGCGCCCAGATCCTCAATGGAGGTGAGAGCATCATCGTGGATCTATCGGCCTCTATCAATGAGTTTGACGGCTTTGTAAACTGGGGAACCCCCATTACTGCAGGCATGGTCGCTGGCGATGGAGAGATTTACTCAATAGAAGCGACAGAGAATAGAATCGTACAGCCTATATTCAACCGCAAGTTTGTCAACACCTCCTTGGAGCTCGCGCCGGGCAATATCGTCGTCTTTGCCTCCTTGCATGAGGCCAAGATCATCAAATACGAAGACAAGGTACCCATCCTCGGTGACATCCCCTTACTTGGCCGTCTCTTCCGCTCCGAAGGCTCGAGTCGAGACAAGCGCGTTTTACTCTTCTTTGCACGAGTTGACCTGATGGATCCTACGGGTCTTGATGTCAAGACAGGACAGCGTCCAGCACTGCCGGGTCAATAAGAGAAGGCCTAGCTTTTTCACAAGATGAACTGAATTTTTCTGGCAATTTGCTCAAAATTCCATAAACTAGGTGACGGAGATTATTACCTCACTCTGCATAGAAAATCAATGAGGAAGGAAATCACGAGATGGTTTCCTTCCTAACTCATTTTTATCAAGCAGAATAGAGACACCTCAAGACACAAATAGCTACTCCCTCCACTTGGGCAACACTTTTAACGGCACAAACAGACAGCTTATGATAGCAAATGATAAATATCAAGGAAATGAGAGTTCGCAGGTACGCGGCATCATCCAGAAAATCACCGATGAACGCCCAGGGCAAGAAAGACGCCGCGAGATAGTCATGCGCAAAGATGGTAGCAAGGCCGTACGTATTGTGCGCAAAAAACGCGTCCTCATTTCCGAGAAAGAGAAAAAGAACCACGCTCGCCGCCACTTCCTGATGGGCATCTTTCTCACCCTCATCTGCGTTGCCAGCTTCTTAATCTACTTCGTCTGGAATCTCTACCGCCTCAGCAGCTCCCAATCCTATGATGAGCTCGCCGAACAGCTACGCGAAACATGGGGTGCACAATCCGTCGAATTCAAGGGAGTCACCGTCACAGGATTTGACATCGATATCAAAGAGATCAGCATCATCTTCCCCCAGTCTGGGACGAGCATGATACAATCTGCCACGCTGCACAAGATCAGCAGCTCGCTCCAGCAGGAAGGAGTCTTTACAGGCGACTACGTCTTTGAAGAAGTCAAGGTCGGCAGCATCAACATGACCCTACGCGAGGGAGTCGATCAGATGAAGCTCAATCTCCAAGACATCAACGATCTGGTCAATATACGACGAATAGTCAGCCCCGACTTCAACCTGCAAGTACTCTCATCCGATCCCGCTAAGCCCAACATAGCAGTAAGCAAGAGTGAGATCTATCTCCGCTACACCAATGAGAGCAATGAGGACTACTCACTGAGCCTCGACGGAGGCAAGGTCACCATACGCGGGTGGAAGGAATTCTCCCTCGACAATGCGCGACTCCTCATCACCGCAGACGGCATCGAGGAGCTACGCGCCGAGCTCTCCATGACCGAGCAGTACGCGAATACCGCAGGCAAGCAAGATCTTACCCCCACACTCTACCTCTCGGGTGACATCAGCTCAGGCAGCTCCATCTATGGTCCCTATGCTATGGATAGTAAGAACATGCAGCTATCCGACTTCACCGATGCGCGTCTCATCTCCTTCTTGACCGCCAAGACACGCGCCAATCGTATTGATGGAAACAATATCATGACGGCTCAGCTTCGCTTCTCCCCTCAGGGCACACTTCCCAGCTTTCGAGGTGAATACCTGCTCCAAGACATCAAGTGGAAGGCATTCCCCGCGCAGCAGACCATCATGCGCCACCTCCCTGCTGACCGACGCGCCCAATACGTGCAGCTCGCGATCGCTCAGGCGAAGCTCCAGCTCGACTCCTCCCCCGACCGCATACGACTCCAATTCTCAGGCAGCGACATGTCGGAGAACTACAGCATCACGCTCAAGGGCGACATCATCGTAGACGACGTGCAAGCCCTCTCTGGCTCTCTGGACTACGGCATCCCCTCCGCCTTGACGCGCTCAGAATACCCCGATGGCATCTCCGATCCCATCTTCAAGGAAATAGGAGAGCTCGCTTGGCTCAGCACAACACTCTCCGGCACCGCCTTTGCCCCCCGAGACACCAGTGGAGCGCAGGATCTAGCCGCCGCTGAGGCACGCAAGAGTCGCCCCAAGCCCTTTAGCCTCGACAGCATTGACTTTAAGAAGATCAGCAACGACCTAGAACGCCTCCAAGAGATAGAAAACCAAGCCAGCAATCCCCAAGCTACCCCCACTATCACTCCTACAGCTCCAGCATCAAGCCCACAGGCGCCAGCTAGACCACAGGGACAATCAGCCTCCTCCTCCACTCTCTTCTAGGCCGCCCCGCCCCCCCCCCGACGGGGGCGGGGGGGGGGGGGGGGGGGGGGGGGGGGGGGGGGGGGGGGGGGGGGGG
>CAYJOV010000143.1:0-5894 GCA_964371905.1 uncultured Akkermansia sp. | reverse complement strand
TGCGGGGGTGGGTTGGGTGGCGGTCGTGGCGGGCGGGGGGGGGGTGCTCCGGGCGGGGGGGGTGGGCGGCTGCGCCAGCTGGCGCAGGGGGTGTTGTTGCTCCGGGAGCTGCTGTGGCGAGACTCGCAAGGCAGAGCGTCGCAAGGAGAAGGTGGGCTGACATGGAGATTATTTGTATTGGGCTTTGAGGATGATCTCGGAGATGCGGTCAGCTCCCTGCTTGGCGAGCTTGGAGTTTGGATAGATGCTGAGAGCTCGGTAGTAGCCAGAGAGGGCGGAGCCTATCTCGTTGCGCTTGGCGCAGAGCTCGGCCTCCTTGAGGGCTGAGACGAAGTCGTGGGCGTCGTTGGTGTAGCGGTTGAGGGCTTCCATGTAGCGCTCGTCGTGCTTGTAGCGTGGCTCTTCCTCCATGCTGCTGGTGAGTGTCTCGTAGGCGACGCATGGCCCCATGCTGCGGTCTTGCTGGGCGACCTCGGCGAGCTGGGCGAGCATGGCGTCGATGGTGCTTATCTGCGTGATGACGCCCTTGTACTGCTCCTTGAGCTCGGGGTCGATGGCGACGATCTCAAAGCGATCCTGCTCGTTGAAGATGGTGCGGTAGTCGTGACGGGCATAGAGGCGCTGGAACTCGGCCTTCTCGGGCTCTTTGTTGTCGAGGTCCATGAGCTTTTCCTCGCCCTCGTCGAGGCGGGGATTGCGCGGCCAGATGATGCCGGCTTGCTTGATTTCTTTGTTGAAGGTGGCATCGTCGCCCTTTTGGAGAGCCTTCATGGCGTTGCGCAGGTGGAGATTGCTCTCGCGTTTCTTGCCCGTGCAGTAGGTCATGATGAGAGAGTCGTCGAAGTCGATGTCGATGTTTTTCATCTCCGTGGCAATCTCTTCTGCTGTGCCGTAGTCGCGCGCATTGAGGGCGGTGAGTCCGCGCTTGCGCAGTGACCAGTAGTGGGCGATGCGCATGCGGCTAGCCGCGGGGAAGGTGGCGACACTCTGCATGTACTCGCCTATGGCGACGGCATTGATGAGGTGCGTGGTGGCGGAGGCGAGCTTGTTTTGCGCCAGCAGGTTGTGCACGGCTTGGATGCTCTGGTCGGCGTCGCGTCGGGCGTTGCTCGCCAGTGAGTCCATGGTGTTGACGGTGGGGGGCATGCCCGAGACGTCTTGGAACATCTTGTTGGCATCCGAGTTCTTGTCCAGATTGAGCCTCGTGTCGCCGTCACGGAAGAGGTGGCGGTAGACGCGAGCCGCGATGACGACATGGTCAAAGCGTCGCTGCATGAGCATGCCGAGCATGAGGCTCTGGTAGTTGATCTTGGAGGCGACGAGCTGGGCTGCGTTTTGCGTTTTGTTCGCGACTTGCTCTGCTCCCTTGGTGATGATGTCTTTTTGGTTGTAGGCGACGCGGGTCTTGTTGCGCGGGACGAAGGTTTTCTTGGCTGCTGCGGCCGCGCGCTGGCTCATGGCGTTGGTATTCTCCATGACGTTGGTCTCCTTTTGGAGGCGCGCGATGTCTTTGTCGATCTGCTTGTTGCGCTGAGTGCGGCTGTAGTTGCTGCGCTGGGCATCAAGGGCGCTGACGATGGCGCTGGCCAGAGAGAGGCATTGCCCGCCGTCGGCGTTGTATTTGCCTGTCTCGTAGAGCTTGCGACCGAGCTTGATGAGCACGTCGCTGCCGACGACGTATTTGGGGTCGCGGCGACGCTCTTGGGTGGTGTCGAGTATTTGCTGGACGCTCTTGCGGTAGCGGCGGGATTCTTCGCTGTCGTCGGGGGCTTGCTGGAGGTATTTCTCAAAGCGGGCGCGGACGACGGCGTTGTTGCCCACGTCAAATTTGGCTCCATTGTAGCTGACCGTGTCGGAGGAGGGGTCGAGTAGCGGCATCTCCATGCCAAAGAGCTGGGGATTGCTGGGCTCGGTGGCGGCTCCAGGCTCGCTGCTGTTGCCCTGCTGGGGATTGGTGAGTGTGCGTCCCGAGGCGTCAAAGGAGCTGGGCATTTGCGCGTAGCTCAGGGGGACGCTCAGGATGAGGGCGGCGATGAGGGGGCTTTTCATATGTTCTCTATCGTGGGGAAAGCTGTGTGGGTGGAGGGCTGGCTAGACGACGGCGACTTTCTTGATGACGAAGATGCCTTTGACGGGATTGCCCTCAGCGTCGCGTCCGCTCTGGCATTCCACTTGGAAGACGAAGCTGTCGCCGCGCGTGACGTTGATGTCGGTCTTGGTGCTGCTGGGCATGAGCAGGGGGAGTCGCTCTTGGGCGTTGTTTTTCATCGAGATGATGATGAGGCGTTCGCGTCCTCTCTCGACGATGTCTTCGACGCGGCCTTCCAAGATGTATTGATTGCCCACGGAGGCGTAGCGGGAGGCGTCGCTGCGGTAGTCAGCTATGCTGAAGTTTTGCGTGGGTTCTCCGAGCTCGGTGCTGTTGCTGCCTTTGAGTAGCTTGTTGAGGAAGAAGAGTCCTGCGAGGATGACGATTGCGATGAGAATGTAGTTGGCGATGGGCGTCTTGCTTGAGCCTCGGTTGCTGCTTTTTCTTCTACGTGCCATGGATGATGCTTTCTTGTGTTTTGTTTGAGGAGGGGAAAGGGGAAAGGGGGATGGGGATATACTCAGCTGCTAGTCCCAGCATTTGCGGCGTACGCCAATGTAGCTCAAGATGATGCCCACGAGGATGTGGAGGCTCAGTACGATGAGGCAGAGGTGCGAGTTGGTGAACTCTGTCTGCACGATGCTCTTGATGGCCTTGAGCACATCGGCTTGGATGCCTCCCTCGATGCTACCGCTCCATGCCCAGTAGGCGGAGATGAAGGGCTGGGTGAGCATGGCGACTCCTGCGGGCAGTGCGAGGACTGCTCCTGAGAGTGGGAGCTGGAAGCCGACGAGGTAGATGCTCAGAAGCGAGCTCTGCTCGGGGGTGCGGCTATTGGCCGAGATGGCAAGGCAGGTGCTGGTCATAGCGGCATTGGCGAGGATGAGGAAGAGGAGGTGATTCATCGTATCGCCTCGCAGCGGCCAGAAGTGCTGGACAAAGAGGAACATCCAGAGACTCTGGACGAGGATGAGCACACTGAGGTAGAGGAGCTTGGAGCCGAGGTAGGCGAATGGGTGCGCGCCTGCGAATTTTTCCTTCTCCATGATGAGTCGCTCGGCGGCTATCTCGCGAGCGGCGTTGTTGGAGCCCATGAGTCCGAGTAGGATGACTTGGAACATGATGATGCCTGAAACGGCCGAGCCGACGACGGCGCGTACCTCGGACTGGACCTGCTGCGCCTGTATCTCAGCGGCGAGGTCGCTGCCCTGTGAGTCGCTGAGCGTGACGAGCTGGTCGAGCCCCTTGCTGGAGAAGAGCGAGACGAGGATGGGGAAGAGGATGATCATGGCGATTTGCAGCATGAGCTGCGAGCGATCGCGTATCAGGATGGTGAAGCGACGCTGGAGCATCACGATCATCTGGCTCAGCGGGGAGGGCAGGCTGTGTCCTTCTTCATGTGCGGGGGGAGGCAGGGTGGGCCTGCTGGGGTCTATTCTTCTCTGCTCTACCGTTTTTGCGCGTGAAGCCTCGGCTTGCTGGATGGGGTTGAGCTGCTTGGACTCAAAGACGGCCCAGCGATCCAACTCCTCAAGCTCTTCGCTCTCGGTCGCGATTGGTTGAGTAGGTGCCTGAAGGACGGGGTCGTGTTGCTGTCGCTGGCGGTGCTCTTCCTCAAGGCTGATGTAGTAGGCCTTGCGATGCTTGAGCCAGCTGTGTCTCCATCCGTCTGAGTCGCGGAGGTAGAGCACGGGGTAGACCTCTTCAAAGCTATTGACCCCAAAGTAGTGATTCATGGTGTTGGGGGCACCATGGTAGGCGAGTGCTCCCGCGTAGAGTACCATGAGGCTGTCGTAGAGCTCCATCTGGGCGAGGCTGTGGGTGACGGAGATGACGATGCGTCCCTCGCGGCGGCTGAGCTGGTGGAGTAGCTCGACGATCTCGCGCTCGGAGTTCGGGTCGAGTCCGCTGGTGACCTCGTCGCAGAGGAGGAGTCGGGGGTGGGAGACGAGCTCCATGGCGAGGGCGAGGCGTCGCTTTTGCCCGCCAGAGAGGAGCTTCACTGGGCGGTCGGCGATGTCGACGAGCCCTGTCTCCTCAAGCACGTCGTCGATGAGGGCGTTGAGCGTTTCTTCGTCAGCGGCGACGCGGAGGCGGGCGGCGCTTTCGATGTTCTCATCGACGGTGAGTTCTTCGTAGGCGATGCTGAATTGGGGGACATAGCCTACCTCCCCTGGATCGAAGTCTTCTTCGCTCAGGTTGCGCCCACACCAGCTAAACTCACCATCGCTCGCTTCCTTGATGTCGGCGATGGTCTTGAGGAGGGTGGATTTCCCGCAGCCTGATGGACCGACGATTGCCATGAAGTGACCGCGGGGGATGCAAAAATTGATGTCGTCAAGGAGTTTTAGGGGCTCTTCTTGATCTGCAACGGGGATTTGGAGTGAGATATGGCGGGCTTCAAGCATAAATAGAAATGATTGCCTACATGCTATCAAATTGGATGCGCCTTCGCAAGTACAAAAGTGCTATACAAGCGTGCTAGATTTGGCTTAAACCTGCGTTGATTATTTTTTGTAGATGGTGAGCCGTGTGCCATCCCAGCCAAGCGCGTCGACGTGCGTGGTGTCAGGACGGATCTCGATGCTTGCACCAGAGATGCCTTGCTCGGTGCTCGTCGGAAACTCGGTTTTGAGGCGTTGCTTGCCCGCATAGACTTCGTAGGCGAGTACGCCTTGGAGCATGTGGTTGGGGATGACGAGGCGTTGCTGCTTGCTCTGGAGTGGCGTGTCTCGTCTGAGCTTGAGCTCGGGTTTCTTCTGGTAGAAGGGGAGCTTGTCTAGGCTGAGCAGATGAAGGGTGGGGATGCTGGGGCGTGGGTACTTTTGAGCGTACTGCCAGACCTCCTTCACGTGGTTCATGTTGAGGATGATGTGCTGGCTCTGAGATGCCGTGTAGACGGGGCGGTTCAGAGGGGCGAGCATGCGGGTGTGGATGAAAAAGTCGCTGAGATTGAGCCGTGTGGCATCACAGAGTGCCTTGAGAAAGGCGATGCGCCACGCACTCGCGCTGAGCTGCTGGGTGGAGAGCAGGCGTAGGCGCTCCATGAGTCGCGGGATGAAGCTCTCGTCCTGCGCCACTTCACTGCAGTAGAGATAGAGAGTCCAGAGGGGGATGAATGTCTCGATGAGCATGTCCTCGCGTAGATCGCCTCCCAGTGGGGTGGGGGAGGCATTCCACAGATGGCGTTCATTGAGAATGTTGCGTGTGAATTGATCGTAGACGCTCTCATCGTAGATGCCTTTGGTGGGCAGGTAGCCTCGGGCTTTGTAGCTGGGGTAGAGGGCGGCTTCGCGTAGGAGGCGTGCCAGTGCATCGGCGAGCTCACCCTGCCCCGAGGGGATGAGTGCGGTGTAGCTGTTGAGCAGCACGTGGGCGAGCTCGGAGAAGGGGGTGGCAAGGCGGTCTTTGAGGAGGAGCTCGGGGATTTCTTCCACGTTGATGAGTATCCCTTGCTCGTGCTGGGCTATGCCGCCTGCGCTCCACGGGAGTAGGTTGAGGCGGTTGAGAGGGAGGGGGATGTATTTGCCGAGCCCCAAGGATTCTTGCTGCTCGGCAAGGAGCTCTTCGTAGCGTCGTAGCAGCGCATCGCAGTCGCCGTCCTTGAGCTGTGTGAGGGCTGCAACGGGGAGAATGAGATGGAGGCGGGGGGAGAGGATCTCGACATAGCCGTTGACGGAGTGACGCTTCATGAATGCCCATGCCTTGCTGCCGTCGCCGAGGTGGTAGAGTCCGTTGATCTTGCCTCCTTTGATTTGGAGCTTGATGGGCTCGGCCTGCGCGGGCTTGTCGCTGGGGTAGTAGA
>CAYJOV010000142.1:0-5980 GCA_964371905.1 uncultured Akkermansia sp. | reverse complement strand
CCGCCACCACTCTCTTGATAGCCACCGCCTGCGTTGTTGTAATTATTCTGACGGTAGTTGCCGCCACCGCCGCCATTGGGAGCACCAGCCGCGCCATCGCGACCGCCTAGCAGTTGCAGATTCTCCGCAACGATGCGAATACGGCTGCGCTTCTGGCCTGTCTGCTTGTCCTCCCACGAGTCCATCTGCAAACGCCCTTCGATGAAGACAGGGCGCCCCTTCTGCAAGTAGGTCGCTGCGATCTCGCCGAGGCGACTCCAGCAGGTGACATCAAGGAAGGTCGTCTCCTCGCGACGCTCCCCACCCTCGGCGCCTCCGCCGATGTAGCGATTGACAGCGAGGCGCAATTCGGTGACGGGAGTCCCGCGTGGAGTCTGACGTAGCTCGGGATCTGCCGTCAGATTGCCGATGATCATTACTTTATTTAAATTAGCCATGGGAAAAAAAGATACTCAGTGAGCGTAAATAGTGAACGGTTGAGTTGATGCTGCTTATCATACCGACTTCATCAGAATACTCAAGTTCAAATTTTGCGAACTCAGCCTGTCTGGTTAATAATTCGTTGGTTTGCCCTGACGCTCCTCGCTCTTTTTCTTGATCGAGTCATACATGTACTTGTACTGCTGCGAGCTGCGCATCGAGGCGGCATCATAATTCACATAGATTCCCTTCTTGTTGCGAATAAAGTACCAGAACTCCATGGGAGTCTTGTGCCCCTCGGGGTAGATCGTTTTCAGATGAGCCGCGAGGTGCGGCGTGCTCTGCCAGTCGTCCTGATCGAGCTTCCAAGCCTTGGATACCTCGGAGCGGCCATTCCACTTCCAAGGATCAATCACCATCGCATAAGGCCACTTGCCGCCCTTTGCCTTGATGAAGACACAGCTATGAGCACTGCCCTTGTTCATATCGCGCGTCGTGGTGCCGAGGTCAAAGAAGCGCAAGGGGCGGCGACGCAGCTCGCCAAAGAGATCATGCTGATAATGCCAGCAGAGGCCGCGCTCTTGAATATGCATGTTGACGAGATAATTCCCCGACCAGCCGGGGAAGTTCGAGTCATAGACGCGCGAAAGACCCGCACCCGCCTTAAAGGAATTGTCCGCCAGCCAGCGAGCCTCCTCTTGCGCGGCCTTCGTCTTGCGATCGGCGGGATTGAGCAGGGAGAGCAGATCTGAGTAGAGATCATTGCGCTCCACCACAACCGTTGGACGATCAATATAGTCAATAGGAGCGGGCGAACAGCTCATCATGAAAGCACCCAACAAACAGCTGGGAAGGATAGCCAATGAAGAAAACGAGGAAATAGAGCATCTCATGTTAGCACGCAGTATAGCACAATTTCGCCCGATCACAAGGCAGAACTCAGCCATGATCTGAAAAAATCCCCCCTCCTCGGAGCTTTCTACTGAAGCAAAATGATATTGACGCAGGTGCATTTCTGGCTACAATCAAAGTATGAATACTCTCACGCGCTCCGCCCTCCTCTCATGGCTCTGCCTCAGCCCCCTCAGCCTCGCCACCCCGAGCATCCAGCAGCTCCAAGAGCAAATCGAGAAGGGAGACTATGAGGCGCAGCTCGAGCTCGCCCATCGCTACTACGAAGGCAAAGGCACCAAGCAAGACCGCACGCGCGCCCTTCGCTGGTACAAATCCGCCGCGAAAGAAGGCGCGCCCGGTGCCTCCTACTACCTCGGACGCTGCTACTACCTCGGGCATGGAACCAAGAAAAACTCACGCGAAGCCGCCCGCTATCTCAAGCTCGCGACCAACGACGGCGATGACCGCGCCGCCGTGCTGCTCGCCCACTGCTACGCCGAGGGGCGCGGTGTCTCACCTGACCCCGTGGAGGCACTGCGCCTCGCTCACTACGCCGTCCAGCTGGGAAGCCCCGAAGCCCAAGCACTCATGGCCAGCCTCTACGAAGAAGGTATAGGAGTCGCCAAGGACAAGAGCAAAGCCGTCGAGTGGTACCAAAAAGCCGCAGAGCAAGGCTACCGCCCCGCCCGCGACAAGCTCAAGGAATTGAAAAAATAAGCACTTCATCAGAATACGCTGCGTGCCGTCGCCCCTAAAAAAATACCGAGCCTCCTTTCAGAAGCTCGGTATTGTGTTGACATGGGGATGAAAGATTATTCGACAATGCCCAAAGGCTTCGTCGTCTTCCAGTCACCGCGTGTGAAGTCGGGGAAGAGCTGGGGCATGCCACCCATAGCCACGGACTTCTCCGTGAGCTCGGCGCAGGCGCACCAGTAGGCACCTTCGTAGACATTCTGATCCATGGGCTCACCCTTGCGGAAGCACTCAATGGCGCGGTAGAGCATGAGGTAGTCCATACCACCGTGGCCGCCCATCTTCGTCGCGATCTCACCCGCACGCTTGAAGAGGGGGTGCTCGTACTTGTCGTAGATGGCTTGCAGAGGATTGCCGCCGAGCTTCTTGGTCAGCTCTGCAGCTTCCTTGAAGACAGGGTTCTTGTGCTTCTTGTAAAGCTCTTCCAGACCCTTGCTCTCCACATTGTAGAGCTCGTCCATGTCTGTGTCTTGGATCCACTTGTGGTAGTTGCCATCGCCCAGCAGCTCGCCCGCAACGCGGGTAGGATAGCCTGTGAGCGTGCCCAGCGTGCCTTGGATGAGGTTGTGACGGCTGTAGGGGCGAGGCGAGGTCTCGTCCCACTGGAGCATGATGGTGCGTCCGAGTGTGGTCTTGATGATAGAGGTATTGATATCGCCGCATTCGTAGGCGAGCTTGTTCCACTTGTGGTCAGCAGGCCAGGTCTTCTCAGCGAATGCCTTGCGACCGAGCGCAGGGCTGGAGTAGGAAACGAGGCGGCCAAAGTTGTCCTCCCCACGAGCGAGGTTCATGTACTGAGCGACAGGGCCAAGACCGTGCGTGGGGTACACATTGCCGTTGCGCTTCGCATAGTGATAGGTACGCCATGAGCCTGTGTGGCGGCCATGCTCGTCCTTCATCTCGTAGCGCAGGTCGTGGATGTAGGCAGCCTCACCGTGGAGGAGCTCACCGATGGCGCCTTGGCGTACCATGTTGAGGAAGAGGAGCTCTTCGCGGCCGTAGTTACAGTTCTCAAGCTGCATGCAGACCTTCTTGGTCTTTTCGCTCGTATCGACGATCTCCCAGAGCTCCTTGATGGAGACAGCCATGGGGACCTCGACGAGGACGTGTGCGCCGTAGAGCATCACGTCGCAGGTGACGCGTGCGTGCCATTCCCAGCTGGGGGCGACGAGGACGACGTCAGGCTTGACCTCCTTGAGGAATTTGATATAGGTCTGCTCATCACCGTAGTAGACCTTGGCTTCTTTGCCGGACTTTTTGAGCACCATGTCACCAGCTGCCTTGGCGACATCTTCATGAATATCGCAGACACCTACGACCTCAGCACCGGGGACATTGAGCATGAGGCTGAGCATCGAGCTACCACGACGACCGACACCAATAAAGCCCATGCGCACTGTTTCTAACTTAGGAGCACAAAAATCGCCCATGTAGGTCGATCCTGCGGGGCGTGAGGGATAGCTCTCCATGGGCCCAAAGGGATAGGGGCTCTTGGGGAGATATTTATCACCTTCGCCAAGTGAGTTGGGAACGACTAGACCAGAGGCTGTGCTAGATAAAAACGGGCTTGCAGCGAGAGCTCCGGAGAATAATCCGAGCTTTTGCAAGAACTGTCGACGTGATGTTGGATGATTCATAATTTAAAGCTTAAATGAATTAGCAGCTCACACTCTAGCATATCAAAGTCGATCTGTAAAACTCTTTTTCCGCTCATGCCATCCGATGACAAAAAATGAATCCCTTTTAAAATGAGTGGATTAAGTTTGTAAGTTGCTGATTTTAATTGGGGCTGTGTTTGTTGGGATGATACGACGATGATAGCGAGGGTCCTAGATAATTTTTTCCCTTTTTTGCGATCGTCTCACCTTCACAGAAGCGGACTTGTGCTTATTTGACTTGCAGTTTGTCCTCCTCGATGAGCTCAAATACAATGCCACCGCGCGAGTAATCCTCCCTCTCTTCGTAACCTTGCCTAGGCCAGAAGGAGGGAGGTAAGATTGACCTCTCGTCGCGGCTCAATGTTCCACGTGGGACATCCCTTTTTGGGGCTAGCGAGTTGTTTTGAGACGCGAAGATTCTAGCTTGACAGATAGAGGGCACTCTATTAGAGTGAGAGAATGACCAAAGCACTAGATTCGCTGTCCCTAGGTCGAGTCCGCTCATGCGTGAAATACGCGATGTTTTCCGCCATCGTAGGACTTAGTTTTTTATCAGGGCAGATCTCAGCCGAGATGAAATACCCCGCCCACGGGGCCAATTACAAGATATTTTCCGCCGAGCAGCCCCCGCTGCTCCCCCTGCCCCAGTCCTGCCAATGGTCAGAGGGCAAGATCAAGCTCAACACCGTGAGCCTCACCCTGCCCGAGAAGGCGAAGGACAAAGACAAGATCGCCTTCATGCGCTCTCAGTTGACCGAATACCTCAAGGAGCATCAGGTCAAGATAGCCCCCGAGGGGACGAGTGCCGCCTTTGCCATCAGCTTCGAGCTCGCCCCCATCAAGCTGCCCTCCGAGGCGAAAGAAGCATGGCAGCGCAAGGAAGCCTACCTGCTCTCCGTCACCGACAAGGGGGCGAGTATTCAAGCCGAGGACGAGCGCGGGCTCTACTACGGCATGCAGACGCTCATGCAGCTCATCCTGCGTCGTGACAAGCAAACGACTCTTGCCAGCTGTCAGATCGTCGACTGGCCCGACTTTGAGGTCCGCGGCTTTATGAATGATGTCGGGCGCAACTACATGCCCGTCGATTACATCATGGATCAGCTCGAGGTCATGTCACGCCTCAAGTACAATGTCTACCACTTCCACTTCACCGAGAATTACGGCTGGCGCTTGGAAAGCAAGCTCTACCCCGAGCTCAACCGCCCTGAGAACCAGAGCCGCTGGCCGGGTAAAAACTACTCGCAGGAGGAATTCAAAGCCCTCGTGAAGGCCTGCGCCCTGCGCAACATCCAGCTCATCCCCGAGATGGACATGCCCGGTCACACGGCGGCATTCCGCAAAGCTCTCGGACTCAAGAATATGGAGAATGAGAAGGCGACCAAGGCTCTCGAAGAGCTCATCGCCGAGATGGCCGCCCTCGTCCCCGCCGAGGACATGCCCTACATCCACATCGGCACCGATGAGGTCAAGGCACACGAGCGTGTCAGCGCCGCCACGCTCAAGCGCTATTACGATGCGGTAGAAAAGGCTGGTCGTCAGGTCATACGCTGGCAGCACGGGCTGGCAACGCCCAAGGGGGTCAATCGCCCCATCGAGCAGATCTGGACAGGTCGCCTGCTACGCCGCTCCCACCCCTCAAAGGGCGCGCGCTACATCGACTCGCATGAGACCTATCTGAATCACCTCGACCCCTTCGAGCTCGCCGCCACCTTCTACTTCCGCCGCCCCTGCCCCTTCAAGCACGCGCAGGGCATGGGAGCCATCCTCTGCGCTTGGCCCGACCTACCCATGGTCGACAGCCGCGACCACATGAGACAGACCCCCATCTTTGGTAGCCTCGCCTTTGGCAGTGAGCCGCTGTGGAACAATCCCCACCCCAGCTACGACGGCGACGTCTTCAAAGACCCGCTCTTTGTCTACTACTCCAATCTTCCCAGCCAGCAGAACGAGCTGCTCAAGGGCTTTGCCGCCTATGAGAACAGAGTGCTCGCCTTCCGCGATAGGTACATGGCTGACACGGAATTCGCCTATGTGCGCCAAGCCAACGTGCCGTGGAAGATCATAGGCCCCTTCCCCCATGAAGGCAAGGTCGAGACTGTCTTCCCCCCCGAGACCGAGCTGCTCGCGGGCAAAAAGCCCAGCGCGAGCTACAATCACAAGGGCACAGACTACGCATGGCATCCCGAGGACTACACGGGGCACACCATCATGTTCAAGCACTACTGCGACTACCCCACCACCTTCAATGGCGG
>CAYJOV010000141.1:0-6095 GCA_964371905.1 uncultured Akkermansia sp. | reverse complement strand
CATCTGCTACATGCCGCGACAAAAAGGGAGTTCTCATCTGAGAGCTCCCTTTTTGTCAGCAGTGCACGGCTGCTCTCACTCCTCTCCCCCCGCCTCGGGAGCTGGAGCACAACGGCGATAAAGGTACCACCCAAGCCCCACACCGAGCGCGAGAAAGCCCACACCTGTAACAGGAGAGCTCACCAAGATCGCCACTCCGTACATGGTAAAGAAGATGATCATCGAGACGAACATCGAGCTCACGTATCCGTAGCTCCTCACCCAGCGCATCCAGAAGCTCGATGGCTTACGCCAAGGACGGCTCAGATAAAACATCAGAGGAATGAGACAGAGCCAGAAGATGAAAAACATTCCCAAAAACCCTTCCTCCATCGTCTCAACCTCCGCCTCTTCCTTAGTATCAATCATATGCTGCACGCTCACAGAGCCCTTATCGACCCAGTAACCACCTTCATCAAAAGGCTCTAGCTCCCCCTTGAGCTGTAAGCCTATGCAGCTCAATACGGGTTTCGTATTGGGAGTGGAGCGCCAAGAAAGGCGCAAATCGCCAATCTGGGGAGCGGGTGGCTGAGCTTGAGCCAATTGCTCTGCCGTGTAGGGCTTTTTGCTGACGTAGAGATAGCCATCTTTAACATAGCTGCGATCCTTATACTCATCAGGAATCTTCAGCCCCTCAAGAGGGAGAAGGACAGATGAGGTACGCGACTCGACATAGGCACGGATAAAGGAGCCACTGAGTCTGTAGGGACCGAGTCGCACATCGTCATTCACAAAGCTCGCCTCGGGGATGAAAAAACTACAGCCATCATTGGCGTGCTCATAGCCCTTATCCTCAGGATACGAGCTCACGATATGATCATTCCATTGAGTCGAGTAGGTAAAAGCTGAGTCCACCCCCTCCCTGACGCGTGAATAAATCTCCACATCCCTTTGCAGGGAGATCCCGCCCGATGTCATGCCGAATGTACTGTCGGTACATGTACCGATATCCTTGGCGGGAGCGGAGACATACACATACTTGAGCTCATGCTCAGCGTTGTGCATGGTCGCATCCCCGAGCTCGATGAGATTCTCTCCTAGCACGACGTTGCTCGCCCAATGCTTAAACTGATAATAATCAAGAGTAAGAGTGAAAACAACAGCAATAAAAAAGAGTAAAAGCGCCCTCCAAAAAACAAAAAAAGGGCGCAAAATCAACAGAGTCAAAAAAGACGGACGTTGAGGCGTTGTATGATCCATATTGAAAATGTAGCACAATGCGCCCGCCTGTCAAGCTCTATGTGATAGCCATGGGATCACTTTGTCTCACTCACAAGCGAGCACCTCACGCAGACGCGTCACAGGCAGGCCAATCACATTGTCCCTATCGCCCTCCACCGACTCGATGAGCAGATGCTCCTTGTCTTGGAGGGCGTAGGCGCCCGCCTTGTCCATGACATAGACCACTTCTATATAATGCTCAAGCTGCTCGCGCGTGCGGGGAAGAAAGCGCACGTAGCTCTTCTCCACAAAGTCACGCCTCTCCCCCTCGGGCATGCAGACCGCCACCGCGGTGCAGACACAGTGAGCGCGCCCTTGCAGGCGTGTAAGCATGGCGAGAGCCTCGTCCCTATCCTTGGGCTTGCCCAGCGGCATGTCATCGATGTAGACTAGCGTATCAGCACCAATCACGATGCTATCGGGATAGTGCGCGGCTATATCGAGCGCCTTGAGCGCGGCATTGTGCGCGCAGAGCTCTTCGAGAGGCATGTCGGGATCATGAATCTCCTCAGCATCGCTGGGGTGAACGGTGAAGCTCATCCCCTCGCGCTCGAGGAGCTCGCGACGACGCGGGGACTGGGAGGCTAGAATCAGGCTGGGTGTAGTCATGATGAAATGGGATTAGAGTGTACCCTCCTCGGGATGAACCGACATCGCCCCCAACACGCGGCGGCGCACGCTATCGCTGAGCTCATGGAGCCCCTGAATCGTCGTACCACGCAGCGCATCGGCCTGCTGGCGGCAGAGATCACGATCCTCGCGTGAGTCGAACTCAAAGCCCACAAAGGCGCGCCCTACATGCTCACCCGAATACTGATAGTTGAAGTAGCATAGCGAGGCATAAGCCCCCATCATCGACATGAACTCATAGAAGGCACCGGGACGCTCGGGGAACTCGATGACGAAAAACACGGGATGTGAGAGTCGTGTCCTATCACAGGAGATCATGCGAAAGCGCACATCCTCATCCTGCGAGACGTCCTCCGCGCTGAGTCCCTTCTCGGTGAGCCGTCGATCAATCTCGGCAAAGTCATCCTCCGTCCCGAGCACGCCAAAGACGGGGTACTGGATATCCCCCGCGATGCGCCCATACTGCACCTCGCGCAGCTGCACCCCCTTGGGGATATGCTGGAGATAGCGTAGCACCTGCCCACGCTTCGTCTCCATGGGGATGCGCAGGTAGCGCAGCATGCGATGGCGGTGACGCTCGTCGGCAATGCTGGCGACGGAGGCGAGCTGGGAGAAGTCCATATTCGCCCCAGAGAGGATGATGAGGCAGCGATCCCCTGGCTTGATAACGCCCTTGTCCCAGTCTTGGAGCAGGGCGGCAGCCCCCAGTGCCCCCGAGGGCTCGGGGACGACGCGTAGGCTATCCCAGAGCGCGCGCATGGCATCGCAGACCTCCTTATTACTCACGGTGATGATCTCATCGAGCAGCTCCTTGCAGAGAGGATAGGTGGTCTCGCCCGCGATACGTACCGCCGTGCCATCGCAGAAGACATCAACATAGGGGAGTGCGACGCGCTGCTCCGCGTCAAAGGCGGTCTTCATGCAGGCTTGATTGACCCCCTCCACGCCCACGAGGCGCGTATCAGGCCAGAAGTGGCGGAACCAACACGCCGCTCCAGCCGCTAGCCCCCCGCCGCCTATCTGGAGATAGATATGATCGAAGCGCCCAGGACCATTCATCACGACCTCATCGGCCAAGGTCCCCTGCCCCGCGATGGTGGTGGGATCGTCGTAGGGGTGGACGAATTGGAGCTCATTGTCCGCGGCGTAGATCTTAGCCGCATGCGAGGCGGCATCATAGGAGTCGCCTACGAGATAGATACTCACCTGATCGCCGCCGTGCTTGCGAACGGCGCGCTGCTTGACCTCAGGGGTGGAGCGCGGCATAAAGATATGCGCGTGGCAGCCCAGCTTCTTCGCTGCGAGAGCGACACCTTGGGCGTGATTGCCAGCACTGGCAGCGACAACTCCGCGGGCACGCTGCGCTTCGCTCAGATTCACCACGCAGTTGTAGGCACCGCGCCACTTGTAGGCCTTGATGGGGCCCAGATCCTCGCGCTTCACATAGATCTGCGCATCAATATTCTTTATATCCAAGAGCTGCAAGGGAGTACAAGAGCCAACCTCATAGACGCGTTGACGAGCGCGTAAAATTGCGTCAAAAAGTTCATCTAGCGTGGGTGTTTCCATGTTGAGAATGATACTATACAAAATGAGGACAATAATCAAGCGCGAAGAAACCGCTTCTAGCCGCTCTGCATCACGACATCTAAAAGTGTATATCAAAAGAGCCCTTTTTTTAGCTCCTAATGCTAGATGCACAATGAAATAATTTTCACATGAGAACATCTTGCGGGAAGGGGCTGTTTTGCAGGACAAAACATTAAACGTATCACAGAGATTTATAGAAATCGCAACATCATAATAATGAAGCAATTCTGAAAAATAATTTAGTTATTTTTTTAAATTATTTTTATAAAATAACATAAAACCATCAAGTTTTCTTAAGTAATGTAGCACCTCCCCTTTCAAAAAAAATTTAACGTGGAACTGCGATGGAACGCCACCTTATCACGGACTCACTCGCTGCGCTCAAAAATTTGCTTTTTCTAACCGATTCCCCATGGCATATTGTCCTCCGCAACGCCCTAGGGGACGAAGTAAGCTAGCAGCCCTTCCCCCCATACCTATCACACAATCACCCTTATCCCTAACATGAGTCAACCCACAAAAGAGCGCGAGCTCTGGAAGCGCATCGTCAATAATATGCGCAACCACGAAGGCTTGGGAGAGTACGGCTACGATGCCTATATCTCCAAGCTGACACTGGTCAAGGATACTGGAACAAGCCTACAGCTCCAGTACCCCGAAGACCTCCCCATCGCATGGGTCGAGGTGAACTACCAGCAAAGCATAACCAACGCGACGGCACGCGTCCTCGACGCCGCTCGTCAGATAGAATTCATCATGCAAGGTCAGCAGAGTGAAGACTCCGCTGGCATCCAAGAAACTTCTAATCTCACATCAACCCCACACCCAACAACCCGCACACGAGGCAAAAAGATCAAGTCTCGCCAACCCCAATCTCCTCAAACAGGTATCAACAAGGACTACCTCTTTGAGAACTTCATCGAAGGTCCAAGCAACACCTTTGCCTTCGCCGCCGCCAATGCCATCGTCAAAACCGACGGCAAGCTCTTCAACCCCCTGTTCATCCACGGTGGGCCAGGGCTCGGCAAGACCCACCTCCTACACGCCATAGGAAATGCTATCGCCACGACACATGAAGGCAAGAAAGTCCTCTACATCACCAGTGAAGACTTCACCAATGCCTACATCGAGGCCATGAGCAAGAAGGGCGAGGCTCTCACGAGCTTCCGCCGCAAGTTCCGCAATGCAGACATTCTGCTCATTGATGATGTCCAATTCCTTGCCCGCAAGGAGAAGACACAGGAAGAGTTCTTCCACACCTTCAATGCCCTGCTCGCCAGTGGCAAGCAGATCATCATGAGCTCGGACTGCCCTGCCAGCGAGATCACCACCATGGACGCGCGTCTCACCTCACGCTTTGAACAAGGCCTGACTGCAAGCATCGCACGCCCCTGCCTCGAAACCCGCCTCGCCATCCTGCGCCAAAAGCGCAACCAATGGCAGAGCAAGGTCGGTGATGACATCCTCGATTTCATCGCCAAGAACATCACCTGCTCCGTGCGCCGCCTCGAAGCAGCCCTCATCAGAATGGCGAGCTTCGCCAGCTTCACCCACCGTGAAGTCACCATCGATGACGTACGCATCCAGCTACGTGACCTCCTCCGCAAGGAAGAGAAAAAACAAATCAGCATCGAAGACATCCAAGAGCATGTAGCCGACGTCTTCAATCTCAAGATCAACGACCTGTGCAGCACACGTCGCACGGCAAAGATCGCCCACCCCCGCCAAATCGCCATGTACCTCGCGCGCCGCTTCACCAGCCTCTCACTCCAGAGCATCAGTGCAGCCTTTGGCAAGCGCGACCACGGCACCGTGATCCACGCGACCCGCACCATCGAGCGCAAGATGGAGAGCGACGTAGAACTACGCGAGCTCATCACGCGTATGTGCACCACACTGGGCTAAAACACTAGAAAGCTTACACACCTACAAAGGCAGTCCAAGATCGCGAGACTCACCTGAGTGAGACGCGGCACGGACTGCCCCTTTTTTTGGGAAAGGCGCAGCAGAAAAACAATCTTTATTGAACAAGAGGAGCTCCAAAGTGCTCTCAATAGATAGGACTCTGGCATAGAGTCCAACAAATCTCCAATCTATGCAATTATCATGAGTGTTTTCATTCTATCTGTCCTAACAAGCATGGAATTACTCTACACTCCATGCGCTCAAGCAAAACCATACGATCCAATTTCCATCCCCGTAGGCACGAGTCAATACAAAGTCGAAAGCATATTGAAAAAGAGCCCTTCCACCAAAGCGTATTACAAGAATGAGATGGCTTATCATTCCCCTACAAATACCGAAGGCTATATCTTAGAAATAAGTGATAACAAAAAAGCATATCTTATTTTTTATCAAAGATCTCATCAGAATTTACCCTATGAAATTATGCGTATTCAATTAATTCATGATTTTGAACAATGGGGAAACCTTCCTAAAAGGTATAGGACAGGGATAGAAGAGGTCAAAGAAATAGTCGTTCAAGGGAATTTAAAAGACAACGATAAGTGAAAGCTTTTCATATTACTTTGGCAGTAGTTAATGAAGGAACTGCGGCTTTCGTACTTGATTAGGTAGAGTCCATCAAGTCGCAATCCGGCATAAACTCGCTTCGC
>CAYJOV010000140.1:1368-6123 GCA_964371905.1 uncultured Akkermansia sp. | reverse complement strand
CAACAAGAAAGACGACTAGGACGAATTCTAAGCCGCACACCGCCACGCCCCGCCACGCCACGCCACACCGCCTCCGCCCTCCTCCGCCCTCCCCCGCCCTCCTCCCCCGTCCTCTCTCTCCTGCTAGCTCCCCCCCTTTTCCCCCCCTAGCGTCTCCCCTCTCATCCCCCCCGTATGAAATCTCACGCCACACGCCGCCCACGCGCACGCGCCTTCACCCTCGTTGAAACCCTGCTCGCCATCGCCATCATCGGTATGCTGCTAGGCATCTTTATGACCCTCTTTGCACCGGTGAAGTCCATGCTCACCGCCGCCCTCGCCCGCGAGCAATCGGGACGCATCATCACCGTACTACGCTCCGAGATGGAAACCCTGCGCCCCAACGAGCGCGCCGCCGTCTCGGCCACAAAAAGCTCACCCACCAAGTACATCACCCCCTTTGACAAAAGCTTCTACTGGATGCTCAACTCCAAACGCCCAGGCACCAGCATCGCCATCTTTACCTACCGTGCCGACATCAGCAAGCGCCCCCGCGCCGATGGCAGCTACCCCCCAGTCCCGCGCAACTCCACCATAGACCCCGCACGCGTCGAGCGCATCACCATGGCCACCCCGCTAAACAATCCCATCCACCGCGACTCCATCCGCCAAGCAGAAGGTCCCGTCTTTCTCGTACGCATGAGCGAGCTAGAGCCCCACAGCGATGGCGAGTACAGAATAGCGGTGAAGCCTGGTGTTATCTCCAAGGGAGCCAACCCGACCAACTACGTCTCCAGCGATGACGAAGACCCCTGGGGGGCACAGGTCATCTACCGCGCCGACTTCTACCGCCTCTTCCCCACTGATCCCGCGCGCTACAGGAGCAAGACGTGGAGCGACTTCTCCCAGCCCGTCTTTTCTACCAACCTCTCCTTCCGCCGCTAGAGCCTAGGCTCAACCACCTCGCCCCTCCTCTCCCCCCTAGAGCATCCTCTCTCCCCGCGATCACAGCCCCACTTTACATGACATGAAGAAAAAACTCTTCCCTGCGGCCATCCAGCGCGCCTTCACCCTCATCGAGCTCCTCGTAGCCATGACCATCACCACCATCCTCGTCCTTGTCATCATGACCATGACCAATCAAGGCATTGACATCTACAAGGATGCACGCGACGAGGTAGAGACGAGCTCACGCGCCAGCGTCGCCCTCCAAGCACTCGTCAATGACTTCCAAGCCATGCAGCTAGGGCGCGGCGAGGACGACTATGAATGGTTCTTCGCGCAGTCCGACGATGCAGCGAGCAAAGAAATGAGCGATGCCTCACGCCGTGGCAAGAGCCGCCGCAAGAAGAGTGCCTTCCCCCACTCCACGCAGATCATCTTCTTTGCCAGCACCTTTGACCGCAACCCTGCCGTGAGCAGCAACAACGACCTGCGTCAGAACTACCGCACCGCCAAGGCGCACAACATCGATACCCAAGGTGATGTCAACGCCGTGGGCTACCGCCTCCTCTACCGCGACCAGATCCTCAACATCGGAGTAGGAGACCGCGGAGCCAAGGGGGTCAACGCCTTCCCCCTCTTCTCGCTCTACCGCCAGACGATTAGCCCGCGCGATGCCTACGAAGACCTCATGGGCACAACGAACCTCGAGGGAGCCTACCGCCGATTTGAGAAGGAAGAGCAGGACAACTTCCTCTGCGAGAATATCCTCGATATGAACCTCGTGTTCAATATCGAACACTGCCCCGAGGATGCTGACATCGAGTCGGGTCGCACCACTGTAGAGACAAAAGCCGTCTCCATCATCAACTCCAAGGGCAAGAATGAAGAAGTCGTCATCACCAGCCGCAACATCCTCGTCAACGGCGAAAAACTCAAGAACGCCAAAATCAGCTCGGTCAACATCTCCGTCACCGTTGTCACCGAGGAAGGCATGCACGTCATCGACCAAGTACGCCGCGGCCGCCGCGCCATGCCCAAGCCCGCCGTCTTCATGAACAAGTACACGCGCACCTACTCCGCGCTCGTCGCACCTCCGAATTTCAACTAAGGCGCGCTCAAGCACGCCTCTCGGCTCAGACGCCGACACCAAGCTCAAAAGCTCCCTCAATGCACCCCGACCCCAGCAGCCTCGCCCAGCTCCCCGATGAGCTCCATCTCTGGATCGATCCCCTCGCGCGCGATGGCTACGCGAATATGGCAGCCGATGAGCTGCTCACCAGCGACACACGCGCGTGGCTGCGCCTCTACGACTGGCGATTGCCCGCGGTGAGCTACGGACACTTTGACACGCGCGAGGTGGCAGCAGGGCTCTTCCCACCACGCGAGGGAGAGACAGTCGAGTACATACGCCGCTGGACGGGTGGTGGCATCGTCGACCACCGCATCGGACAGACCTACACCCTCACGCTGCCCGCCGTCACGGGTCGCATGTACCCCAGCAGCCAAGAGCTCTATCTCTGGATCCATGGGGCACTCGCACAGGCACTCCGTGCGCATGGAGTGGACTGCGAGCTGCTCAGTCAGGACGCCCCCGATGGGGGTCGCGCCTGCTGGGCGAGCCCTGTTGCCAGCGACATCGTCAATCCTGCCGGCGTGAAGCTCGCAGGAGCAGGGCAGCGGCGCTACCGAGGAGCGGTGCTCCATCAAGGCCTCATCCAAGAATGCAGCCCTAGCACGGGCTGGATACACCAGCTCGCCGAGGGACTCTGCGAGCGCGTCATCCTGCATGAGGGAGACGCCCCTCTCCCCGACTTTCAACAGCGTCTTGATACCCTCATCGCCGAGAAGTACCACAGCCCCGCATGGCGCGACGAGAGCCGCGGACGGCGCAGCTTCTAAACGAGCCCTCAGAGGCTTATAGATCGGGTAGGGTTTTCGGCACCCCAAGATGGCTCAGAATGTAGGAGCAATGTTCTATGCCCTAAAATCATCTTGACACAGCTCTGAAGATACTATATAGCTTTGACGAAAGTATTTTATGATTAAAGATTTTGAAATTAAGGATTTTGGCCCTATTTCGCATATTAATTGTCAGCATCTACAAAAAATTAATTTGATCATAGGTGCCAATAGTACAGGGAAGACCTTTTTACTCAAAGCCCTCTATAGTGCCATCAAGAGTCATGAAGAAACGCATCGAGGTAAAGAGTATAAAGATTTTTCTGAGATATTAAGCGATAAACTCTATTGGACATTCCAAGTAGAAAAAATCGGAGATCTTGTTACAAAAGGAGAAGGGCGCAAGCTAGATTTAAAATTGTCTTTAAATGAGGAAAAAGAAGAACTGAGATTTTCCTTTGGTAAAGACACGACAAGAAAAGTAACAGCGTGCTGTAATAACATAGCGGCACGCAATGCGAACTCTATATTCCTGCCTCCGAAAGAGGTACTCTCTCTCATAGACGTCATTTATCAATTGCACCAAAACAAAGAATTTGGATTCGATGCGACCTATTCAGATTTGGTGAAGGCATTAAAGATCAGAACGACAAAAGGGCGCAATCATAAGGAGTTCGCCCAATCGAGATCGATGCTCGAGAACATGTTTGCAGGCAAAGTCGAATTTGACGAAGCAACCAGTTCTTGGATTTACAAAAGAGGAAACAGTAAATTTGCCATTACGACGGCGGCAGAAGGGATAAAAAAAATAGCCATTTTGGACACCCTCTTAGGAAATCGTTTTTTAAGTCCTGAGTCCATTATCTTTATCGATGAGCCCGAGTCTGCCCTCCATCCTGACGCAATAGTTAAACTGCTCGATATCATCAAAATTTTATCCGATAAAGGCATTCAATTCTTTATTGCTACACATTCCTACTTTGTCATCAAGAAGCTCTTTTTGCTAGCAAAGCAGAATCAGATGGAAATCCCCACCTTTGTCGGTCAGCAGGGGGGGACGTGGACGCAAAGCTGTTTACTCCAAGACGGTCTTCCACAGAATGGGATTATAGACGAATCCATTCGTTTATTTGAAGAGGAGTATTTTCAAAATTAATCTATGGCAGCTCAACTCTATATTGAAGAATCAGGGCTGAGATTTGGCCCCTATGATCCAACGAAGTGCTTTCAAATTGAAAAAGACGTAGACTACCTCACGCATGTCAAGAGAGTGGAGTTTGTATTGCTTCATCCTTCATGCGACCGTATCAGCCTTGTCGAGGCAAGAAGCAGCATACCGAAAGAAAGAGAAAAGTTTTATCTCGAAATACTGCTTAAATTCAGAGATAGCATAGACCTTTTATTAGCAGAGAAGCTAGGTCGTCAGCCTAAAATGAATGCCCTGCTACCACCTCTATTTAAATCGTTGAAATGGGATACACTCATCATGGACATGATTCTAGTCATACCGAGCCTGCCTGATGACATCGCCCCCGTACTCACAGACCAGCTGCAAATCATTCTACAGCCCATCACCCAGCTCTTTCAAAATCACCAAGGAAAAGTGGTCGTATTCAATGAAAAATATGCCGAGGAAAACAAATTAATAATCAAGGACTAACACGAATACGAACGTATCCAGCCGCGCTGCCGAAGAGCAAGCACTGATTCATCAAGTGTGAAAACAGTTTTGCTGAGTGAGAAACGGATTTTTCACTCAGCAAATAAAGATTCTTCATTAGAAGTAGCATGACTTTTTTCTGTCGTTGTGCCGGATTTAATTTGTTTTTGGTTTGCTTCGATTGGAAGGGTGGTTTGCTTGGTCTTTCTTTTACTTTGATTGGAAGGGTGATTTACTTGGCTTTTCTTTTACTTTGTTTTAAAGGGTGATTT
>CAYJOV010000140.1:0-1268 GCA_964371905.1 uncultured Akkermansia sp. | reverse complement strand
TTTTTTTACTTTGTTTTAAAGGGTGATTTACTTGGCTTTTCTTTTACTTTGTTTTTGCCGAATCTGCCTTGTTTATTGCGTGATCTTGTTACCTTGGAGAACGCAGAGCTGGGGAAATAATCTACACATCCCTTTTGCGCACCGAGACGCCTCCGCTATAAGAAAGCCAGCAGCACCAGCTTAGCTCGTGTAAAAAAAACCGCGTGCAGCACCCTCAGGCACCACACGCGGCTCTACATGAAAAAAAACTTCGCTTTTCCCGTACTCTTAGGCACCGCGCACGAGCAGCTCAGCGATCTGCACCGCATTGAGAGCCGCGCCCTTGCGCACCTGATCCCCCACGACCCAGAGGTTGAGCGCATTGTCTATAGCCTGATCCTTGCGGATACGGCCGACGTAGCAGGTGTCACCATTGGTCGAGTCGAGAGGTGTAGGCCAGATGCCCTGCTCGGGATCATCCATGACGGCGATGCCTTCGCATCCCTCGTAGCTCGCGCGTGCACCGTCCACGTCAATGGGACGCTCAAATTGCGCGATGCAGGAGATGGAGTGGCTGCGGTACACAGGGACGCGTACGCAGGTGCAGCTGACGTTGAGATCGGAGATGCCCATGATCTTGCGACCCTCGACGAGCATCTTTTGCTCCTCCTTGGTGTAGCCGCTCTCGGTGAACTTGTCAATCTGAGGGATGAGGTTGAAAGCAATCTGGCGCGTGTAGGTCGAGCAGGCGACAGGATGCCCATCAACGAGGGCGCGCACCTGACTCTCCAGCTCCGAGATACCCTGCTGACCACTGCCGGAGACGGCTTGATAGCTGCTTGCGATGATGGTCTTGAGACCGTACTTCACATGCAGTGGGTAGAGCGCCATGAGCGTGATGATGGTGGTGCAATTCGGATTGGCAATGATATTGCGAGGGTGGTTGAAGGCGGCGTGAGCGTTGATTTCGGGGACGACGAGGGGGACATCGTCGTCTTGGCGGAAGGCGGAGGAATTGTCCACCACGACGCAGCCCGCGGCCGCTGCTGCTGGTGCGTACTCAAGCGAGATACCACCACCGGCGGAAAAGAGCGCGATATCCACATCAGCAAAGCTCTCCTTGGTGAGCTCCTCGACCGTGAGCATCTCGCCACGGAAGGAAACCTGTTTACCAGCCGAGCGCTTGGACGCAAGAAGTTTCAAGGAAGCCAGCGGAAAGTTGCGGCTCTCTAAACAGGAAAGAATCTCGACGCCTACTGCTCCAGTAGCGCCCACGATAGCTATTCTTG
>CAYJOV010000139.1:0-6131 GCA_964371905.1 uncultured Akkermansia sp. | reverse complement strand
ATATGTTTCGCAAATTATCCTTATTCATCTCCAATACAAAGGGAGAACTCAAGAAATGCTCATGGCCTTGGGAAAGTGATCCTAAGGTAAAGGGCTTTAAAAAGTATCGTGAACTGTCTGGCTCCACCATTGTGGTGCTCATTGCTATGCTGCTGCTGGGGGCTTACGTGTCCTTCTTTGACTACGTGCTCTCCACCGTTATTCGCTGGACCTTCACCCAGCTCTCTTGATTTCGCGCATAGCACGCAAGCCTTTCCCCCTTTTTCTCCCCCTCCCGCTTTTTTCCCCCATTTTAGCAAGTAGCGACACACTATGTCACGTCCTTACGAACGCAAGACTCATTCCTCCCGCCACATCCCCGCCGGTAAAGATCAGTGGTACGTGCTGCATGTCCTTTCCAACAAGGAGCGCCGTGCTGTTGACAATCTCACCCGCCTCTTCAAGGAGGACGAGGAGATGGGAGCCCTCTTGCATAGCGCCCCCCTTGTCCCCACCGAGAAGGTGGAGGATGTGCGCAATGGGAAAAAGTATGTCGTCGAGCGCAAGCTCTACCCTGGCTACGTCTACATCAACTTTGAGCTGCGCCGCGTCGACGGTAGCCTGAACAATGATGCTTGGTACAAGATCCAAGCCGTTGATGGTATCATCAGCTTCGCCTGCGGACGCAGCAAAGAGCCCCTCCCTATGTCCGCCAAGGATGTCGAGGATCTCATGAATGAGATCGCGCGCCGCAGCGGTGCAGCACGTCCCAAGATCGCTTTCAGCATCAAGGACGAGGTCATGGTGCTCGATGGTGCCTTCCAAGGTCAGCGTGGCTTTGTCGAGGAGATCGACGCCGAGCGCGGCAAGCTGCGCGTGGGTGTGACCATCTTTGGTCGTGCTACTCCCGTGGATCTCGATTACTCGCAGGTGCAGGTCGTGCCCGAGGAAGAGCGTGGCAAGGAGAGCGTCTGATTCAACAGTCATTTTGCAAGCTGAATCAATATAACAAGATTTCGTCAGGAGGGAGAGTAGGGGTGTTATCTCAGTACCTACGATCCCGATTGGCACAACAACACAAATACCATGGCAAAAGAAGTAGTAAAAGTCATCAAATTGCAGATCCCTGCAGGTGCGGCGAATCCATCGCCCCCCGTCGGTCCTGCACTTGGTCAAGCTGGTGTTAACATCATGGGCTTCTGCAAGGAGTTCAACGCAAAGACGCAAAAGCAGTCGGGCGACGTCCTCCCTGTAGTCATCACCGTCTACAAGGACAAGTCCTTTGATTTCATCACCAAGCAACCCCCCGCATCCAACCTTCTCAAGAAGGCTGCAGGCCTCAAGTCTGGCTCCTCTGAGCCCAACAAGACCAAGGTCGCCAAGATCACCAAAGATCAGCTGATGGACGTCGTCAAGGCCAAGATGCCTGACCTCAACACCACCGATCCCGAAGCCGCCGCCCGCATCATCGCAGGTCAAGCACGCCAGATGGGCATCGAAATCGAAGGAATGTAATCACTCGGTTACATCGCGATCCCACTCCCGCAGGAGGGAATCCTATAACCCCCGAACGCACTGCAACACAATTATGTCCAAAAAACGCTCCAAGCGCTATATTGAAGCTACAAAGCTCGTGCCTGCTGGCAAGACTTTCAGCGTCACCGATGCCGTCGAAGTTCTCAAGAGCTTCCCCGCGCCCAAGTTCGACCCTACGGTCACTGTATCCTTCCACCTGACGGTGGATCCTCGTAAGTCCGACCAGATGGTTCGTGGCTCCGTCTCCCTTCCTCACGGCACAGGTAAGAATGTGCGCGTCATCGTCTTCGCCAAGGGTGAAGCCGCTGCTGCCGCTACTGCCGCTGGTGCTGAGCGCGTAGGTCTTGAAGATCTCATCAAGGAGATCCAAGGCGGCTTCCTTGACTTTGATAGTGCAATCGCCACTCCCGATGCCATGGCTGAGGTGCGCAAGATTGCCCGTGTGCTGGGTCCTCGTGGCCTCATGCCCAATCCCAAGACAGGTACTGTCACGGAAGACACAGCCAAGGCTGTCGCTGAGGTGAAGGCTGGTCGCGTCGACTACAAGGTTGACCGCAATGCTAATATCTCCGCCGCTGTCGGCAAGCTCTCCTTCGACAACGACAAGCTCATCGAGAACGCTCAAGCGCTCATCAGCTCCGTCGTCAAGGCTCGCCCCGCAGCTGCCAAGGGTGCCTACATTCAAGCGGCTACCATTGCTTGCTCGATGAACCCAGGGCTTCCCCTGAGCTCCACCGAAATCACGAAGTAATAGCTCGAAAGGATACATACAATGAACGCTGATAAGAAAATCATCATCGACGCGCTTCAGGAGCAGGTCAATGCCTCTCCCTTCTTGCTCGTCATCGACTACACAGGTGTCACCGTGCCTGAGTTCACGCTGCTGCGTGCCTCACTTCAGGCGGCAGGTGCTAGCTGCATGGTTGCCAAGAATACATTCATGATCAAGGCGCTTGCAGAAGCAGGTCTGCCTGACATCTCCGCGCAACTCAAGGGTCAAACCGCCTTCATCATGGGCACAGAAGACGTCTGCGCAGCTGCCAAGGCTGTCAACGAATTCACCAAGAAGAACAAGAAGGCTCCCTTCAAGACAGGCATCCTCGACGGTGCTGAGCTCACTCCTGAGAAGATCAAGGCCCTGGGTGATCTGCCCAGCCGCGACATCCTCCTCGGCCAGCTCCTTGGTACGATCAACGCTGCTGGCTCCGCGCTCGCACGTGTCATCAAGGCCTACGTCGACAAGGAAAACGGCGATGCTCCTGCAGAAGAATCTGCTGAGTCCGCTGAATAATTACAACCAATTTGAACAGATGGTAGCGTGATGCCTCAACCACGTCACGCTATCTGAAACCCCTAATAGGCTCTCTGTCGGCTCTCCGGCCGGTGAGAACTGAAATGGGTGAGAGGCCCTCACCCGCGACAAGAACCACTAGAACACACACATACATATCATGGCTGATCTCAACAAAATCGCTGAAGAACTGGGCACGCTTACAATCCTCGAAGCTGCAGAACTCGTCAAAATGCTCGAAGAAAAGTGGGGCGTATCCGCTGCAGCTCCTGTAGCCGCTGCTGGTGCTGCTGCACCTGCCGAAGAAGTAGAAGAGAAGACATCCTTCGACGTCGAACTCTCCGGTGCTGGTAGCAACAAGATCGCTGCTATTAAGGCAGTACGCGAAGTCAAGTCCGGTCTCGGTCTTGCTGACGCGAAGAAGCTCGTCGAAAGCGCTCCTACCATCGTCCTCGAAGGTGTCTCCAAGGAAGACGCTGAAAAGGCCAAGGCAACGCTCGAAGGCGCTGGCGCACAGGTTACAATCAAGTAATTTTTGTACCTCAAAGCATGCAGGGGGGAGAAGTTTTGTCTCTCTCCTGCTTGCGTGTCTTTTGAAAAGACAATTTCTTTTTGTTTGAGTGCTAATCACTCATTTGCAGTCGCTAGTGTGGAATGCGGCTGACATTTAACTCACCACAACTCAAACGCGCTAAACTCGACGAGGGAGGGTGCGTGCCTCTGCCACTCCTCGTCGGTTTTATCGACGGAAATCGAGCCCCCGCATCCGGCCTAGGATGCCCCACCATATTATCTCAGCACTCCATGTCTAAGCCCAAGCAAGAGCGTATCAATTTCGGGAACATCACGGAGGTCATTGACCCTCCGAATCTGATTGAGATTCAAACCAAATCCTACGAAGAATTCCTCCAGAGATTCTCCGAGCCTGACAAGAGGCTCAAGATCGGTTTGCAGGCTGTCCTCAACGACCACTTCCCCATTGAAAGCTACGATGGTCAAATCAAGCTGGAATATGACCACTACGACATCTCCCCGCCAAAGACCTCAGACTTTGACGCGATCCGCGCAGGAGAGACCTACAGTGCCTCCCTTTATGTGAAGTTCCGCCTGACCTGCGGCGACTACACCGCCGATGAAAATGTCTACATGGGTGAGATCCCCATGATCACCGATCGCGGTACCTTCGTGATCAACGGTGCTGAGCGCGTGATTGTCGCCCAGCTGCACCGCTCCCCCGGTATCTGCTTTGAGAAGTCCCGCCACACGAATGGCAAGGACATCTACTCCTTCCGCATCATCCCTGACCGCGGCTCATGGCTCGAGGTGCAGTTCGACACCAACGACCTGATGTACGTCTTCCTCGACCGTCGCCGCCGTCGTCGCAAGTTCCTTGCCACGACCTTCCTGCGCTACCTCGGCTTTGAGACAGACCGCCAGATCGTCGAGCAGTTCTTCACCATCCAGAAGCTCAACCTCAATGACGTCATGGGCGATGAGCTCGAGTACCTCATTCCCTTCGAAGACGTCAAGCCTGGCGACGAGAAGGGCAAGGGCACCGTCATTGCCAAGGCCTACGACCCCTTCAGCCTCGCGACCATCAAGAAGATGATCGAGCTGGGCATCAGCGAGATCGAAGTCATCGACCAGCGCGAAGAAGAGACCCTCGTCAAGACCCTCAAGAAGGACCTCGCCTCTGACCGCGAGACCGCACTCAAGGAAATCTTCCGCAAGTTCCGCCCAGGCGATCCCTCCTCCATCCAGCAGGCCGCCGCCGCGCTCGATCGCCTCTTCAAGGAAGAGAAGAAGTACGACCTCACACGTGTGGGTCGCTACAAGATCAACCAAAAGCTCGGTCTCGACGTCTCTGAGGACTGCCGCCTCATCCAGCCTATCGACTTCCTCGCTGCCATCAAGTACCTCCTGCGCCTCAAGAATGGTGAAGGTCAGGTCGATGACATCGACCACCTCGGCAATCGCCGCGTGCGTGCCGTCGGTGAGCTCATCGCCAACCAGTGCCGCGTCGGTCTCGCTCGTACCGAGCGCCTCGTCAAGGAGCGCATGACACTTTGCGACATCACTCGCGGTGACATCACGCCAAGCAAGCTCATCAATCCGAAGGCACTCAGTGCTGTCGTGCGTGACTTCTTTGGCCGTAGCCAGCTTTCTCAGTTCATGGATCAGATCAACCCGCTCGCCGAGCTCACGCACAAGCGTCGTCTCTCGGCTCTCGGTCCTGGTGGTCTGAATCGCGACCGCGCAGGCTTTGAGGTGCGAGACGTGCATGACTCCCACTACGGACGTATCTGCCCCATTGAGACCCCCGAAGGTCCCAATATCGGTCTGATCAACTCGCTGTGCACCTACGCACGCATCGATGACTATGGCTTCATCGAGACTCCTTTCCGCCGTGTCAAGCACATCGAGGAAAAGAACAAGAAGGGCGAGACCATCAGCTGCGAGACCATCATCACCAATGAGGTCGAGTACCTCTCTGCCGACAAGGAAGAGTACCTGCTCATCGCGCAGGCGAACAACGCCATCGACGATGATAACGGTGCTGGGCACTTTGTCAACAATCGCATCACCGCTCGCGAGCACGGTGAGTTCATCGAGGTCGATCCCCGTCGAGTCGACTACATGGATGTCTCGCCCAAGCAGATCATCTCGATTGCTGCGGGTCTCATCCCCTTCCTCGAGCATGATGATGCCAACCGCGCCCTCATGGGTGCGAACATGCAGCGCCAAGGTGTCCCCCTCATGGTGAATCAGTCACCCCTCGTGGGTACGGGCATCGAGGCCAAGTGCGCCGCCGATAGCTGCGCTGTCGTCGTGGCACGTGCTGCTGGTATCGTCGCCTCCGCGACCGCCGAGTACATCATCACCACTCCCGATGGAGAGCTCCCTGTCTCGCCGCAGCGCTGGCTGAGTGAGCCTGAGAGCATCCGTACCGATGTAGAGGAGGGCATACAGGTCTACCAGCTGCGCAAGTTCATGCGCTCCAATGCATCGACCTGCATCAACCAAAAGCCCATCGTCTCACGCGGCGATAGCGTCAAGGTAGGTCAAGTACTCGCCGATGGCCCTTGTACCGAGGGTGGAGAGCTCGCACTGGGACGCAACGTGCTCGTGGCTTACATGTCATGGTATGGCTACAACTACGAAGATGCGATCATCATCTCGGAGCGTCTCGTGCAGGAAGATGCCTACACCTCGATCCATATCGAGGAGTTCGAAGAAAAGGCACGTGACACCAAGCTCGGTCCTGAAGAGATCACCCGCGACATCCCCAATGTCGGCGATGAAGCCCTCAAGAATCTCGGCAGCG
>CAYJOV010000138.1:0-6132 GCA_964371905.1 uncultured Akkermansia sp. | reverse complement strand
TCGGTAAGAAGTCGCTCAACGAGATCAAGGACAAGCTCGTCCAGCACGGTCTCTCACTGGGCATGCAATTCGACGCCAAGCTCCTCTCCGCAGCACCTGCGCCATCCAAGATACGCATCGACAGCGACGAGATCCGCTCCTCTGAGCTCCAAGCCCTCATCTCCCACAACATTGATAGCTTCGACGACGACGACGAATAAAGCAACCCTACCTACAACAACTATTTTACAACATCCAATAAGAACACAATAACATGAGACACGGAGTCAAGAAACCCAAGCTTCAACGCAAGGCCTCACACCGCAAGGCACTTCTCGCCAACCAGGCATGCAGCCTTATCTTCCACGGACGCATCACCACCACGCTTGCCAAGGCCAAGGCACTGCGCCCCTATGTAGAAAAGCTCATCACCCTCGGCAAGACAAACACCCTGCACACTCGTCGCCAAGCTCTCGGCACCCTTCCTCAGCCCAAGGCTGTAGACAAGCTCTTCAGCGTCATCGCTGAAGCAACGAAGGATCGTCAAGGCGGCTACACACGCATCGTCAAGCTCGGTCAGCGCAAGACCGATAGCGCCCCTATGGCACTCATCGAGATCATCGACCTGCCCCAGCTCCAGCGCCCCGTCGAGCCTCAGACCACAGTCGCCACAGGCAACACAGCCGACGCTCCAGCAGCAGAAGCCGCTCCTGCCAAAGACGGAGAATAATAGAGCCACATCTCTTTTTACTCAAGCATCGCATCCCCACGGGGCTGCGATGCTTTCTTGTATCAGAAATGCTAAGAATGATGCTACTACTTATCTTGACCTCCTCTCTCAAATCTCCTATACTGAGCAAGAACTTTCAAATATGCTTGCAGAGCTCGTAAATTTTACGTGCGATAGCCATTGAATGATTACAGCACATTTAACCCATAATAATGAAAAACTTCACCGTAAAGAATTACAAAAATCTTAAAAATTTTTGCATTGCTGATCTTCAACGCGTCAATCTTGTCGTTGGGAAAATAGCGTAGGGAAGACAAGCCTAATTGAGGCTATTAGCATCTTTGCATCGGGTGGACATATAGATCTGATTAATAATATTTTAATGCGCCGCTCTAATTTTTTAGCTGAGGACACAGAGAATAGGATTGAATCAGCCATAAATACGTTCTCGACCTTATACTCAGGCTACAGTGAAGATTACTTTTCAAAAGAGCCTATTATCTTTAGCGAAAATGAGTCTAGTAGTGTAAAGCTTCAATTCGAAGCTAAGAAGGAAGATAACGTTTCAGGTCACGCGTATCAACCCAAGACTAATGCTATAACAATTGATCAAGACGGAGGAGCGTATACAGCAACTCATGATTTCGCTACACTTTCACAGAGAAAGCGTACCACCCTTCAAGCTCGCCACAAATATGTTTATGGAATCATGGACACTGTTATGATGTCACCAGCAAAAATGGCATCTGTTCACGATAGAATCGTTCATGAAAATTTACAGAATGAGTTGATACAAGCACTAAAAATTATCGAACCACGTATAACTGATTTAGATTTTCTTCAAGAGCCCTTTGCCAAATCAAATTTAAGATTCGCTTATGTACAAATAGAAGGCTATGAAAAAAGAATCAAACTCTCCAATATGGGAGAAGGGGTGAATCGCATATTAGCCATTATTTTAACAATGTTGAATTGCAAGGATGGAATTTTTCTTCTCGATGAGTTTGATAATGGCTTACACTATAGTGTACAAGGAAAGTTATGGAAGATAGTTTTTGCACTAGCAGAGCAACACAATATACAAGTATTTGCCACCACGCATAGCAACGATTGTGTCCGAAGTTTTGCAAGAATAGCTAAGAATAAAGCAGGTAAGTTGATACGCTTGCAAAGTATAGACAATAATATCAAAGCAATAAGCTACGATGAACAAGACGTATTGGAATGCATTGCTTCAACAGATATAGAGGCTCGCTAACATGAGTGATGAAAAATTATCTATTTTGCTCGTCGAAGGGATAGCTGATGAGTATTTCATCAGAGAATTCTGCTCAAAGAGGGGCATTAATCTAAAGTTTGAAATTAAGTGCTGCGGATGGTATAGACAAACTTAAAAGCAGGCTCAAAACAGCGCTTCTTTCACATTCCGCGTACAGCAAAGTCTGGGTAATGATAGACGCTGATAATGATGCACATAGCGCATGGCAGTCGATGAGGGGTATTCTAGTAGGTAAAGAAGAGTACAGCATTCATAGCAAATCAAAATTTCCTAATACGGGAATCATCACACCTACAAATAGCAACTTTATTACTGTCGGTATATGGATTATGCCCAATAATAGTGATGCTGGCATGCTCGAGGACTTCATCATCAAACTTATTAATAAGGACGATACGTTGATCGAAGAAATAAGTACAGTGCTAGATGACCTGCAATTGCGAAGAAATAAACATAACAATCTTTTCAAGGAAGTACATCTTGCTAAAGCAAAAATTTGTACTTGGTTCTCATGGCAAGAGAGTCCAGGCATGCCTCTACATAAGGCAATTGAAAGAAATCTCATCACATTGGATAGCGATCTTTGCCTACGATTCACAGATTGGCTGAAACTGTTAAATAACGACTAATTATAAATCTGCTTGTAATCATCTATTTATTATTGTAGTATAATTAAACGTAAATTTCCCTCGAGGCATTGAATCAACTATGTCGTGATAACTCCATCACAGTAGTACACTTTATCCTTGAAAGCGAGAAGTAGAAATATTACAGTGTCTATCATGCACAGCAAACTCACTCTCGCGTTGATGGCTAGCCTCGGGCTCAGCTCTTGCATGTCATTCGACCTCTACGGTATACGCGAAGAGCGCACCGACATCAGCTCGCAGAAGGCCTACCAGTCACTCGCTCGCAAGACACTCAAGACACAGCGTCCTTATTATCTCGAGCAGGGCTTTAAGCTCAAGGAACATCAAGTATCGCCCACTCTTTACATCCCCAAGGGCACAAGCTTCACGCTGACCAAGGTAGAGCAGATTTATACCACTGTTGGCTCTCAGTCACGCCAGTATCAAGCTGACGTCGCAACGCTGAACTTCCCCCACCTCAAGGGGATGAAGCTCATGTATCCCATCACCTTCACACTCCGCGATAGAGACCATATCTACCCCGCCCCTTGGCAGTCGGCCAAGACACCCACCTACTACGTGGACCGCGAGGGGAATCAATGGCACCCCCAAGACTAATCAAGCTGCTGTAGGGCATCCTCCTCGAAGATAGCTTGATTTTATTCAGAATGAACCAAGATAGTATGTCTCATGTCGATCAAATTCACTCTCACGCTGCTGGCTAGCCTCGGGCTCAGCTCCTGCATGTCCCACGACTTGCGCAAGGACGTCAGTACTCACAGCGCCTACAGCTCACTTGTGGGGAAGACCTTCAAGACACAGCGTCCCTATGTCCTCGGAGAGGGGTTTGAGCTTTTGGAGTATCACCGCACCCCCAAGATTCATATCCCCACGGGCACGAGCTTCTCGCTGAGCAAGGTAGAGCAAATCTATAGCACCGAGGACTCAAGCTCGGAGCGGCGCTATCAAGGCGATGTGGCGACGCTTTACTTCCCCCAGCTCAAAGAGCTCAAACCCACGCAAGCCATCACCGTGACGCTACGTGGTAAAAACCTCATTTTCTACCCCGCACCATGGCAGCCAGCGGATGCAGTCCCCTACGTCCTAGATGACGAAGGGGTTAAATGGCCTCAAGTCCTGTATTAACGAAGCGTGTGAAGAATGCTGCCGAGGGCGCGCTGGGCTCTTTGGGCTGATTCTTGAGCCTGATCTGAATATCTCTCGGCATCTTGAGCATGGAGGCCTGATTGACGCACCGCGAGGTCGGCCTCAGCCTTGACTTTCTTCGCTTCATGTGCAGCAGCCATCGCTTCAAAGGATGAAGCAAATTGGGCTTCTCCTGCGACATAATAGGCAAGGGAGGATACCAGTGATGCGCGCTCGTTTGCTCGCAGGGTAGCTAGAGCAGCAGCTTCTGCCGCTGCATGTGCCTGCTCAGCAGCCTGCGTCGCCTGACGGGCAGCTTTTAGCGCGGCTTCGCGATCTGAGTTTTTGGCTGCTTTCTGAGCCATTCGAGCAGCAGCCGCGGCAGCATCTCTTGCCTGATGCGCCCTCATGGTGGCGTGTTGAGCTTCTGCTGCTCTGGCTTGGGCTATACCTTTGGCGTCAAGTGCTCTAGCTATGGCGAACTTGATGCTGCTTCCTGCTTCTTGGCGTAATTTCTCTTCGATGAGCTTTTCCTCTCTCAGCCATGAGGGCGGAGAGAGATCAGCTGTTCGTGCGCGCTCCAGCGCGAAGTCATCAGCAAATGCGCCTGTGATGAGAGGAATGCCCCCCGCTACAAGAGCTCCAGCCATACGCGCTAGCCTCTGTTTCGTACTCATTTTGTTATGATAATCCTCATCCTCTTTGCAGTCAAGGCTACAGAAAAGTGATGACAAAATATTGCACGTATCCCGAGCGCGCTAGAATGTATGGAAATAAAGTCATTACACAAGAAACCTAGGTCGGTAGCTCGTTTTACGCTCGACATCGTGCAGGATTTTACGTAGCCTAGTCTCATGATCGCCTCCCTCTTATCCAGCTTGCGCCGTCGCAGTAGCTTGATTTTTCTGATCGTAACCTTAGTGTTTTGCTACCTCAGCACGTCGCTGTATCTCAACACGACCCCATTTCCCGATGTCTTGTTCCTCGTCGCTCCTGTGGCGGGGGTCCTATCTCTCAGCTTTGCTGCCGTCGATGAAGGAGGCATGCACTTTGCGATCGTGCTTTTGTGGCTGACTGTTTGCCTTCCTCTTCTGCTGCTGCGTCGTTGGGGATTTAGACGCATCATCACCTTGGAGCTCGCTCTGAGTCTGACTCTTACTTGCTGCGCCTTGATGTTCGATAAGCCCATGATGGCTCCTGAGCATGTGGTTGATATAGATATGCATTACATTAGCATGATAGGTATTCATGCAGCTCTTTATCTGACGGCCTTGTTGGGGATCTTGTGCTGGGGCTCGCAGAAAAAGGTGTGTCTGCGCCTGCTCGCCTCCCTTCTGGGCGCGGGGCTTTGCTCGCTGCCTATCACGCTCTTCCTGCCCGTAGGGATGCAGACTTATGTGGCTTGTGGAGCAGCGGCAGTGTTGCTTTTATGGCTGTGGGCGCAGCGTCAGCGCTTTTACTCTCTCGCCTTGCCTCAGCCTGATGCCGTGCGCGTCAAGCGCTCACCTTGGTTTATAGCCGTCTTGCTGCTCTGTTGTGGAGGCTTGTATGTCTTTCTGAAAATTTGTGAATCATTATATTTCGAGGTGCATGGTGTCTTTGCATGGGGGCTACTATTGGCCTTGATCGTAGGGCGTCTGCTCGCAATCCCGCTACTCTCGGTGATGCACGTGAATAGCTTTGTACGCTTGGTTTTGTTTTTATTGCTTGCAAACAATATGATCGCCATTTTATTCGCAGAGTATATAATAGGACTAAGACTACCATCTTTCGCGTTCGTCTGTGCTTTTAATGTGGCTCTAGTAGGGAGTTTACTCCCCGTGCTCTGTACGGAGCTCTTTGCGATTTTGCGCCGCGTCGAGCATGCTCTTGTCGCCGTCATCAGCGTGTGCTGCCTCTTGGTCATGCTGTATGCATTCCCTGACGTCGTTGATGTGGTCTATGCTCTTATTCTCTATGCGGCTATTCTCTCCTTTTTCATTCTGTTTTTCGTCCCCTTGGAGAAAAAGGAGGAATAAAAGCCTGCCTCGCGTCCGTGCCAGCGACATGGGGTGGGACTAGTCTTGACCCCTGCTTACAAAAATGATACAATCGCGCCCACGTATGAGTAAAGACGCAACAAGCTACAAGGATACCATTTTCCTACCTGACACCACCTTCCCCATGCGCGGTGATCTGACCACCAATGAGCCCAAGAGACTCAAGCAATGGGAAAGCAGCAAACTCTACGAACGAATTATAAGCAAGCGCAAGGCCGAGGGTGCGCCCACCTTCATCCTGCATGACGGTCCCCCCTTCGCCAATGGCGACGTGCACATGGGCACGGCTCTCAACAAGACGCTCAAAGACCTCATCACCAAGAGCAAGAG
>CAYJOV010000137.1:0-6222 GCA_964371905.1 uncultured Akkermansia sp. | reverse complement strand
TCGCAATCTGGCATAAACGAGCTTCGCTCGCCCCTGCGGGGACTTTATACAGATTACTCCTTGACGGTCTCTAGTTAATCAAGTTAGAGGCATGTACTTCCTTTTGTTGGCTGAAAAATAATATTTTTCAGCCAACAAAAGAAAGGTTTAATATGATCTTGCCCTATTCTGTTACATTATCTATAACCAAAGTAATAATATGGAGATGTACCACTTGCGCTGATTCTACCCTTTATTTGCCCAAGCAAAATTGGGAGAAGATGACCCCGAGCAGCTCCTCTGTATCGACCTTGCCCGAGATCGTACCCAGCGCGTCCAGCGCGTCGCGTAGCTCCAAGGAGCTGAACTCGGGCGAATCCCCCGCACGTATAGACTCCTGCGCGGCGAGGAGCAGCTCATCCGCCCGCTCGAGCGCATGGCGGTGGCGGAGGTTGATCGCAGCATAGCTGTCGCTCTCCGCCGCCTGCTGGACAAAGAGCGCGGAGATTCGCGCCTCCAGTTCCTCGCGCCCCGCTCCCGTCGCACAGGAGAAGGGGATCGCCCCCTGCTGCTCCTGCCAGTCGGGGTGGATGGCTTGGTCAGATTTATTAATAATGAGGATATGCGGTGCAGCACTCCCGCTGTCGAGCTGGGTGCACGGGGCGGGCATGCTCCCATCCACGACGTGAAGGACGAGATCGGCCTCGGCTCGCGCCTGATGCGATCGCTGCATGCCGGCGCGCTCGATGAGGTCGTCGCTCTCGTGGATGCCCGCGGTGTCGATGAGGCGTAGGCTGAGCCCGCCTATGTTGACGCGCTCCTCAATGGTGTCGCGCGTCGTGCCGGCGATCTCGCTGACGATGGCGCGCTGGAAGCCCAGCAGGCAGTTGAGCAGGCTGGATTTGCCCGCATTGGGCGCGCCGATGATGGCGGTGCGCACGCCTTCGCGCAGCAGGCGACCCTCGTCAGCGGTGGCGAGGAGCTGAGCGATGCCTCCGCGCAGGGTGGTGATGCCCTGTAGTAGTGCCTCCATGCTCTCGGGTGATATGTCTTCCTCGGGGAAGTCGATGTAGGCCTCGAGATGCGCCAGCGTGTGGAGGAGCTGCTCGATGAGCCCCCCTACCCTCTGGCTGATCGCGCCGCCGAGCTGGTTCTGCGCGGCGCGTAGGGCGAGATCGGAGCCCGCGCCGATGACATCCATGATGGCCTCCGCCTGCGTGAGGTCGAGCTTCCCATTCTCAAAAGCTCGTTGCGAAAACTCACCGGGCTGCGCATGCTCCGCCCCGCATTGCACGAGTCGCTCCATCAGGCGGCGCACGACGAGCATCCCGCCATGGCAGGAGATCTCCACGACGGGCTCGCCTGTAAAACTCGCAGGGGCGGCAAAATAGGTAGCGACGACCTCGTCGAGCACATGTCCCTGCGCGTCATAGAGACGGCAAAAGCTCGCTTCGCGTGCGCGCAGCTGCTTACCCCGCGCGCAGGTGGCAAAGATCTCGTGTGCGCGCGCACCGCTCATGCGCAGGATGGCGAGGGCGCCTGTTCCAACAGGGGTAGCAAGGGCTAGGATGGTGTTCTCAGTCTGCATGGGAATATAAGTTTATTAGCGTTTCCAACGCGCGGTGGGAGCATGAATACGCTGTGTGCGTGGTGTTGGCTCGCTGGCGTGGTAAAATTGATACTCGCGGGGGGCGGGGAGGAAGATATCGGCGAGGCGGCGCCGAAGATTCACCCAACGGCACGCGGGTTTGAAGATCAAGCGATTCCACGCAGGCACATCAGGATGGAGAGTGATCCATTCATCATAGGATTGCTGTGTCCACGCAAGATTTTCCCCTGTACAGACAAAGCTGGAGGTGACGACGGGGATGGTCGCAAAGCGCGTCTTGCGCTGCAGCAAGTCGCGGTAAAAGACGAGATCTCCAATGCATTTCCAGCCAATATCATAGCGCACCTCATGGGCTCGAAAGCTGGAGGCGCGATAGAAGGTGGAGTTCGTAATGCAAGCGCAATTCAGCCATGACGCCCAGAGCTCAGGCTTGACGGGGCGGCGATGGCAGATGTATTCTAGCTCCTTATTGAGGATGATGTAGGTGCCCAGCAGGGCTTCGGCACGCGGATACTTCTCGAAATAGGGCGCGACCGCCGCGAGTGCTCCTGCGAGGTACTGCTCATCACTATTGAGCTGCGCCATCGCGTCGGCGTCGGCGGGCATTTTCTCCCACGCGAGGTTGATAGCATGATACATGCCCTCGTCTTGGCGACTCTCGTAGCTGAAAATATAGCCCTCTGCACCAGCACTCTCTCGCCTCCACTGCTCTAGCCATGCGACTGTCGCATCGCTAGAGCCACCATCTTGTACGTGGTGATGCACGCTAATCGTCTCATCGACCTGATCTCGCACCGAGCGCACGCAGCCTTCGAGCCAGCTGAGATTATTCAAGGTGGGAGTGACGATGTAGAATTTCATGCGCGATCAGATGATTTCTGGCATGCAGGGGAGATCAAGAGCTTGATGAGCTAGCTGACGGGATCTCGCAGTCATGAGAATCCAGAATATAGCGGTAGCAGCGCTCAATGTAATCCACACGCACCTCCCAAGTCATCTCACATCGCAGCCATGCAATGCGCTTCTCATGCCACGTAGCCGTACGAGCGGGGGCATTCGCTTGCTCGTGCATGGCATTTGCAACGGCAGCGAGAAGATCCTTCTGCCGTACGGGGATCTTGCAGGCAAACTCGCTCGGCAGCCAAAATTGCTCCGGATTATCAAAGCAGATCGCTGGTAACCCCAGCGCAAGAGCCTCAAGGAGAGCCATACAGCCCGAGTCACGAAAATTCAAGCATACAAAGGCGCGCGCACGCTTCATCAGCGCTAAAAGCTCCTCCCTCGGGATGAAAGGAAGCAGCTCAACGCTGCGCTCATCGAGTCCCAGCGCAGCTATCCGACTCAGCATGCTCGATGTGAGATGTGAGGGCACAGCGGCAATGACAAGGCGCATCTCGCCACCCTGACGCCTGTACTGGGCGAAGGCCTGTAGAGTGAGATCTATCCCTTTCTCCGGGCGACCACCACCGGCAGCACAGATGAGATAGTCACCCTGCTCACTAGCAGTCTCAGTGACGATCTCCTCTTCTTGAATGGCAATGATGGGACTGAGTGCCAGAGGTAGTGAGGGGCAGAGCCCTTGAATACGCTGCTGCGTCTGAGGTCCCGAGAAGAGCAAGAGAGCTTTGCTGCTCATACGGCGCAAGCGTGAGATAAGAGGCAGCGCATCACACCCTACGTAGCGAGCCCATTCCTTGAGACGGCTCTTGAACGGAAGCTCTTTCCAGAAGACCGGAGCTATCGTTTCGGCACCACCGAGCGGGCCGAGGAGGTGCGGGATGTCGAGGTGAAACACGTCATGGATACCCCTATATTGATTAAAGGTCAGGTGATGAATCAGATCAAAGCGCTCTCGCTCATGCAGCTCACGGAGTGGATCTGCGATGAGCTTCTGCCAGCTCCTATAGGTCGCCCCTAGAGGGAAATCAGTCAACCCACAATCCCACTCCATAATATGTAAATTCTCCGCCCACGCCTGCCCGAGAATGGCGGCTTGATTGAGCGTTGAGAACTCACTCGTTGTGATGACCCAGACCTCATGCCCACGCTTCGCAAGGCGACTCGCCACATTCCACCCCACACCTGCCTCACTACCACGATTAGCTCCAAAGCTGTAGGATGAAAGAAGAATTTTCATAGCAGGACTATAGATTCTTCCCACCGAGGAAGCAAGCAAATTATACTCCATCGCACCTCATTGGAGAGATCCCCCTCTGTGGCTACGCCATGTCTGGCGTACCCAAAAAGCAGCGGAGATAGAACATCTCCGCTGCTTGAAGTTACATGTTATGCTGTTATTACCGTTAAAAGAGATCAAATATTAGAAATTGAAGACCGCCTGCACACCCCAGAAGATTTCGCTATCTGTAGCGTCATTGCCCGCAGGATCAACGATGAACTGGAGGTGGGGGACGATGAAGAGACGATCGGTGATGGCTGCGTTGTACATAAGCTCAACAACCTTTTCGTGGTTGCCGTTAGCACCTGTTGTTTCTGCGTCACCACCGGGCTTGAACATACCGAAAGCGACACCGAAGTAGTCATTCTCACGGGATGCAAAGGGGCGCACGTGTGTACCAACGCTGAAGTCATTGTCTGTACCGTACTCACTGCGTGCGGAGAAGCCAGCACGAGCGAAGACGGCCACACGATCAGAGAAGGTGTACTCGACACTACCAGCGAGACCGTAGTTGTAAGCAAGCTTGGTATCACCGTTCGCCTTCTCAACTTCCTGATTGTTGAGGAAAGGATTGATGCGGAAAGCACCCTTGCCATCAGCGAACGTACGACCGTACTCACCTACATAGCTAGCACCACGACCAGAGCGGAAAGGATTGAAACCAGGCTCGGTGACAGTGCGGGCAGCACCCAGCATAAACCAGCTAGAATCATCGATTTGGAACTGGAAGACACCACCTAGGTTGCTATCTACGAGTTGAAGGACTGTAGAGTTCACAAAACCACTATTGGTGAAGCTACTGAATGTACAATTTGCAATACCCACAGCATCAAAATAGTTTGTCAGATTGATAACACCAAAGTGAAGGGCTGCACGGTCTTTCTTGAAGAACTGAGTGAGCACGATTTCAGGAAGGACGAATTCTGCACCGCCCATGTAGTCAGCCTGAGCTGTGGTGAAGCTACCGAGGACAGAGTTAAAATCATTCTCCGTACGACGCACAGAAGAGTCAGCACCGAGAGAACCAGCGATCTCAGCACGCAGCCACAGACCACTGTGCTCATTGCTGGAAAGAATGCGCTTGGCCACCTGACCATGAATCAGGAATGCACCCTGAGGATTGGGGTGAGATGTTTCTGTACCCGTTGCGCTCCAGAAGCCTGCGGCTGCTTCCATGTACCACTGAAGGCCGAGCTTCTTGTCAGCATTGACCTTGACATCATAGTCATCTTCACCAGCAGGGTAGAGATTACCGTCAGTCCACATAGTGTAGGCACCAGCGTTATCTCCTGCCTGCACTGGGGCAAGGCTGAGACCGAGAATGCTAGCGGCGAGAATTGCTAATTTGTTCGTTAATTTCATGATGTAATGGTACTGTGTGTATTCGCGATAGTTAGTCGAGATTAACTCTTCATGTTAGACAGAGCTAACATTGAATGCCAGCGCATGTTAGCAGCGACTAACTCTCATGTCAAATAAATTCTATCAAAAAGTGAGAAAAAACTTGCTTTTTCGAATTAGTCTAATTCTATTTAATCTCAAGCACATGAAGAAAATCATTTCCCTATACTCGATCTTGCCATCCGCGAGCAGAGCCGATACAATACAAGCGAGATCAGCACATGAACACACGCCCGCACCTCATTCGTCGCCTCAGAGAAAGCGACATCCCACAAGCTCACGCCCTGCTAGAAGCAGTCATCCCATGGAGCTACAAAGAAAACGGCATAGGCCACTACAGCGAAGCCATGGCAGCAGAAATAGAGAGCAAAAAACGCATGCTCCATCAAGACATCGCCACCAAAGGGGACGCGTATTACTTCCTCATCGCAGAGCGCGAAGGCAGCATCATCGGAATCATCGCGCATGGTCCTAGCAATCCGCTCATGGACATGTGCTCGAAAGGCGCCTCTCTAGGCAAGCGCGGCGTGAACAATCTACTCATCGCCAGAGATCATCAGAGACAAGGGCTAGGCAAAGAGCTCTTTTACGCTATCATCACCCTCATGAAAGCCGCGGGGATAGAGGACTTTTGCCTCGACTGCGGCTACCAGCTCGCTCAACCCATGTGGAGAAAACTCCTAGGAGAGCCCCAATACAAGCAGCCCGACTACTGGGGCAAGGGCATTGACCATCTCGGCTGGCAGATGCGCATAGCCGATGTGGTCGTGTCAAGCTGAGCAAAGGTACGACAAAAGAAAAGAAGCAATATCATTAAGATACTGCTTCTTTTCGTGGCATAGCGCCTACGGAGCGAGAGGGATTCGAACCCTCGGTAAGGATTTTCTCCCTACGTCCATTTAGCAAACGGGTGCTTTCAGCCACTCAGCCATCGCTCCTAGTGCGTTTGTGCGGGGGCATTGTAGCAAAGCTTTCTTATGAGGTCAACAAGAAATTGCAAAAAAAATAAAAAAAGCATATTTATCTCCCCTTCCCCTCCCTGCTCATCCTCCCT
>CAYJOV010000136.1:4889-6227 GCA_964371905.1 uncultured Akkermansia sp. | reverse complement strand
TCCCCTACATCGTCATCATCATCGACGAGCTCGCCGACCTCATGATGATCGTCAAAGAAGACCTCGAAAACTACGTCGCGCGTCTCACTCAAAAAGCACGCGCGGCAGGTATCCACCTCGTCGTCGCCACGCAGACCCCACGCTCCAACGTCGTCACCGGCATTATCAAGGCGAATATCCCCAGCCGCATCGCCTTCAAGGTCAGCAGCCCTCTAGATAGTCGTATCATTCTTGATATGGATGGCGCGGACAATCTGCTCGGGCGAGGTGACTGTCTCTTTATGCCACCGACGGGTATCGTCGGCTTGACCCGTGCGCAGGGTGCCTTTGTCTCCGATAAGGAGATCCAGCAAGTCGTCGCCCATTGTGCGACCCAAGTACGCCAGCGCTTTGTCAAATCAGCCACCGCCGAGCTCAACAACTGCGCCTCAGCCGCCAATAACAGTGGCAAGGGCGGAGGCTCTCCCGTCTCAGAAGAAGCCGTGCTCGACGAGCTCTACGATCGCTGCGTGGAGATGGTCATCCGCGAGCGCAAGGCCAGTACCTCAATGATCCAGCGTCGCTTCCGCGTCGGCTACGCGCGCGCAGGTCGCATCATGGACACACTCGAAAAGAACGGAGTCGTCTCAGCACCACGTGGAAGCAAGAGTGAGCGCGACATCCTCATTGATGCTCCCGATGGAGAGAACGGAGAAAATGAATAACCCTAACCCGCATTATGATACGACCCCAGCGCGTCACACTGCTCAAGATGAGCCATGCTTACCTCTTTGAGGACTTTGACCCCCTCGTGAGAGATCCTCAGCTCCTCGTCCAGACCCTCACCCCTTCAGGCAATCCACCGGTGACTGACATCATCATGCTGCCGGGGAGTACCGACATTGCCGCGGATTACGATGAGCTCGTGGCCTGTGGTTTCGATCGATGGATTCTCCAGCATGCGGAGGCGGGCAAGTGTATCTTTGGTATCTGTGGCGGGCTTCAGCTCATGGGACGGCGTCTCTACGACCCCGAGCACTGCCGTTACGATTTTCTCGAAAAGCGCATGCTAGGTCTTCTTGATATTGAAACGACTTTCCAAAAGGATTTAATCTATAAGAGACTGCGCAATGTTACAGACCCATGGGGGAATCAGATACGCGGCTTTGAAAGCCATCGTGGCATCAGCAGTGGTGAGGAGCCCGTCTGTTTTCGACGCGAGACAGGTGAAGCTCTGGGCTATGGGCATGGTAAGCTACTGGCTACCTACTTGCATCGTTGCCTGCACAATCAGAGCTTGCGAGAAAGCTTACTCGCGCATGCGGCAAGCTAAGCCCGCGCTCTAAGGGTAAATTTTTA
>CAYJOV010000136.1:0-4879 GCA_964371905.1 uncultured Akkermansia sp. | reverse complement strand
TAGAGACTTTTTGATAGACTATTAGAACGAAAGTCCTTTTTGCTCACTCTCTGTAGGTCCTTGATTCTGTTGAGGACGTGAGGGCTGGCTGGGAGCAGTAGGCTGAGGGCGTGGTGCGGGGATGCGCTGTGTTGATTGCCCTGAGCCAGAGAGGGGCTGTCGTGTATGAGGATCGACCTCAACGCCATTGATGATGAGACGTTCTACTACACGGTCGGCTTGGGGGTCGTATTCCCTGATGTGCTCGACGCGCTCGACCTCTCCATTGTTGACGCTGATGGAGACGGAGCGCGAGCTGTTTCTATATTGCCCTCTCCTCCCGCGTGGATCGACGATGATGGGAGCATGGGGATCGAGTTGGCTAGGGTCGCTCTGGTCGGCGTAGTCCGCGTAGCGGTCACGCTGTCGTGCAGGAGCGACGGGCTTATCCGCGGCAAAGCGCGTGCAGGGGCGGATGATGCGACCACCGTCACTCTCGCCTTCATTGCGCAGGAAGAGAGTGCTCATCAGCATGACGGCTGAGTCGCCCTCTTTCATCTGGTTGATGTCCTTGATGATGCTATCGGGCTGACCATGCGTGCCTCTCTCAAGGCTCACGGAGAAGCGATCCCCTGGCTGGAGACGCTCCGAGCCATGGGGGGAGTCGATCTGGTAGGCGAGGGATTCTGTTACCTCAAAAATGGCTCTCAAGGAGGGTACCATCGTATAGGGATCGTCCATCTCGCGCAGGCCGCGGAATTTGGCACGGATGGTGTTGGAGGAGAGGTGCTCGCTGTTGCCCTTGGGCGTGGTGCTGGGGGCTGGGGGAGCGTCCGCGAGCTGAGCCTGACTGGGGAGGCTGGTGAGCAGGGGAAGGAGGGCGAGACTGAGGCTGAGGATATTCAGGGATGTTTTCATAATGAAAAAAATCTACGAGCATATATTAGTCCATTTCCCCTCAGCTGGCAAGAAGGAAACTCTGCGGGGGATGCCTGCTGACAGTATAACTTTCCTTTGCTCAATCCATGGAGCTCATCGGGGAGCCACGCCGCGCTCCATTCGGCGAGCAGCGTGAGCCCTAGCTCGCTTTCGAGCATGGAGTTCGTCCAGCAGCGTATACCGCGCTCTCGGGCTGCGTGCAGCAGCTGCTCGCAGCCGCTGAGTCCTCCGTGGAGGCTGGGTTTCAAGACGAGACCATGTGGTTGGAGCTCATCGAGCAGCTCGGCGCGCTGCTCGGCGTGGTGAAGTCCAATGAGGCTCTCATCAAGCGCGATGCGCAGAGGGGCAGGGCTTGAGGCGATGAGCACGCGTAGCTGCTCTCGCTGTGTGGGGGGGAGGGGCTGCTCTATCCATGAGATGCCGAGCTCGGCGAGTTCGTGAAGCCGTGCGGATGCCTCCCGTAGGGGGAGTGCGCCGTTGGCATCGACGCGTATTTCTAGGCAGGGATAGCGCGCGCGCAGGCGCGTGAGCAGCGCGTGCTCGCGAGTCCAGTCATGCGTGCCTATCTTGAGCTTCAGGCAGGGGAAGTGCTGCGAGGCACCTGTGGCCGCCTCCGCCTCCATCTGCTCCAGCGAGTCCATCCAGATGAGGTGATGGATGGCGAGGGGGGCTTCTCCGCGCGTGAAGGCACTCTCCCAGATAGGGCTCGCGTGCTCCGTGGGATTTTGAAATGCCGCCTGCGCGCGGAGCAGCGCGCCTTCTACGCCGCAGCGGATGGAGCTTTGCTCGCTGAGGTAATCCGGCGGGAGGGCTTGCAGGGCGGTGACTTCTTGGCATGCTCGGCTGAGGAGTGCTTCGTAGTGCTTGCGATCGGTGTATTCGGGAGAGAGTCCTGCGATGGGGCAGGCCTCGCCTCGATAGAGCTCTCCCTGCTCATTCTCGCAGATGATGCTGTAGCGCGTGCGGCTATGCAGCACACCGCGCGTGGTGCGGCGCGGTGTGGTGAAGGTGAGTGTGTCGCCCTGCCAGCGCAGCTCGAAGGGGTAGGGGAGAGGCGTGCTGGCGAGTCGCGCGGCTGTAGCGGGGGGCGGCTCAGGCGCGGGGCTGCAATTCGTCGACAATTTGGATGTTGATCTCTTGGAGCTTTTGCAAATCGTGCTGAGGTCCTGCACCTGAGATGGTCAGGTAGTTGCCCGTCATAAAGGCATTCGCCCCTGCAGAAAACATCTCAAACTGTCTCTCACGCAGCACACTGACGCGTCCTCCGCAGACGCGTAGCACCGAGCGCGGGTGGATGTGACGCAGCACGGCGATGATGCGCAGAGCCTCCGAGGGGCTCATCACGGGTTGATCAGCCATGGGGGTACCGGGGTGCGGGTAGAGGAAGTTCACAGGGATGTGCTCGATGCCGTCCTCGCGGAGGAAGAAGGCGAAGTCGAAGCGATCTTCCCAGCTCTCACCCATGCCAAAGAGACCGCCCGAGCAGACGGAGAATCCCTCGCGCTGCGCCTCGTGTACGGTGTCGAGGCGATCGCGCCACTGCTGGGTGGTGCAGACCTGCGGGTAGTAGTTTTCGCTGGTTTCCAGATTGTGATGGATGCGCGTCATGCCCGCCTCGCGGAGGCGGTGCAGGGCCTTGTGCTTGAGGCGACCGAGTGATCCGCAGATGCGAGGGCCTGGGCGACCTGAGTCGCGACGTTTTTCCAGCCATGTCGCGAGCTTGTCCACATCGGCGTCGGTGAGTGCTCCACCGGCGGTGACGATGCCACAGCGTCCGATGGGGAATTGCTCCCAACTGCGGACGATGGCTTCGAGCTCGATTTCTTCCTTGAAGGGGTAGTGCTCGATCTCGGTGCTGTTGACACCGCTCTGGGAGCAGAATTTGCAATTCATATTGCAGTTGCCACTCTTGGCGTTGATGATGAAGCAGGCTTCGACCTCGTTGCCAAAATAATGCTCGCGTATCTGCGTGGCAGACTCAAAGAGCTCTTGCTCATCGAGGTCTAGTAGGGCTCGTGCCTCTTCTCGTGATAGACCATTCTGTGTGATGGCCATGTGTGCGTAGGGATTCATGATAACGTGATGAAATGCCCCTCATCATCGGGGGAGGTCAAGATGTGCCTCCTCTGTGGCTTCTGTCAAGTCATGGGGCTGGCTGGGGGCAGCGTCTGCGCTGCGCTTGCGCCTATTGAGCCAGACGACGAGTAGCGCGATGTCGGCGGGGGTGATGCCAGGGATGCGCGAGGCTTGGCCTATGGTGCGCGGGCGTAGGGTGCTGAGACGCTGGCGTGCCTCGGTCTTGAGGGCGGTGATGGTGCTGTAGTCGAGATTGTCAGGGATGCGCTTCTCCTCTTGCTTTTGCAGACGGATAGCCTGCGTGCGCATGCGCTCGATATGGCCAGCAAAGGCGACCTCGATGGCGATTTGCTCCCAGAGCTCGGCAGGGCGGGTGGCGAGGATGGCGGCGGGCAGATCGCGCCAGTCGTTGCCAGGGCGGCGCAGCCAGAGCTCTAGGCTCACTCCCGCCTCGATGCGCAGGCTGCGGCAGGCGGCGACGCCTTCTGCGATGGCTCGCTCTTTCTCGGCTATGGCTTGGGCTCGCTCATCGCTGATGAGGCCGCAGGCGTGGGCGTGCTTGTAGAGGCGTAGATCGGCGTTGTCCTGTCGTAGCAGCAGGCGCATCTCGGCGCGGCTGGTGAACATGCGGTAGGGCTCATCCGTGCCCTTCGTCACGAGGTCGTCTATCATCACGCCGATGTAGGCCTCGTCGCGTCGCAGGATGAGCGGCTCGCGCTGCTGGAGGCTGAGCATGGCGTTCGCCCCCGCGAGCAGCCCTTGGGCAGCGGCCTCTTCGTAGCCGCTCGTCCCGTTGATCTGTCCAGCGAGGTAGAGCCCCGCGATGCGCTTGGTCTCAAGGCTGGCATGCAGCTCGGTGGGGGGGACAAAGTCGTACTCCACGGCGTAGCCAGGGCGTATGATTTCTGCCTGCTCGAGCCCCGCGATGCTGTGCACCATCTCGCACTGCACCTCGTAGGGGAGGCTGGTGGAGAGACCGTTGATGTAGTACTCATCGGTGCTGCGGCCTTCGGGCTCAAGAAAGAGCTGGTGGCGGGGCTTTTCGGCAAAGCGCACGACCTTGTCCTCGATGCTCGGGCAGTAGCGTGGGCCTGTGCCCTCGATGATGCCCGCATAGAGGGGGCTCTTGTCGAGGTTTTGCCTGATAATCTCATGGGTGCGCTCCGAGGTGTAGGTGATGGCGCAGGGCCGCTGTTCAATGGAGAAATCGGACTCGGCGAGGTGGTTGAGCGTGCAGGCGGGCTCGGAGTCGCGGCTGAGGATGGCGCGTGATTGGTGTCCAAAGAGGGGGAGGGGATCATCGCCCTGCTGGAGCTCGCAGACGGAGAAATCAATGCTACTGCCACGCAGGCGCGGTGAGGTGCCTGTCTTGAAGCGCAGCAGGGGAAAGCCGAGCTGCTGGAGCGAGGTCGAGAGGGTGCTTGAGCCGCAGCCGAGACGCCCTCCTGCGATGCTCTTGTGACCGAGGTGGAGCAGCCCCTTCATGAAGGTGCCGCTACAGAGCACGAGGCGATGGCAGGAGAAGCTCTGCCCCCAGCTGCAGCGCACACCGCGTATGCTATCCTGCTCGACGAGTAGCTCGAGCGCGTCGCCTTGTAGGAGGCGGATGTTGGGTGTCTGCTCCAAGAGCCACTTCATGCGGCCGCGGTAGGCGAGCTTGTCGCACTGGGCACGGGGCGCGCGCACGCTGGGGCCTTTGGAGGCATTGAGCATGCGAAATTGGATGGCGGTCGCATCGGTATTCTCGCCCATCGCGCCACCGAGCGCGTCAATTTCGCGCACGATGTGTCCCTTGGCCAGTCCGCCTATGGCGGGATTGCAGCTCATCTGACCTATGGTGTCGAGGTTGTGCGTGAGGAGACCGACTTGTCCTCCCATGCGAGCG
>CAYJOV010000135.1:0-6317 GCA_964371905.1 uncultured Akkermansia sp. | reverse complement strand
TGGTGCTAGGGCGCGTGTGGTCATGAGGCTGATGGGTGCGGCCTCTGCTGCTGCTCGCTCGGCTACGTGGTCGAGCAGGATGGCGCCTGCTGTACCATTGCGGCTGATGCTGAGATTGACATAGCTGGCGCGAGTGGGTGCAGGGGGGACAGGAGGTGTCGGGGGGAGAGGATCTGTGGGATCGGTGGGGGGGATGACGGTTGTCGGATCTTCCACGTAGAGCACAATGCTCATGCCGTCATCGGCGAGCGCGAGGCCCTGTGCGTCTACAGTGCCGCTGATGCCGTTGATGGCGAAGCCCTCGCCCGATTGCATCATCGCGATGAGCGTGGCGGCATCGGCGGGGTCTTTCCAGGAGATGAGGCTGAAGTCATAGCCCTTGGAGAGATCGCCCGCGAGCGTGATATTGAGCTGGCTGCCCGCCTCGAGATTGAGCTTGCTACCTTTTTGGAGGGTGATGCCTGTCAGGCTGCTGGGCTTGCTGGTGTCGAGCTCGATGTCGAGATGACCTGTTGACTCTAGCGTGAGCTGTGCCGCGCTCTGGAGCTCGAGCTGACCGTTGTCTTGGAGGGTCATCCTCGCGCCATTGCTGATGGTTTTGCTCTCGCCATCCAGCTTTGCCGCGGTGAGAGGCTTATCGACGTGATCGGCGTGAGGCCCGCGGATCAGCAAGTAGTCACTGCTCGTGCTGAGCTCAAGGTTGTGGATGACTCCGTCAGCGCCTATATGGTTCTTGTGGGCTGCGATCGTGTAGTGATTTATGTCATAGAGATTTGCGCCTCGTAGGTCAGCGTTTTCAAAGCTGACTGTTTTGACTGTGGCGCTCTTAAAATTCGTGTACCGCAAATCAGTACCTACGAAGTCCATATCATTCAGAGAGAAGCCTGTAAAATCGACGCCTGCAAAATCCTTTCGAGCGTAGTTCGCAGTATCCTTGAGCATCGATGAGGTGATACCTATCGAGCCGACAAGGCTGGCACTATTGATCACCGCACCTTTGAAAGTAGCACCCGTGAGATCGACCTTCCTAAATTGTGTAAAGCTCAAATCCGTATCAGTAAAATCGATGCCGCTTAGATCAATAACTGGAGCAGAAGTATTAGTGGGATCAGGTGCAAAATTGATCCCCCAAAGATCCTTTTGCTTGAAGCTCGCGGTACTCTCGATCATGTCTTTGGTGATACCTAGTGTATTCTTAAAGCTGGCACCTTTGATGATGGCATCCGTCAATACGACACCCGTGAGGTCGGTATCTGCAAAGTTGACTTCCGTCAAGTTGATCTCAGAGAAGTCCATCCCTCCCAGATCAAGAAAGCCCAAGTTCATCCCTGAAAAATCTTTCTCTGTGTGGTAGCTCGCCGTGCTTTTGAGCATCGCTTGGGTGAGATTTGTAGCACTACTAAAATAGGCATTCTTGATGATGGCATCCTTGAGGTTGACATCCTTCAGATTGGCAGAAGAAAAACGCGCGCCGGTCAAATTCATCCCTGAGAAGTCAAAGTTCGTCAAGCTCAGCTCCCCCCAATTAGTACCCGATAACTCCTTTTGCTTATAGCTCGCTGTGCTTGAGATTGTAGCAAAGGTAAGGTTTCTAGCCTTTCTGAAATCAACATTCTTGATGATTGCATCCGTGAAGACGAGGTCTTTGAGATCCGTATCGAAAAATTGTGAACCGGTCAAATCCATCCCTGTGAAGTCAAAGCTCGACCAAAGGAGATTGTTCCAATAAGTACCCGTCAAATCCTTTTGCTTGTAGCTCGCTGTGCTTGCGAGCATAGCTTGGGTGAAGCTATGAGCTCGAGTAAAGTCGGCTCCCTTGATGATGGCATCCGTGAAGTTGGTATCCACAAGCTCGGTTGAGTAAAAGCTTGTACCAGTCAAGTTAAATCCTGATAAATCCATCTTACTCAAATCATTGCCGCCAAAACTAATTCCCGAGAAATCCTTTTGCTTGTAGTTCGCTGTGCTCTCGAATTGAGCTTGGTCGAGAGCTTGAGAAGATTGACTGAAATTGACCCCCGTGATGATAGCATCCGTGAAATTGGCATTTGTCAAATTGCTTGAGATCAAGTTTGCATTGGTCAAATTCATGCCTGTGAAGTTAAAGTTACTCAAGTTATGACTGGGGAGTTGAATACCAGAAAAATCTTTATCCCTCGTGTAGCTCGCCGTGCTCGTGAGCATGGCTTGGGTGAGGTTTGTAGTCGCATAGAAAGATACCCCCTTGATGATCGCATCGGTGAAGTCGGCATCCTTCAGATCGGCATAGTTAAAAATTGCATCCGTGAGATTAGCTCCGCTAAAGTCGGCTTGCATGAGATCACAGCTGACAAAGTCTGCCTCAATGAGGCTCGCGGATCGCCAAGATGAATTTTCGTAGGTGCTGTCGCGGAACTTGCTGCCGTCAGCGAAGATGACACCGTCATTATTCTCATTGAGGGCGGCGTAGCTGGGCAGGGTGTAGCTCGTGATGGCGACCATGCTCATGCAGGCCATGAGGGCGCGACGGAGATGGAGGTTGATGTATAACTTCATGGTGTTGGGTTGGTGGTATAATTCTTTTTGTTGGATACGATTGCGCTTCTGGATAGGATGTGTTTTTATCATTTATTCATGCGAATAGCAAGATAAATGTAGCATACAATGTGCATTGGTGGTGTATGGGCTCCTGTTGTTCGTTTTTTCAGCGAGTGTGTTTTTGCTGAAGTGGTGAGAGCTGCTGATTTTGTCAAAAGTGTTCCATGTGGAACGAATTATACCTAGTATATGAAATGAAAAAGGTCGAATAATATAGGAAAAATCTAAAATTTCGCCTGATATAGCTTCTATGCCCTGTCTACAGTGCAAAGAATCCCTCCTCAGATTCACGCCTCGCGTGAGAGACGAGAAGTCATCAAAAGAAGAGCGCGATCGTGTGAGAAGCTTGTGCCTTTCGACCGATGCTGTGATTGTGTGTGCGAGGATGACTGCTGCGCGCAGATGGCATCGAGCGGGGCGTTGTATGTCGGGAAAGCGGAGAGAGAGTCCACGTAGATACGGGATGTCTCGTATGCTGCAAGTGGGCTCTCTCTCGTGGCTGACAGTGACCCTAGGAACGACCTAGAGGGTGCTAGAGTTGAGTGCTAGAGGGGGAGATAGTTGTCCATGAGGCGTAGCTGCCAGATGATGCACTGTGCCTTGTTGTTGGCGGCGATGTATTTTGAGGCGCGGAAGGGCTGCTGCATCCCTATCTCGTAGCTGGTCTCGGCGTAGGCAAAGAAGCTTTCCTCGGCTGCTTTGATGAGTGCGATGAGTTTTTTCTTCTCGGGGTGGGAGGAGTCTGAGATCATCTTGATGTGCAGGGAGTAGAGCAGGCGGAGCTGCTCGGTGTAGTGCTCGATGGTGTCGTAGTCGCTGAGGTCGATCTCGTCGGCGTTCCACGTGGGCTTAGCGTATTTCTTCAAGACGTCTGCGGTGGCTTCTTCATTATAGCCATCGAGGAAGTCGAGCTGATCGGGGGAGAGTGTGTCCTCACAGTAGGTGCAGAGCTCAAGGGCACGCAGCTGTCGGAGGACTGTGGCGAAGTCTTGGAGGTTCTCCTTGAGTTCGCCGCCTGTGAGGGTGCGTGTGGGATCGAGCTCACCGGCTCCATTCCGTAGTGCTGCCCACTGGAGGAGCTCGCTCTGGAGCTTGTCCCATATTTTCTTTGATTCTTCTAGGCTCTTGAGGCGATCTTGAAAGATTTCTTTATCGTCGGGGTAGTTCTTTATGGCGTCTTTCATTTGCTTGACGTAGCGCGTGTACATGACGACGTCGATGATGTTGCTTTCCGCGTTTTCGGCTTGGAGTGTGCCGAGCTCGTGGAGGGTCTTTTCATCGCTGTCGCTGCTGTCTGCTTCCTCGGCGTAGTGGGGTACGTGGAGCATGCCTGCGAGGGTGAGGAGGAGGGCGCCGCGCTGGGCGAGGCGTGTGAGGGGGTGGCTCTGGGAGATGTTCTTCATGTGGTTTGAGGTGTTGAGGTTGGTGTGGGTGCCAGCGGATGTTTTCCGCGGGGGCTGCTCTTATGTTATAGCATGAATGTCATGGGGGAGCGAGTTCATTATGTGCTGTGTGTTCTAATTTTATTGTGCGGTGGGTGTGCTTGCTGAATTTGGCTGTTCTTGCGGGAGATTTGCTTTTTTGGGGGTGTTGTTTTACTGAATTTCGCTCTGAGTGCGCTTAAAAATGTTCCATATAGAACATTTTGCGAAATTTGATGTTGCTTGGATGTGTAATAGGCGTGCGAATATTATAGCATATGTGTGGTCGTAGTGTGCTGTGTTCTTGCAGCGCGTAGTTTGATTTCGTTTTTTTTGGGCTTGCTTTTGACCGTTTGGACGTGTACGGGGGTTGCAATTCGCTTAAAAATGTTCTATGTAGAACATTTTGGTGCTATTTTTGTAGGACATGGGGGTGCTTTCTGTACGATTTTCATAGGATGAAGGTGTTGCGATAGGAGAATTTCTATGCGCTCTCGTGGCTGCTAGATTGACAAATACGAGGGCTTGTTTTATAGTGCTTGTATCGCGATCAAGTTGATCGCGATAGATTATAATCAAAGAAAGAGTTTCTGATGGATAAAAAATTAGTTGTGATTACAGGCGCAAGCTCAGGCTTCGGCAAGGCGTTGGCATTGGCTTTTAACAAGGCGGGCTATCCCCTACTCCTCCTCGCAAGGCGCATCGAGCTGCTGGAGGGGCTGGGCTTGGAGAATACGATGTGTGAGAAGGTGGATGTGACGGACAAGGCGGGCTTTGAGTCTGCGGTGCGCAAGGCTGAGGCGGTGTATGGCAAGACTGATTTGCTGGTGAATAATGCGGGCGTGATGCTGCTGGGTGATCTGGCGACGCAGGATGCAGCTCAGTGGCAGCAGATGCTTGATGTGAATGTGATGGGGGTGATGAATGGGATGCAGATTGTGATGGAGGATATGAAGGCGCGCCAGTGTGGGACGATTATCAATGTGTCGTCTATTGCGGGTGTGAAGGCTTTCCCGAATCATGCGGCGTATTGTGCGAGCAAGTATGGTGTGGTGGGTCTCTCGGAGGTGGCACGTGGTGAGCTTTCGCCCTATAATGTGCGTGTGATGCGTATCTGCCCTGGGGCTGTGGCGACGGAGCTGTTGGGTCACACGACGGATGAGGATATCATTAAGGGCTATCATGAGTGGCGTGATTCTACGGGTGCGAATAGCATTACGGCGGATGATGTGGCGAGGACGATTCAGTTTGCCTATGAGTTGCCGCAGGGGGTGAATCTGCGTGAGATTCAGATGGCGGATACGAGGCAGGATGCCTGATGCTGATAGCTGTCTCGGTCACTTACTAGTGATTTGTATCGCAAGTCGTTGTTTCTGCCTGTCAACTCTCGTGACGGTTCTATATGGAAACTTCGGCTTGCGTTTTAATTAGCAGGAAAGCTGTAATTGCGCTTTCTTAACTAACTGCCTATGGGCGACAAGGTGCTCTGTTCGCGCAAAAGCAGTATTCAAAGTTTGGTGCACTAAAGTCCCATCTAGGGCTCAATCGGTATATCCAAAGAGAGAATCGAGCCCTCCTATTGCCATAGCTCCCCATCCAGCCACCACTGATACCTCTGTTTCGTATTGCAAGAAGTGTACCAATATAGCACCGATAAATGCACCTGCTGCAGCGCCTATTGTTGCGCCTCGAATAAAACGACCGATGAATCTGAGTATAGATAGTACTGCACTGAAGAATCCTATCCTATGGAGGAAGATGATAAGAGCAATTACTATGTACACAGATGCAATTCCAACTATACCAGCCCAGACAGATTCTTGCAAGGGTAGCTTTTCACCGAGATGTGCATTAATAACTAATGTACCGCCTACGCCAGTAACAATTGTAAGAAAACTGCTAAGATTTATACCATCGAATGTATCACGTACGGCTAGTATAATCCCCCATATTGTGGAAATTGCCATGATATAAGTCAATACTGGGTGTACACCATTTAGGATGATGTCAAGGTATAGTCGAAATATGTTTTTTGGAATAGGTCCAAGTGCTAATAATGAATACATGATATATATATTGTATTTCGTATGTTATTCTAGTTATGGGTTAATATCAAGCAAGTTTGAAAAAAATTAGATAGATGTCTGCTAGCATCCTGATGAGTAAACAGCGTGATCTCGCTGTGTGTGGCTTGTAGTCGTGTAGCTATTGCCTCTTGTTGCACGTGGAATCTGTAGAGTGTTGATGCACTCTGTGGGTGTCCTTGTAGTTGCCGCTGTGACTGTGATGGGTTGTGATGGGTTGTGATGGGTTGTGGTG
>CAYJOV010000134.1:0-6333 GCA_964371905.1 uncultured Akkermansia sp. | reverse complement strand
GCTCTTTCCAGTGATAACTTCGACAGTATCACCTTTTTTCACGTGGGTCTTCATCGTTGTGTTGATGTGTTATTAGATAGCTGTTCTGCGGGATGCAGCACAGGGCGCATAGTCTAAATTTTTCAACGCCTAAAGTCAAGCAAAATGATGGCTTATTTCTAAGAAAATAGTGAGAGTGTTTCTGATGTTGACAGAAATAGTAGGAATGAGGCTTGATTTCTGTTTTGGAACGCGCTAATCTATGTCTATGAAATTCACTGCATTAATCGTTGTTTCTTTGATGAGTGGACTTATCTTGTCCTCCTGTAAATCGTCGCTCAAGAACTTTACCCCAGCCCATCTGATTGCTCCTCATCCCAATGATGCACCAGGTATTGAAATTTCGCGCAAGGCAGAGCGAGACAAACGCGAGAAGGAAGGTCGCTACAAAATAGGCGAGGAGCTCCCCGTCGCTGGCGGCAAGGCGATGCTCTTTATGAGCAATCCCGATTATGATACGAAGACAAAGCCCGTGGGCAAGCTCGTCGAGGCGACAAGTGCGAAGGTGATTTTCTGCGAAGGTCTCTACTACTTTGTCGAGACGAACAATCAGGACCGCGGCTATATACGCGAGACTGACCTCTCCCCTGCTACGCTGGGTGATGCTCTGCCTGAGCCCAGCTCTAGTAATATTGGTGGTGGTGCTCCTGCTGGCTTCTCCAGCTCTGCACCCTCGATCTACCCTGGTGATATCGCGCCTCTCCCCGTCGAGGCAGGTCCCCCGAGTCTCTTCCCCGGTGCAGGTGGACTCTTGCTCGGCGGTGAGGATCAAGGAGCGACTGCAACGACTCAGTCAGGGCGTGTCGTCAATATCAAGACGCGTGACACAGGACGCAACAAGGACTTTGAGAAAATGAAGGCCTCTCTAGAGAAGCATGAGAACGAGGCAAAAGCTGGCCCTAAGGTCATCCCTACCCCTGAGCCTCTCCCTCCTCTACCAGCTGCAAGCACCGATGTCATCCCTGATCTGCCTGAGCCTAGCTCGGGTGGTGCAAATTAATCTCGCGCCTCGGTGATGGACGACGCGAAGGAGGTGTACGCGGCGCTAGATCAGTTTTTGATCTATCAAGCGGCGGAGCGCGGCGCGAGCCATCACTATAGGAGCTCTTTGTACCAGAGTCTCGCTGTTTTTATCACATGGTGTGAGCAGCAGACTCTGGGTGTTTTTTGCCTCAAGGAGGCTGACCTGCATCGCTATCTGCTCTATTTGCTAGAAGAGAGAGAGCAGCTTGCATCAAGTCGTCGCGTAGCCTTGGTGCATCTACGGGTGTTTTACCGCTTTCTTACGCGTCGCGGCTACGTGAAGCACAATCCCGCTCAGCTGCTGCGCGGAGCAAGGCTCGCGCAACGTCTCCCCAAGAATCTCGCTCAGGGGCAGATCATGCAGCTGCTCGATGGAACGGATGGCGCAGAGCTCCCCTATGGTGCGCGTGATCGCGCCATGATGGAGCTCATCTATGGCAGTGGGCTGCGAGTGAGTGAGCTCTTATCCCTGCGTGGTCATCAGGTGGACTGGGATGAGGGATTCTTGCGCATTGTCGGCAAGGGTGGCAAGACGCGCTACGTGCCGATGGGGTCGCGGGCGCGCGAGGCCTTGCGCTTTTATCTGCGTCGAGCGCGGTCCCTGCTGGTGAGACCTTCGCGACGTGTAGGAGACCTCATCTTTCTTTCCAATAGAGGTGGAGAATTGACACGCGAGCGTATGCGTCAGATCTTGATGACAAGGGCGCGTGACGCTGGGCTAGATGCGCATGTCTTCCCGCATCTGCTGAGGCATTGCTTTGCGACCCATCTCTTGGAGAATGGGGCGGATCTGCGCGTGATTCAAGATCTACTCGGGCATGCGGATCTCGCCACGACGCAGGTGTACACCCATGTGGAGACTGCACGTCTCAAGGAGATTCACGCGCGTTTTCACCCAAGAGGGAGGCGCGGAGAGCCTGCGGGCGAGACAGGCACTGAGGGCGTGCCAGCTCGATAAGGTAGAAATGCCTACCCTAGCAAATGCGAGAGGCGAAGAGCACTCTGCGCACTTGATAGAGAAGAGGGGAACACATTGCATTTCGGCAATCTGACATTCTAACAAGATTTTAACCTTGCGCTCAGCACCGGCATCCAGTAAAGTGATACAAAAGGAATGCTCATGATTAGAAAATACCACTACTCAAACATCATCGATAGTAATACATTGACTCTACTCGTACTCATCTTCGCAAATATGCTGGCCATGGCTTACTGGCAAGACGATGTGAGCGGCATCAATCGCCTCTTGCAATCGGGTGAGGGCGCACCCTACCGCGAGGCTATCCTCGAGGGGGGGCTCAGTGCCTTTCTCAGCCTGAGTCACTACTTCATCATCATCTGCCTCTTTGTCAGTCTTGTCATCGCCCTACTGCGCACCCTCTGCTCAAGAACCTGTCTGAGCATAGACGAAAAGCACTTGCGCCTCGAGCGAAGCTTCTTGGGTAAAAAAACACTCATCCACGCGCTCGAGCTCCAAGGCGGCGAGCGACTCATCGTCGAGCGTCTCGCCCCGAGCTCTCCGCTCATTGCCGCCTCGGGAGCTCCCTTCGACAAGGCTTACTTCAAGAGCAGCTACGTCTTCCTACTCGGATCTGAGAATCAACGCCTCTACCTCTACCATGCCCTGCGTGAGCGCAACGCTCAGCAATGGGCGCAGCAGCTCATGCTGGATCATCCCCAGCTGCAAGTGCAAGAGCACGCCGAGCTCTGCGTAGAGCCCTACCCACAGCTGGAGAGCCCTCAGCCACGTGCGATCTGCTTCTGCCGTAAGATAGCCTTTCGTTGGATCATGCTCGTCATCATGCTCCTCTCGGGGCTCATCGCCACGCTCGCGAGCTATCGCTACCATCACCCAGAAGAGGGAGAATACGCGACTCCCTTCATGCTCGAGCTCAATCCCGAAGTCAAGCACAAGGACATTCACATCACCTCCATCTATGAAGGCGGACGTGAGACAAAAGTATACTCAGTGGGTCCCGACTACGACACCAGCCAGCTATCACACACTGAGTCTATCCCCAAAAAATACCTCATCTACCCTCTCTGGGTTGACAAGAGCGCGACAGACGACTACCCCGATCTCTTCTCCGCAACGCCCTACGGATCTGTCGACACCCTGCGACTCTCACTCGGCGCGGCATTCATCACGCTCTGCGCCGCACTCGCCTTCCTCCTGAGCTACCTGTACCGCAGGCCAAAGAAAATCAGCAGTGCAGACTGGGTCATCGCATCCGATAGCAGCGGTAGCTCCATCATTATAAGCATACCTTTGGTTTACAACGTCTTGAGATATGCAAGCTTCGACTCCATCTTTCATAGCATTAGTACCGCTCTATGGCTGATGATGGTCATCTGTGCTGTAGCGTGGATGTTGTATGATGTTTACCTGCGCTGCGAGTATAGCTTTGCCCCCCAAGGCCTCGTCATCAGAAAGCAGCTATTCAACATGACCTTATCGACACGCGAAATCCCCGCCCAAGAGGGAGACAGCATCCTGCTCACGCCACTCAACAGGGAAGAGGCACGCCCCTATCTCCACAGCTTTAAAAGCATATTCAATCAAGACGAGATCTACCACACCGTCTTTCTCTGCCGTGCTGATGGGGAGCGCGTCCACCTCTACCACTCCGAGCAGGTAGAAGAATCGCGATTGTTCGTGCAGGAATGGCAAAAAAAATACGCAACTCACTGCGCATAGACCCGCCACCAGCGGAAGTTGATATAGAGCAAGACGAGCATAAACACGCAAAGCAGCCACAAGCCCAACATAAAAAAGAGCAAAAAGAAAATCACCGCGGCAAAGATACTCAGTGCATGCGCAAATCCCATCTGATTGGCATCCACCAATCCACAAAGAATCTGTCCCCCATCGAGGGGGTAGACAGGGATGAAGTTGAGAAAAGTCCACCAGACACTCACCATGATCAGGCTATGCAGCAGACCGATAACACCTACGGGGAGGGTACAGGCCGCGGAGACCGAGCAATCGCCCTTGAGATGGGCTAAGAAACTCGAGGTCAGCAGATGACTATCAAACCCACTCGTAATATAAAGTACTGCGAGGGAGGCGAGAGCCACCAGCAGAGTTGCCAGCGTGCCCATGAGTGTCATGAGAAGACCCTGCCTACGCGAGAGCCGTGCCTGAGGATTGCAGCACTCGCCCCCAAGCCCCGACAATAAGATCTTGGGAGCTCCGCCTCCCCATGCCCTGCCGACAAGCGCGTGAGCCAATTCATGCGCCAACAGGCAGACAAAGCCAGCAAAGATAAAATAGAGGACAGACAAAAAGAAGCTCTCGCATTGCACGCCCCATATCGCGCCAAAGACGGCGAGTGTAACCCAGAATGAGGGGTGCACAAGAATAGGGATGCGAAAGAGGTGAAAGCGTAACATCGCGGTTATGATAAATTGTTTTTTTGCAGCTGACAAGTATTCTCTGAGTATGCATGATAGAGAAATTAACTTTCGTGCACAACTCATGTGCACACGTCGCATCCTTGCCAAAGCACAACCATTATGTTAAGGTGCTGCTATGACCACGCTCTCAGCCTTTGTTTCCCTACAGCAGCTCTGCTCTCTGATGTTGGCGCACGGAGTGACGCGCTGTGTCATCTCCCCGGGCAGCCGCAATGCTCCGCTCATCAATATGATAGCGCAGCTAGAGGATGACTTTAGCTGCCGCAGCGTCTGCGATGAGCGCAGTGCTGGCTTTGTCGCGCTCGGCTGGGCCTCGCAGGCTCAAGCCCCCGTCGCTGTCATCGTCACCTCGGGCTCAGCCCTGCTCAATCTCCACCCCGCAGTCGCTGAGGCTTACTATAGGAATATACCCCTGCTCGTCATCTCAGCCGACCGTCCTAGCGCGTGGATAGGCCAGCAAGACGGCCAAACACTACCTCAGCATCAGGCACTTGGAAATCTCGTACGCCTCAGCGTGCAGCTCCCTGCGGATGAGCCCCAGCCCACGCAAGAGACACTCTGGCAGCGCAATCGGCTCATCAACGAGGCACTCCTCGCGCTCCAGCACCGCAGCCCCGCCCCCGTCCACATCAACATCCCCCTTGCTGAGCCCCTCTGGGGCAGCGTCACTCAGCCCCTCCCCCCTCAGCGCGTCATCGAGCGCGCGACACTCGCGACGCTCTCTCCCCATGAGGAGGCCAGTCTCGTGCATGAGACACTGCATCTCCCGCGCCGCCTCATCCTGCTCGGGCAGAGCTCACTGCCGCCGCAGCTGAGCCAAGAGCTCCTACAACAAGGCTTTGTCATCCTCGGCGACTCCCTGAGCAACGCTCACCAACAGCACCACACGATCGCGCAGGTCGATCTCATCCTCGGAGCAACCCCCTCAAGCGACTGGTCACCCGATCTGCTCATCACCTACGGAGGTCACATCGTCTCCAAGCGACTCAAGAACTTCCTGCGCAAGCACCCGCCCCGCGCGCACTGGCACCTCAGCCCCGATGGTGCCCTCATCGACACCTACTGCTGCCTCACGCGCTGCCTTGAGGGTAGCCCCGACAAGCTTTGGGACATCCTACAGCGCGGGCTCGCAGAGAGGCCCGAGGACGAGCGCAGCCATGACTACGCGCGACGCTGGTATGAGGAGAATGCGAGTCTGAGCATCATGCACTACGGGCATATCGAGTACAGCGGCCTGCGCCTCATCGCCGAGCTCATCAACCAGCTCCCCACCCCCGCCACGCTACACCTCGCCAACAGCCTCTCGGTGCGCCTCGCCCAATTCATCAACCTCCCCCACAGCGTCCAAGTCGAGTGCAATCGTGGCACCAACGGCATCGAAGGCTCACTCTCCAGTGCCCTAGGCTACGCCCTCGGCGAGCCCGACGCGGTGAACTACCTCATCATCGGAGACCTGAGCTTCTTTTATGACATGAATGCACTGGGACTCCAGCCTCTGCCAGAGAATCTCCGCATCCTGCTCATCAACAACGGAGGAGGTGCCCTCTTCAAAGCCCTCCCCGCGCGTCCCATCATCCCCACGAGCGAGCCCTACATCATCGCCAGCCACAACAACGAGGCGGGCGGCTGGGCGCGCAGCCTCGGCATCAACTACCGCGCCGTCTACAGCCGTGAGGACTGGCAAAAGGCCCTCCCCCTCCTCCTCTCCCCTGCCAGTGCGCAGAAGAGCCCCCTGCTCATCGAGGCCTTCACCGACGCAGGCGAGGACATCGAGGCCTTTGCTCGCTTCATCGCGAGCTCGCAGGGACAGCCTTAAGCGCACGCTCCCTCGCGCCCCACCCCCCCCCTTCAACC
>CAYJOV010000133.1:0-6381 GCA_964371905.1 uncultured Akkermansia sp. | reverse complement strand
CTCTCACCGCTCTCACCGCTCTCACCGCTCTCACCGCTCTCACCGCTCTCACCGCATCCCTCTTTCGTTCGTCAAGTCGCAAGTGTTCACAAATTGCATGCCAATTTGAGACGGAGGATAGCCGCTTCACGCCGCTGTGCTAGCTCGCCATCCTCGGTATTCTGCTCTTCTGAAAAAGTATGATAAATATGTCAATAAAGTGCTTGATGGGTTGGAATGCCAGTTTATCAGAATTCCTATCAAAGAAAGGTTTATTGAGCACAGTTAAAGTGTAAAAATACCATGGGTAAGTGCAGTTCGTCACTACATTTGAGCCTTTCATCATTTGCCACTATGATTCACTTGTTTTTCGTCTATATTACATAAACCTATTCGCGGTAAAGGCGACTCCCAATCATGAGCATGAAAACAGCAATCCTTATTCTCAGCCTTGCGCTCTTACCCATGAGCTGAGCTTAATCTCCAAACCTCTGCCTCGAGCAAATAAAAGAAAATGCCCAAACACTTTGACAGCAAAATTGATGTCAAAATTGATGTCAACGAACGCGTTGCCCGAAAAAACGCATACATTAAGAATCTCTATCCCCCATCCCTCGAATATTGATGAAATACTTCCTTACAATTGTTGTTGGCGTTTGCGCGCTTGCCGTCCCCAGTTTTGCTGCTGTTATAGTTCATCCCGTACCTCATCGAGTCGTTGTTGTGCGCCCTGCGCCTGCACCTATTGTAGTCAAAGCACCTGCACCAGTCGTTCTTGCGCCTGCTCCAGTGGTTGTGAAGCAGCCTGTACCCTCAAGTCGTCGCGTGGCACGTCGGACTGCTCGTCGTGTTTCCAATCGTTTCTAAGATATTAATATTTAACGTGAGTATCTGTTTCAGAACAATTTCTCGCTTTTTTTGATTATGAATAAACTCATACTAATTTGCACACTAGCCTTGTCTTCCCTTGGCTATGCCCAGTCTCACTCTTCACTCAGCCCAGAGCAGAGAGAAAAAATCCGCAATCACTTTGATAAAGATGGCGATGGTAAGCTTAATGCACAAGAGCGAGTCAGCGCGAGAGCCGCACTTGAGTCATTTCGGAAAGGTAAGGACTCAGGTGATGCAAGCAACGCCACCTATAGATATTTGGAGAATGATGGCGTAACAATTTACTATGAAACTGATAGTGTTGAAGCTTATAAAAAACTCATACCCAAAGAGTTTAATCTACCGAGTAGATGCTTAGTTCATGCCTTTATTATTGATTTTTATAAAATTGATAATGGTTTACCCCCCTATAAGGAAAATGCAATCAATATCTTAGTAGAATACAAGGGGAAAGAGTTTTGGCACTGCGTTTATATGCCAGTGACTGATGAGCATTCTTTGAGAGCGGGTGTGATGAAACTAGGGTTACCCAAAACTTTAGGCGAAATCGAGCTGGAAAGGCACAAGTATCATTACCATGGTAAAGGAATCAATCCGGATGGAGGGCAGGTCTCTATCCGTGTCAATACCAAACACTATGAGCTTGATGAAAAAACGAAAAAGCAGCTCGTTGAACTATCGAAAATTCGATCGATACAAATCTTGCGAGGAAAGGTGATTTTGCCAGGGCGCTCGGGAGGAGACGCCACGAATAAGAGAAGCATCATCAACTTGGCTGAGCAATACCCCAATCGCCTTATCATGAAATTTGGCAAAGGTAGCATATCAACCAAAACAAGAGAGCGATATAGTCCTTTAAATCTCAAACCATCAAAAATTATAGGTGCGTATTACCTCAAAAATACCATTCCCTTTAGCTTGACACGGGATAGCTATCAGTAGCAAATTATGGTAATATCAATCATGCCCTAACAGCCCCTCATATCTCTATCGATTGAGGGGCTGTTAGGGGATGATTCTTGATGTTTGGCTTAGGGCGTATTGCGATTCAGATGATCTCTTCTGAGTTTTACTGGATAAGCCCTAGGTCGTCCAGTTATGCCAGGGTTGCTTACTGTCACGATGTAGGACTCACTTGCGACTTTTCGGGGTAATAGTGTTGATTCGTAATGAAATGTCCTCGGTATCTAGATCATTAAAGGTGGTCCTCTTTCTCCTGTGTTCTACTCGGTGTCATTTCGAGGGTGACCTGTATGTCGAGTATGAGTATGTGGCGAGCTGTATTGATGCGTCTGAGGATAGGGAAACAGGATAATTATCGGAAGAATCGCGCTGCTCTTCACTTCCTTTTTTTCTATTAGTCGAGATAGTAAACGAGGAGAATGAATTGATTATTAGACCTGTGGGGTGTTATACAAATTGTGTCTGTAGAGATTTTTTGCTTGAATCATGGAGGGAAATCTAGTTCAATAAGGGTGATGCGCATTATCACTCTCATCGGTCTTATGAGTTGCTGGACTCTCCTGAGCTCCTGCACCTGTAGCAACTGTCCTTCCTACAAGCCAGAATACCTCGATGAGGTGAATGTCACCGCTCGTCATAGCTTTTAATAGCCCTACCAACAAGTCCCTTATTCCTGCCCTTTTTTTCTAAAGATCTATGTCATTTGAAATCCGTGAGAAGCCCGAGATGGTCGAGCGCGCGCTCCTCGTCGCTATTGGTATACCTGGAGATGCCCGTGAGGAGCGTCTAGCCTTACTCGGCGAGCTGGAAGATCTCGTGAGCAATCTCGGTATAGGGATTGTAGGCACACGCCTCGATTTTACCCGCGAGATGCATGCAAAGTTTCTCTGCGGTGTGGGCAAGGCCGATGAGATCGCCGATGCCGCGCGTGACCTCGATGCGGATTGCCTCATCTTTGACAATCTCTTGAGCCCTTCACAGCAGCGCGAGTGGGAGCAGCTCACCAATATCACGGTGATCGACCGTGAGGAGGTGATTCTCGATATCTTTGCCAAGCGTGCACGAACCAAGGAGGCCACCATGCAGGTGGATCTGGCGCGCATGCAGTACGCTCTCCCCCGTATGACTGGGATGTGGAAGCATCTCGACCGCCAGCGCGGCGGCTCAGGCGGAGGCAAGGGGGGCGGTGCTGCTGCCCGTGGTGAGGGTGAAAAGCAGATCGAAATCGACCGCCGTCTCGCGCATGATCGCATCGAGGCCATACGCCATGATCTCGAGCTGGTACGCAAGCAGCGCGGTACGCAGCGCAAGGAGCGCAATCGACAGGGCATCCCTACCGCAGCCATCGTTGGCTATACGAATGCGGGCAAGTCTTCTCTGCTCAATATGCTCACGCATGCCGATGTGCTCGCGAAGAATATTCTCTTTGCCACGCTCGAAACGACGAGCCGCAAGATAGAGCTACCCGATGGTCAGCCACTCGTGCTCACTGACACGGTGGGCTTTATCCGCAATCTCCCGCACCGCCTCGTTGAGGCCTTCAAGTCGACTCTGGAAGAAGCCGCACTCGCCGACTTCCTCATCCAAGTCGTAGACGCGAGTGACAAGGATGCGTGGCGGCACTACGAGACGACCTGCGAGGTGCTCTCCGAGCTCGGAGCAGGGGATAAGCCTATGATCGTGGTGTGGAATAAGTGTGACCTCATCGCTGAGGATCAGCGTGACGCGCGCATTGCCGAGCTCAACGCCCAGCTCCCGGAGCAGGGGCATATCATGAGTGTCAAAGATCAGCTCGGTGGCAGCGAGCTGCTGCACGCCTGTGTGGACAAGCTCAGCCACCGCGTCCAGCGCGCGCACTACCGCATCCCCTATACTGATAGCCGCCTGCCTGCCATCATGCACCGCGATGGCAAAGTCCTTTCCACCAGCTACGATGATGAGGGCAATTCCATCATCGAGGCCATTCTCCCCAAGGAATTCGCCGCTCGCATCCAGCATTATCAAATCAGCCCCTGAGCTCCGAAGAGCGCAAGGCATCCCTCTAAGCGCAGCATCCTCAGGGACTGCTGCCTTTGTCGTGCCCTGATTTTTTGTCTACAGTCTATATAAATACCTAACTTTGAATACAAAGCAAGATATTTCGATTTAACTCCTTTCTTCTCCCTCGCTAGCAAACATAACCAAGCCCTAATACAGCATACCACATACAACATGAACCCATCCCTCCTATCAGCCACGCTCATTGCCACACTCCTCCTGGCATCATGCGCTAGCCACAAGGACAAAGCTGCGCTCGAGTCTCCCCACGGAGTCGACCCAGCTCTCGCCAAGCCAGCCCCAGTTGCTGCGACCGTCGTTAAGAAAAAGAAACCGACCTCCAAGCGCTATGCTGGAGCAGGTAACGGCTATCGCAAGAACAGCGAGCTCTGGAATCACTCCACCAAGACCCTCAAGACCGACGCGCCGCGTCGACTCGTCATCAACACGAAGACGCAGCGCGGCAAGCTCTATGCGGGAGACAAGGTGGTCATGGACTTCCCCGTCACGACGGGTAAGGCAGGGAAGCGCACCCCCAAGGGGACCTTCACTATCTCAGAAAAGATCGCCGACAAGCGCTCGAATCTCTACGGCTCCTTTGTCAATAGCAAGAATCGCGTCGTCAAGTCAGGTGTGCACGTCGCCGACAAGAAGCCCAAGGGCTCGTCGTTCAAAGGTGCCAAGATGCCTTACTGGATGCGATTCAACGACTCTGTTGGCATCCATGCCGGTCCTCTGCGCAACTCGCCATCCTCCAATGGCTGCGTACGCGTCCCCTCCTCCGTGGCTCCCGTGATCTATAAGAACATGGCCAAGGGCGGCAAGATTGTCGTGCAATAGTGTCGCCTTATTAGGACACCATTGAGCCCCTCTGCAAAGCCTCTTTGCAGAGGGGCACTTTTGTGGCTATGGCTCTGATCGCCCTTGCTCTGTGACGTGTTGATGGAGTAATAAGTCCGGTCAGAGTAATAATAAGCATCTAAATTGCAAAATTTCTACTTGCAAAGACACCCATGAGTCGCTACAATACGCCCGAAGGGGTCTTGATCTTCAAGACTCACACGTATTAAAACTACATTTTTATTAAGTACCATGCCAGTTCCAACACAAGAACAGTACATTAAGATGCTCGACACGGCGAAGAGCGAAGGCTACGCCTATCCTGCCATCAATGTCACCACCATCGAAGTAATCAACGGCGCCCTCAAGGCATTCGCAGATGCGAAGTCCGACGGTATCATCCAAGTCTCCATCGGTGGCGGTCAGTTCGCCTCTGGTACATCTGTCAAGTCCTCCGCCATCGGTGCTATCGTGCTGGCTGAGACTGTGCATCGCCTCGCTGAAGAGTATGATGTTCTCGTGGCTCTCCACACCGACCACTGCCAAGCTGACAAGGTTGACAGCTTCCTGCGTCCTCTCCTTGAAGAGTCCCGCAAGCGTATCGCTGCTGGTCTCAAGCCTCTTTACAACTCCCACATGCTTGACGCCTCCGAGCTCCCCATGGCTGAGAACCTGAAGCTCTGCAAAGAACTCATCGTTGAGTGCGCTGAGCTCGGTATCATCCTCGAGGTCGAAATCGGCGTCGTCGGTGGTGAAGAAGACGGTGTTGACAACAGCGGAGCAAGCAATGACAAGCTCTACACCACACCTGAAGACATGCTCCAGACCTACGAAACACTCAACGGTCTCGGCGAGTTCATGCTCGCAGCTACCTTCGGCAACGTGCACGGTGTGTACAAGCCAGGTGCTGTCAAGCTTGAGCCCAAGATCCTTCGTGACGGTCAGCAGGCCGTTCTCGACAAGCACGGCAAGGACATGCGCCTCGTCTTCCACGGTGGTTCCGGCTCCGAGCTCTCCGACATCCGCGAAGCTATCTCCTACGGTGTTGTCAAGATGAACATCGACACTGACACCCAGTACGCATTCTCCAAGCCCATCGTCATGCACATGGCCAAGAATCTTGAAGGTATGCTCAAGATCGACGGCGAAGTAGGCAACAAGAAGGTCTACGATCCTCGTACCTACCTCAAGAAGGGTGAAGAAGGTGTTGCACAGCGTCTCATCGAGGCTTCTGACGACCTCCTCTCCACAGGCAAGACTCTCTTCGGAAAGATCTAATCGCCACTCCCTTTCTAGGAGGATTTCCTCTTACATAAAAAAACACCGCCTTCCAGTCGAAGGCGGTGTTTTTTGTGCTGCTCAGAAGCTCTGCGCTATTAGATTGGCTTTCTCTTGGAATTGCAGATGTTTTTTTGGTACTCCGTCAGAATCGTATCATGATTGCCTCACTCGATAAGGAAGCTAGTATTAGTAATAAGCCAGCTATAGAAAAAGTAGCTTGATTTAGCAGAGTGGACGCTTCATCTCCCCTTTCATGTGCTTCATTTGGAGGGAAAAGACAAAGTCTTTTTCAACCAAATGAAGATACATGCTACCGACCTCAGAGAGCGAAGTTAGTCAAGAGAAAAACACAATCTGCGATCAAGCAGATTGAGACGAAGCAAGTGAGAG
>CAYJOV010000132.1:0-6383 GCA_964371905.1 uncultured Akkermansia sp. | reverse complement strand
TGTTTACCTTTATAGGAGCATGTATCCTCTATGTCCCTTTCGTGATTTCTGCCAATTTTAGTATAGTGATGTTGGCGAGCTCGTCGTCTGATGGTGCTGTACTCTGGCTCTTTGCCTCAGTGATAGCCTGCCCCTTTGTTTGCGTGCCCTCTAGTCTGATCCTTTATCTCATCATTGGGCTGTACCGCTGGTGGAAGCGGGGTCGTGGACACTCTGCTCAGCCCACCCCGCCTGATGCGGGGGCTTTATAACATATTATAATATTAACCTATCATGAATACTCCGACTATGAATACTCTGACTTTATTAAAGATTTTTTCCTCGCTGCTTTTTCGCCTGCTTCTCGTCTTGCTCGGCTTCGTGCTCTGTAATGTTTTAGCGGTCTATATGGCTAGTGTCGATAACGTATGGCGAGGCTATCAGCCTTGGCTCGGTGAGCCGGAGGAGCTGATAAGGCACGTTGATACAGGTGGGGCTGATATCTTTCAAGTGCGTCTCTCTGAGGGGCAGCTTGCCGACTTGGTGAAGACTCTGCGCCTCAAGGGCGATGCTAATGATCCTGCACAAGCGGACTTTCACCTCAAATCAGCCCAGCCTATCAAGCTGGGCGAAAGCTACACTCCCGATCAGATATACGATATCTCCTTGCAGTATCCCATGCTCAGTGTGCCAAGCGACAATTACAAGGACCTGTATGAGCTCTACATTCATCGCGTTTTCCCCACCGAGGGGGAGAGCAAGATGCAAGAATTTTTCACGGTGGCGAAGCGTTACCCCGAGCCGGAGCGCAGTAGCATGGAGAGCATCCTCGGATGGGGGACTCTCTTGCTCTTTTTCTTCCTTCCAGCCCTGCTAGCGCGTCTCTTTGTCCGCAAGCGTGAGGGTTTGTTCCCCTTCAAGGAGCTGTTGTTTACCTTTATAGGAGCATGTATCCTCTATGTCCCTTTCGTGATTTCTGCCAACTTTAGTATGGTGATGTTGGCGAGCTCGTCGTCTGATGGTGTTGTACTCTGGCTCTTTGCCTCGGTGATAGCCTGCCCCTTTGTTTGCGCACCCTCTAGTCTGATCCTCTATCTCATCATTGGGCTCTACCGCTGGTGGAGGCGGGGTCGTGGACACTCCGCTCAGCCCACAGTACCCGATGCAGGGACTTTATAACACATTTTTATGAACAACGTATCATGAATACTCCGACTCCATCGAAGCTCTTCTCCTCGCTGCTTGTTCAGCTCCTTCTCGTCTTGCTCGCCTGTGTGCTCTACAACGTCATCTTGGTTCATTCGTATAGCGCGGATGCCGCGTGGGATGATCACCATCCGTGGTTTGGCGATGTCGAGGAGGTGATCCGTCATGATGATACAGGGGGAGTCGATGTGTATTTGCTGCGCCCTTCTCAGCAGCAGATTGCAGAATGGGAGCAGACCTTTGGCTTGAAGAGAAGCTTTGATCCCTCAAGAGATTTCTACAGAGCTAGAACGGCTCAAGATGTTCAACTCGAGGGAAACCGCCATCCCATGCGTCGCTACAAGATCTTATTGCAGCAGCCCAACAGAGGCTTGGATTCGGAGTATCCCCGAGGCGTGTATGAGCTCAAGATTTCCGAGGTGAATCCACACAACCCTTATGAAGAGTCTAGTGCCGAGACCTTGACGATTGCGAAGCGCTACCCCGAGCCTCGCAGTATCATGGAGCGCATTCTTGATATAGGGGTTTTTCTTCTCTGGCTCATGGTACCTGCCTTGATGGCGCGTCTCTTCATCTGGAGATTGGCGCAGCGCTACCCCGATGCCGACAGCCTCACGGAGAGCATCGTGGGTACGACTTCGCTGATGCGATTTCTCCTCCTTCCCGCCTTGCTCGCGCGCTTCCTCATGCGTGGCGAGGAGCGCTTGTTCTCCTTCAAAGAATTTTTACTCAACTATCTAGCAGCCTGCGCGCTCTATTTGCTCTTCATGTCTACAGCCGTCTGGAGTATTGAGACCTTTGCGAGCTCGTCACTTGATAGTCCTTTTCTCATGCTCATCGGTGTCGTGATAATCTGCCCCGTGGTCAATGGGATAGCATGCTTGATCCTCTATCTCGTCATCCTGCCCTATCGCTGGTGGAGGCGCAAGGCGCAGCGCGCCTCGCAGCCCTCTGTGTCTGCGTCAAGCGGGGGCTGAGTTATGGGCTTGCTTCGCGGGGTCTTTTTTACTATACTGGGGCGAGACATATCCACTTTGATTTTTCTATGCGTTTCTTAACAGGTTTACAACCCAGTGGTCAGCTCCATATTGGGAATTACTTTGGTGCTATACAGCCAGCCGTCGAGCTCCAAGAACAGGGCGAGGGCTACTACTTCATCGCCAATTATCATGCCATGACCACCATGGAGAGCGCGCAGCAGCTGCGCGAGAATACCTACAATCTCGCGCTCGACCTGCTCGCCTGCGGACTCGACCCGCAGAAGTCTGTCTTCTTTGTCCAATCTGCCGTCCCCGAGGTCAACGAGCTCTCGTGGGTGCTCAGCACACTCTGCCCCATGGGCCTGCTCGAGCGATGCCATTCCTATAAGGACAAGGTCGCGAAGGGCTTTGCCGCCTCGCATGCCCTCTTTGCCTATCCCTCCCTCATGGCGGCGGACATCCTGCTCTACGATGCGGACGCCGTCCCCGTGGGCAAGGACCAGAAGCAGCACCTCGAGGTCACGCGTGACCTCGCCATCAAGGTGAATGAAAAATTCGGCGCTGACATCCTGAAGCTCCCCGATCCCCTCATCAACGAAGTCACCGCCGTCGTCCCTGGTCTCGACGGTCAGAAGATGAGCAAGAGCTACGGCAACACCCTGCCCATCTTCGGCGAGGAGAAGGCTCTGCGCAAGCTCATCAACCGCAAGGTCGTCACCGACACCACCCCCCTCGAGGCACCCAAGCCCACGGAGAACTCCATCATCCTCACCCTCTTCAAGCTCTTCGCCACCGCCGAGGAGTATGCACGCATGCAGCGCGACTTTGAGGCGGGTGGCATTGGCTATGGCCAATTCAAGAAGGAGCTCTTTGAGGCCTACTGGGAATTCTTCCGCACCGCACGCACGCGCCGCGAAGAGCTGCTCAGTGAGTCGGGCTACGTCGAGGCAGTCCTACGCGATGGCGCGCAGCGTGCCCGCGTGACCGCAGGAGAGGTGCTCACCCGAGTGCGCGAGGCCGTCGGTCTCAGGTGGTGCTGATAGTCATTTCTTACCTATTCTTTTTTTATGAATACAAAAGCCTTACTCGCAACGCTCTTGTTCAGCCTCCCCACCGCATGGGCGGGGGTGATCGGTGATATTAATTTTGGCGACACACGCGCGGCCGTCACCCGCAAGCTCCCCAACCTCGGCGAGCTCAAGGCGGTCGATGATGCCGAGCAGGTCAAGAAGCTCGTGGGCTCGCACCGCATGGTCGAGCGCGTCGCGCATCAGGACTGGCTCGTGAGCTTCCAGTTCGCCCGCTCAGGCGGCAAGCTCGTCGCCATCCACGTCGATGGGATGGAGGGCATCCCCCTCGCTCAATTCGACGGCCCGCTGAAGTCCTTTTACCTCTACGTGACCAATGCCGTCAAGGATGCCTACTCCATCACGGAGCCACGCTCCGAGAACACGCCTAGCTACAGCAAGAGCCCAGATTTCACCCAAGGCAAGCGCGCCGCCATGCACATCTACGATATTCATGGAACGCGTGTCACCATGACCCTACGTCTCAATCTCAAGACCAATCTCGTCTACGTGGGCTACACGCTCACCCCTGTGCCCGATGGCACGGCTCTGGGTAGCACCGAGCTGCCCAACAACAAGGGCAGCGAGGAGGAATGGAAAGATATTCCGAATTGGGATTCGCTGAAGGAGGCTCTCGAATTCCTCTACAAGAATGGTCTCAAGGAGCGCCCCAAGCCCAAGCCAGTCGAGCCTGTACCCGCGCCCGAGCCCAAGCCCGAGGATCACTTTGCGGGCATCGACAGCTCGCTGAGCTCGTCCGATCAGGCTCTGCTCAAGGGTATTGTCCTCATGGGCAAGGATCAGCCCAAGGAGGCAGCGCAGTTCTTTGCCCAAGCCGCGCGTGAAGATACGGAAAACGGCCGCGCCTTCTACCAGCTCGCCATCTGCTTTGAGCTCGGCACAGGCGTCGAGCAAGACATCGAGAAGTCAGCCGCCGCCTACATGAAAGCCGCGCAGCTCGGCTACGCGCCCGCCCTCGTCCGCTACGCCCCCGAGTACAAGACCGCGCTGAGCGAGCTCGAGCTCACGCCCGAAGAAGGCAAAGCCATCCTCGACAAGGCGCACCAGCTCGCTGGGGCGAACTCCGTCTGGGGTCGCTACAATCTCGCCACCCTCTACCGCTACGGCTACGGCGTGCGCAAGGACGTCGAGAAGGCTCGCTCCCTCTACCGCTCCCTCGCCGATCAGGGCGATGAAGAGGCCAAGGAGCAGCTCAAGAAGTGCCCCTAATCCTCACCCACCCTCCATCCCGCCATGAGTACCAGCCCTCCCGAAGACTCTAACGAGAACAGCAAGCCCGTCGAGCTCCCCACGCTCTTTCAACGTCAGGTCTGCTGGGCGGCACTCAGTGGCGTGGCGATAGCCGTTATCATCGCGCTCATCTGCGCGGTGGTCATTGGGCTCGGCTACCTCTTTGTCGAGCTGGAGGCGGTGCTGCTGCCCATCATCGTGGCGGGCATCCTCGCCTACCTGCTCTTCCCCCTCGTCGTCCTCGTCCAAAAGAAGGTCAAGAATCGCCTCGGCTCCGTGCTCATCGTGCTCTTCTCCGCCTTTGTCCTGCTCGCCTCCCTGCTCGCAACCATCATCCCCCCGCTCGCGCAGCAGACAGGTGAGCTCATCGACAACCGCGAGGAGATCTACAAGAGCACCATCGCCACAGCGCAAGATCTGCTCTCCAAGCCCTTCATTCAGAGCTCTGTGGATGTCCTCATCGACAAGGCAGCAAAAGAGAGACTCGAGAAAAATGACCTTGATGGTGTCGCTGAGCTCGACGCCATCCCCGAGGCTGACTACCAAGCCAAGGTGCTCGCCCTGCTCAACCATCATAGTAATTTCATGGTCATCAAGGCATGGGGCTACTTGACCGCCGGCACACGTGCCCTGACGGGGACGCTGAGCTTTGTGATCGGCTTTGTCCTCGTCCCTGTCTTTCTCTTCTACTTTCTCCTTGAGAGCGAGCGCATCAGTAAGAATTGGCACACCATTCTCCCGCTGCGTCGCTCCTACTTCCGCCATGAGCTTGTCGAGACCATCCAGCAGATCAATGGCTATGTCATCGCCTTCGTACGCGGGCAGATGCTCGTGAGCGTCATTGACGGCGCGATGCTCTGCTGTGCGCTGCTCATCCTCGGGCTGCCCTACGCCGTCACCATAGGAGTAGCCGCGGCTCTCATCGGTATCATCCCCTATATTGGCATGATTCTTACGAGTGTTCCTGCACTCCTCATCGCATGGTTTACTTGGGGAGATCCCGCCTATGTGATTGCGGTGGGGGTGATCTTCATTGCTGTGAGCCAATTCGACGGCTGGGTGATCCAACCACGCATCCTCGGCAATCAGGTCGGCATGCACGACCTCACGATTATGTTCTCCGTCATCTTCTGGGGCATGGTCTTTGGCGGCATCGTCGGCGCGCTCATCGCTGTCCCACTCACCGCATCGATCAAGGTCATCTTCACGCGCTACGTCTGGGCCTCCTTTGTCAGAAAAAAGCCTGAAAGCGCGCTCAGCGACGATGCACCCGCTTGACAGGAGGCGAGGTATAATTAGACCTGAAGCCACCTCGCGCCTCATCATGCTACGATTCTTCCTTCTTGTATTCCTCCTCCTTGCTCCCGCGCATGCGCAGAGTGCTATAGTAGCGACTTCTCCCTCAGCGACTCTTTCGCTTGCCTCATCGCCCGCTATGACCGTGATCGCGAGTGGTGGTGGTCGTGGCGGTAGTCGTAGTTCTGGAGGCTTGTTCGGATCATCGGGCTCGTCTTTGTGGTATGGCTATAGAGGCTATCATACGTCAAGACCTTTGACGGCTGCGGAGAAGAAGAGGTATCACTCGCTTCCGTGGTATGCCAGAGCGTGGTATTCGTTCAAGGGGCGTTTGTTCAGTCACTCTTGGCTATTCGGAGTCCTTGCCGCTATCTGGTTCTTCATCTGGGTTTTTAAACGCGACTAGCGCAACGAATAAACATGCTGAGAGTCTTTACTCGCAGGGGGGCTGTTGAGATGATGCTGTTCAGATCAGTCGACGAATCTCGCCTTGACGCTCTCGATCTCCGCTTGGAAAAAGCCTGAAACCGCGATTGGCATATTGGTGTTTGTTGTTTTTGTCTTGGTAAACTAAAACTATCACAATTATTCGGCGCTCCGTCAG
>CAYJOV010000131.1:0-6556 GCA_964371905.1 uncultured Akkermansia sp. | reverse complement strand
TAGCTCGCGTAGGTGCTGATCGTGCCAAAGCCCACCGAGAGGGAGAAAAAGATCTGCGAGGCCGCTGCCAGCCACAGCTCGGGATTCATCAAGCCCTCGATGAGCGTCACCTGCTGCCTCTCCACCGTCTTGCCCGCATGCTGCGCCTCAACACGCTGCACGAGAGCCTCTTGCTGGGCTGCCGAGGCCTGCGCGGGGAGCATCTCGACGGTCTTGCCCTCGACGACGAGCATCGTTTTATTGGGATTCCACATATAGCCGAGGCCCTCATTGATATTGCGCTCAGGATGATTGGGATCAGGCGCGTCCAGTGTCAGCACGCGCACGAGCATGACCACCGAGAGGACGAGGAGAGCGGGCATGCTCCACTTGCTAAACCACTCGATGCCCTTGTTCACCCCGCGATAGAGAATGATAAAATTCGCAAAGAGAGCAATGACCGTAAAGACCATCACCCAGCTCAGCCCCAGATTAAAGGCCGCGCCATCCTCCGCCAGCCCGGTGAACTGAGCAAAAAACGCACCGTACTGCTGCGACTCCCCCAGCTGCAAATCCCCGACGAGCGTATGATAGAAATAGCCCAGCGTCCAGCCCTCCAAGTAGAGGTAGTACATGGAGATGGTCAGCGGGATGATGAGCATAAAGATGCCGACATACTTCCACGCGTGCGAGCGCGAGAGCAGCAGAAACATCGAGACAGGACTATGCCCGCCGAGCCGCCCCGAGGCGCGCCCTAGTGCCCACTCGATCCAGCACAGCGGGATGCCGAGGACGACGAAGGCGATGAGGTAGGCGATCATGAAGGCGCCTCCACCGTATTCTGCCGCGAGGCCGGGGAAGCGTAGGAAGTTGCCAAAGCCGACGGCACTACCCGCGACAGCGAGCATGACGCCGAGGTTGGAGGTCCACTGTTCGCGAGCTTTTGATTTGTTCATCAGAGAGAAGGTGGGGTAGGGGGTTAGCTATGCTTATTCCTAGTGAGCAGTTTATACATACACAATAAGAAAAAGCCCCAAACGAGACCGACAGCAATGAGCATCGTGATAATACCTTCCCAAGTCATAATAGACTACTACTCTAGCACAAGCTCGCATTCTCTGTCAAGAACGAAGCCGCGCTAGAGTAGTAGTGTATTGAATGTTATTGTTTAAATGGTGCTGAAAATCTCCTCCTCCTCTGCCTCCCACAGAGAAGGCCGCACGCCAGCGCGCACTATCACAAGATGCGCTCGACGCGACGGCGACGGTAGCCGCAGATGCTAAGCAGGCCTACGAGAGAAAGGATAGTAGAGCTAGGCTCAGGAATGGCGAGTGCCTCAAACATGATGGGTCCGCTGATCGCGCCATTGTTGGTGTCCTCGTGCTCCACGGAGAAATTCAGTAAGCCCTCTTTTTCAAAGTAGCTCACGTGCGAGGCATCCAGATTGATGCGATTCCCCTCATCATCGAGATGGTAGAGCATGTACTCATCCGTGTCGAGTCCTTGGAAGATATCGCCCACGTACACCGACATCATGAAGGCATCATCGGGATTCATCGTGAGATCGAGATCCCAGCCCAGTGAGTTCGCCGAGGGCTGCGCCTCCTGCTCGACACTGCTGATTTGCACGCCCTTCTTGCTATTCACATCAAAGCTCAAGATCATTTCATTGCCCTCATTCGAGTGATAGACGAGAGTGTGATTTTCATCCGTCTTGATCTTATGCTCTGTGCAATCTCCAGAGTGAAACTCCTCTAGATCACCTATATTGATGGTTGTTTGGTTTTCGAGATCAAAAGCACCGCCAAAGACACGGATATTATCCGAGCCTTGCATGCTCTGATGTGCAGTCTGGAATTGATCCGCTCCTATATCGCGGCTCATGACGATATCAAGCTGTCCTAGAATCTCATACTTGTCGATCTTTGTCGATTGTCCTATGTCCACCATCTTCATGTAGCTGTCCTCGTCCACGTGTACACCGCCGCTAATCACATTCCCATAGGTGGAGACGCGTGTGCCCTCATCATTATCGTCAAGGATTCTCATGAAATTTTGACTATTACCATCCTTCCACGCAAATCCCTGATTCTGAGTCGCGCCACGCGCATAGATCTCGACCTCACCGCGTAGTGCGCCCACCTCCGCATTAGAGGCCTCGATGTTCACACCATGTGCCGCATGAGTATCTGAGGTGGCGTGCATGTCGATGGTGATTTTTCCCTCATAGCTGGTATCAGCCGTTTTCATCTTGGCATCGAAGCCGACGTTATGATTTTCTGACTTGATGAAGAGAGCTGAGACCGGCTCTATATTTCCGACTGCCGAGATGTGGTCGCCCTCGATGATACCTACGTCACTGTATTGCACATGGATGCCTTGTATCTCTGTCTTGACAGAATCCAGCTGGAGGTTGCCCACGGTGCTTCGCTCGACATGCAGACCAGTCTGAGAGATGATGGAGTTGATATCAAGGTCGGATAAGACACTGTAGTAGACATGAGCGCCTTTCTCCTCTGCCTCGAGCTCTCCAAAATGGAGCACGGGATAGAGTGCTTGTAGCTCATTGCAGAGAATGACATTATCAGCGAGAATCGCATGCGGCAATTCTGTGGCCTTGATACTCATTCTCTCCTCGTCTGAGGAGTGATCACTGAGGCTATCTACGTGCAGACTGATGCCCTCGGTGCTGGAGTCAGAGTCCGCATAGCTGAGCGGGGAAAGACTGAGGTGGATTGTCGTGCACAGGAGGCAGAGCTTGAGCAGGGTGGATTCGCGTAGGGCGTTCATGTATGTAGGGTGAGTTTCTTGTTAAATCGCCTCGCGTCCCATAAAAACGAAAGACGGTGTGTATCGTAAGGCTAACATACTCAATCCACAATAAGATAGAGCTACCTTTTCGCCCGTAGCTACGGCATTTTCTCCTCCTTCATTACAGCCCTAAAAAATGCTTCACCGTTTCCAGTGAAGCATCTATGATTACTCTGATAGTCGTTTTTTTAACAAATCACATGATGTCTAGACAGTGGGGCGCAGACGAAAGAGCTTCGCCACCTTGACATACTTGAGAGCGTGTTGGTAATTCGCCTCCTCGGTCGCCTCATCCAGCTGCTTAACGACCTTGGCAGGAGAGCCTAGCACGAGACTGTGAGGAGGGATGATCGTCCCCTTCGTCACCAGCGCATGAGCACCCACAATAGAGCCATGCCCGATGACAGCACCATCGAGCACAATGGCACCCATGCCGATCAGACACTTATCCTCCACCTTGCAGGCATGCAGCGTGACGCTATGCCCCACCGTCACATAGTCCCCCACCTCGCAACCAAAATCGTCAGCCACATGCAGACAGGAATTGTCTTGGATATTAGAACCCTCGCCAACTGAGATAAAATTGATGTCTCCACGCAGCGTTGTGTTGTACCAGATAGATGCGTCCTTCCCGACACTCACCTGCCCAATCAGGTCAGCACTGGCTGCGACAAAGGCGGTCTCCTCAATAGCGGGATGATGGTCATAAAATGTTTCAATAGCCATGGCGATGATGATAGCGAAGAACACAATTGAAGTCAACGCTGTAGCCAATGGAATTTCTTGACTCCTTGAGCGATATCATCTCAGGTGAGAGCCCAGAGCGTAGCGACTCTGCCCGCCTGCTGTTTCTCATTGCAGTCTGCGCGGTTCTCTTTTATCTGCGCGAAAAGAGAATCTAGGCTTGACGTCTGCATCGGATGTGCCCATTATTCTCATGAGCCTGATTATGTGTACGTGGATTGACCTCTTGAGAGTCGCCCGCTTCGCTTTAACATCAGGTTCATTTTTTTCCACACCTCGACTGCTGTCGCCTTTTTGATTGTTTGTCTTATTACAAAAGCTTCACAATCTGTATTTTCCTTGCCTCTTCCCTTGGGGTTGCGTGGCGTTGAGTTCGTACGGGATCTCAGGATGTAGGTTTGACATTTTTACTCAATGTAGTATCATTATTCTGAGCTTGGTTGGTCAGTTGCGCTTATTCATTTGAATGAGTTGCGCTGTATTTTTCCCCAAGCTCACTTTCATTTATTGCTACTACATTTTCAGTTTGAATTTTATAGATCATCTCTCTTTGGCGGCGCCGTCAATAAAACTTGACAGCTGAGAAAGCATACTGTAGCCTCCTCGCAGGAGCGTTTTCACTGAGGGCGGCCCCCGTATTTGGTATACGGGCAAGGCGCAAACTCGTGTCAACGCTCCTTATAACTATCTAGACTGAAAAGGGTAGTAAGGTGTAGCTTTATAAGGTTTGTTGGCTATTGACCTGTAATGTTGAAATGCGATTTTTTGTGATTCACTCGATAAAATTTGACAGCAGAGTACCTGTGCTGCTCTCTACCCTCTCAGAGCATCTTCGCCGCTCGCTAACACCGTATTTGGTATACGGGAATGTCGCAAGCAGGTGTTGATGCTTTTTTCATCCATTACGTTCAGTTGCGTCTCTGCGTTAAGATCATAAGATAAAGATCTATTTTGCTCTTCTGATATTGATAGGGGCACATAGAGTATGCTCTATCTTCTGGGTTGATTGCATGCGTTGGATTAAACGTTTTTTGGGATCATTTTTTGAAATTTGACGGATTCTTTGGGTAAATTTTCTTGACTCCTTGAGGGATCTTTGTCACATTATTCTCGCTATATTGGGTACTAAGGCCCCCTCTCTATAAGAGATATCATCTCAGGTGTGATCCCTGAGCGTAGCAACTCCGCCCATGCTGTTTTTAATTTCAGTCTGGGCGGTTTATTTTTGCAGCGTTGGAGGACAAAGTACACTTGATGCACGCGGTCGTCATCGAGATTCTTGAAGAAGTGAATGTTCTTTTTGCCTGATGTCTCTAGGTTGTCTTTGTGCCTAATGCCCTTCTTCACTTGCTCATACTTCTTAGATTTGACGAGACTTCCAACTGAGCGCGCAAGAAGCTAGGCTTGCTATCTGCGCTCGATGCGCTCGATGTGCTATCATCATCCCGAGCCTGATGAGGGGTATGAGCAGAAGCTGATTCATTGCTTCTTTCTACCAGTGACCCATTGGGCTCTTTTTTTGCTTGATTTCTCCTGCTAGTCGTGCTAAAGCGTATTCAAGCGCGGCTCCCACTTCAGACAAGCTACCGAATGACTGAGGTGCATAGCTTTGGGCGAGGTTCAACGCTTTCCTCTTGTCATCCGCGCTAGATGTGGTATCATCTTCCTGAGTCCAATGCTGGGAATTCTGATTGCTTTGTTTGATTGCTTTCGGGTTCAACGACCCATTGGGCTCTTTTTTTGGCTTGATTTCTCCTGCTAGTCGGGCTATAGCGTATTCGAGCGCAGCTCTCACTTGCTTTAAGCCACCGAATGAATCAGGTGCGTAGCTCGAGGTGAGGTTCATTGCTCTCCTCTTGACATCCGCGCTCGGTGTGGTATTGTGATCTTGAGCCTGATGAGGGGTATGAGCGGAAGCGGATTCATTGCTTCTATCTTCCAATGACCCATCAGGCTCTTTTAATTCTTCGTCACTTGGTGCAATAACACCTTTGGCGCGTAGGGGCACAAGGTCAGAGGATAGCTTGCTACCCTCGCCATGAGGTGCTCCTTATGCTTGGCATGCTGGTCACTTTTTTGAGCTATTTGTATCCCTGTATCCCCTGCATGTATCACCGCTGGGGATACTTTTTTATAACAATCTATGCAATCCTAAATCACGTAACAGGGCAAAGATAAAGGCTTCACCGTTTCCAGTGAAGCCCTATGTTTTCTTGTTTTTACTACCAGTTGTAGGATTGATATTGCTATTATTCAATCATTTTTGCCTTGTGTGACCCCTTGCTATGTACCCCATATTAGGAGGTCTGGGGTACATGATTTTTTTCTTTGTTAAGACCGACTTAGTGGAAAAATAACCCCGACTTAAGACCGACTTAAGGGCGTTAAGTCGGGGTTAGTTGTCCGTTAAGTCGGGGTTGAGTTCTTGTAAAGTGCTGGTATCTTACAAGAACTTTACAAGAACCTTACAAGAAGTGGCGCGTGCAATTGCTGCACACACCACTTCTCAGATGATTACTCGGCGAGTTCGCGGAGCTTCTTGATGATGTCGCTGACGGTGCGGGTTTGGTTGGCGGCGGTGGCAAGGTCGAGTATGGCAGCACCTGCTGAGCCGCCTTTGTTGTTGAGGAAGATTCCTGAGAAAGCCCCAAAGGCGCGTATGAAGCCTTGGCTCGTGTTGACGTAGTCATGAGCGGTCATGTCTCGCTTTCTCTTCTCGCCTGTGATGAGGCGAGCGGCATTATTGCATATGCCATCTGGATCGAAAAACATTTCGTATAGAGGGCGAGAGTTGTTCCATTCTCCTGTGATTTTACTGGTGATTCCTGTGACGAGTTCGCCTACAATGGGGGTAGCTGAAAGGTCAGATGAGGCGACTTTCACACCGAAGGCAAGGGCCTCTTTCCAAATTGCAATGTCTTCTTCGTCGTCACTGCTGCCGTAGCGTATCCAGCCTATCCCAGTAGCCACAAGCGCGGCTGAGCTGCCGTAGAGGAGGTGTAGGGAGGTGGCAGAGATGTAT
>CAYJOV010000130.1:0-6636 GCA_964371905.1 uncultured Akkermansia sp. | reverse complement strand
CTCTACCCCGCACGCGGCGGGCGCAACTACATCGAGCTCCCCGAAGAAGGCGGACTCTGGCGCTGCTACAACAACATTGACGGCACCCACACCTACGATGTGGTCGAAAACACCCGCCAAGCCTACCAAGCAGGCTACGCCTTCGGAGCCTTCCAAGGTCTCATCTCTGACATGAACCCCGAGGACATACGCGAGTGTATCGCCGACTTCCACAACACCCCCAAGCGCTATGAAGCCCTCCTCGCCAGCGTCGAGCGCGATGCCGTCGGGCGCAAGGCAGACTGCCTCGCCGAGCTCGCCGCCCTCGCCCAACACGCTAGCGACTACAGCAAGCTCACCGACCTCCAAGCCACAGGCGAGCTCCCCACGCGCATCACGCACAATGACACCAAGATCAACAATGTCATGCTCGACGCCGAGACCGATGAGGCCGTCTGCGTGATTGACCTCGACACCGTCATGCCAGGGCTTGCCCACTATGACTTTGGCGACATGGTACGCACGGCGACCTGCCGCGCCGAGGAGGATGAGGAGGATCTCAGCAAGGTCGTCATGGAGTTCTCCCTCTTTGAGTCGCTCGCGGAGGGCTTCTTGGATGCGACACACTGCTTCCTCACGGAGAAGGAAGTCGAGCTACTCGCCTTCTCCGGCTGGCTCATCACGTCAGAGATCGGCATACGCTTCCTCACCGACTACCTCGATGGGGACAAGTACTTCCGCTGCGACACGCCCGATCACAACCTCATCCGCGCACGCAACCAGATCGCGCTCGCCAAGAGCATACGCGAAAACCTCCCCGAGATGCAGCGCTACATCAAGCGTCTGATGAAATCTTACAAATAAGCCCCCTGCGCCCCCACGCAGTCAAGCTAGCGAGCAACACAGCCTCCCCGCATGAGGCTGTGTTGTTTTGCTTGGCACGCCGACCCATGCTTGACAAGGACTCGCCCGCTGCGCTATCATGCACCTACATGAAGACATACAACATAGCCGTCCTCGCAGGTGACGGTATAGGACCCGAGGTCATGGACCAAGCCCTCAAGGTGCTCGCCGCTGTCGAGGAGAAGTACAACTTTGCCACCGAGCTGCACTCCTGCTATGTAGGGGGAGCCGCCATCGATCACTGCGGCAAGGCCCTCCCCGATGAGACCCTGCAAGCCTGCGAGCAGGCTGATGCCATCCTCTTTGGCTCCGTAGGCGGGCCCAAGTGGGACAAGCTCCCCGCCGACGAACGCCCCGAGCGCGGAGCACTCCTCCCCCTGCGCAAGCACTTCTCCCTCTACGCCAACCTCCGCCCCGGCATCTGCATGGCCGAGCTCGTCGATGCCTCCCCCGTCAAGAATGAGCTCATCAAGGGCGGCTTTGACATCCTCTGCGTCCGCGAGCTCACTGGGGGCATGTACTTTGGCGAGCCCAAGTTCTACGGCGAGCGCGACGGCGAGATCATCGGCATCGACACGCTCATCTACCGCAAGAGCGAGGTTGAGCGCATCGCTCACGTCGCCTTCCAAGCAGCGCAGGGACGCGACAAGCGTCTGTGCAGCGTCGACAAGGCCAATGTCCTCTCCTCCTCCATCATGTGGCGCGACACCATGGAAGAGATCGCCCCCCAATACCCCGATGTCGAGCTCACCCACATGTACGTGGACAATGCCGCCATGCAGCTCGTGCGCAATCCTCAGGCCTTCGACGTCATGGTGACAGAAAACACCTTTGGCGACATCCTCTCCGACGAGATGGCCATCATCTGCGGATCGCTCGGCATGCTCCCCAGCGCGTCGCTGAGTCAGGGCAAGACCGAGAAGAGCTTCTTTGGCATGTACGAGCCCTCGGGCGGCTCAGCCCCCGACATCGCTGGTCAAGGCATAGCCAACCCCATCGCCCAGATCCTCTCCCTCTCCATGATGCTGCGCTACTCCTGCATGGAGAGTGAGGCCGCCGATGCCATTGATGCCGCCGTGCGTCGCGTCATCGCCGCAGGCTACCGCACGGGAGACCTCGCACGCGGAGCGCAGGGCGAGATCCCCGTCGGCACAGCAGGCATGGGAGATGCCATCGTCAGCGCCATCCAGAGCTGATTGTCTCCTCATCACCCCACAAGGAGCAGGGGGCGGCTCAGTCCCCTCTCCACCCCGCGGCCCATATGAAACATCACCTCGCTCTCGCCCTCCTCCTCGCCGCCTTGAGCTCATGTAATCCGCTCAATCCCGCGCACTACTTTTCCCAACGCGCGGCGACGAGCTATCGCCTCAGCGACGAGCTGCTAGCCCAGCGCGACACCATCATCTTGAGCGCAACATGGAATAACTACCCCGATAGCCTCCCCAAAAGCTGGAGTCTCTCCAGTGGCTACCAACTCTACCCCTTGATCGAGCTCCCCAAGGCACATCAAGACGACATCATCCAGCAGCTCCGTGAGCTCAGCCACGAGTACAACAAGGAAATAGGCACCAAAGAGTTCATCCTCTGGCCCTATGAAGTCAATCGAGCCTACATAGGAATCAGCATCAATAAAAATATCAACATCAGGTTGGCGCAGAGAGTCACCATGAGCTCAGGAGAAATCTACAGCACCTACACGCGAGCCATCACCCCAGCCGAGGCGAGACTACGCGACACCCTCGTCACCTACCTCATGGCACGAGAAAGCAAAATCCAACGCGAGGAAGACTAAGCAGCTTTTGCTCATTCAGACGCACAAAAAAGCCCCGAACTCCAACGAGCTCAGGGCTTTTTTATATAATCTCATCAGGCGCGCTTGCGGCGACGGCGAGCAGCTAGACCTGCCAGAGCAAGCAGGCTCAGAGTCGCGCTGCTAGGCTCTGGGATATAGGCTATAGATGTACCATCTCGCCCAAGAGCTGTGCCAGTCCACAGCTGAGTCCCCCCCAGATCCTGCACAATAAAGTGGGCATTTTCATACGACATGGTGCTCAAATCCCCCGTACCGAAGTCAAAGGCAACGCCGCCATCGGCCAGCATCGCATCCCAACCATCCTGCGAGCTATCAATTGTCAGAGTGAGGGTGAGATCCCCCTTAAACATGACAGACTGAAAACCCTCCAAGGAAGGATCAAAGGTGACCTTGAGCAGCGACATCTCGATCTGTCCCCCCTCCAGTGTATCAATAGGCTGCTTGATCGCAGAGCCATCAATAGACCCAGATAGGCTCATATCTCTTAGAACGAGAGTGTTCGATGCCTTATCATTGTAGGTGATGCTGTCGAGAGTCGTGAGGGATGCACCAGCGAGCTCTAGGGTACTACCAGCCTCTGCCACGATTGCCCCTGTGCCCTGAAGAGACACATTCGTCTTGTTGAATACCGTTGTCCCCGTGAGCGTGACGCTGCTCGCATCGGCTACGACGAGAGCTCCATCGGTCAGACTCACCGAGTCCCACTGATTGGATGATCCCGATACAGTGAGTGTTGCCGCGTCCATCTGGAAGCTCGTAGAAGTCACCGTCGTGTCGGCCAATTCGGAGCTACCCTGGACCACAAAGCTACTTGCGTTTATCGTGGAGCTTTCAAGCTTCGAATTAGTGAGCTTTGCATTCTTCCAATTTTCTGCAAGCAGGTTGTTCATATGCACGTTGTCCAAATCAGTCTGGGCAGTAGAGGATCTGGTGACGGCTGATTGACTCACCGTGGCAGCATTGACCCCATCTCGGGAGCTCAATTGCAAGGCTTGAGACTCATTAGCGCGGGCAAAGGAAAGATCCCCCACTTTGAGTGTATCCGAGACGGTGAGCTCCCCTGTGGCGGCGATGCTAAATCCCTTTTCCGCGTTGAGCGTGTTTGCTGTGAAGCTTCTGGCAATATTGACCTCACCATCACCCGACAGAGCCGCTGTATGGAGCGTGACATCGTGATTCAGCACGAGTGTTTGCCCACTATCGGCAACCTTGAAGTTGATGACACCCTCGCCAGCGTAGTTGAGCGAGTCAGAAATGGTGGTTATCCCCGCCTCGCCCGCATTGATCGTCGCTCCTGCCTTGATATTCACCGTGAGGTCACGTAGATTGCCTACTGCACCATCTGTGTTTTTGTCAAAGAGCGTCAGTGTGCCCTCGACATTCAGCGTGGGTGCCGTCTTACTGTTGGAGACGGAGGCCAAGCCTCGGCGCAAGATGAGCTCACCGCCCGTCTTGACATTAAGAACCGCGCTACCGCTATCGCGGTTCGAAATCCCCGCAGCGGAATCAAGGACACCATAGACATTCACAACGTTACTTCTATTCCACTCAGAGAGCATAAATGAGCCCCAAGTATTATTCTCAGAAGAACCATGAACAGAAAGATGCGTGCCAGTGATCTTGAGAGTAGCACCAGCTTGGATCTCTAGATTGGTAACACTATTTTCAGAAGAGAGCACAAAACTGTCAATTTCATAAGTACCTGTATCACCTACCGCACTCGTCTTGATCGTCGTCGTACCACTCCCCAGAGCCAGACGTACATTGTCCGAGAGCGTGCTTCCATCACCCAGCTCAATGGTGTATCCCTCCGTGCTGCGGATATAGAAGTTATCACCTGAGTAATTGGTGGACGCAGCAATGCCGTTTGCATTGATCGAGGCCTTCACACCTGCCGCGACCTTCACAGTTGCCGACCCCGAAAGCGTCAACGCACCCTCACCCAAGGCCTTCTCTGCCCCGATGACCAGAGTCCCCGATGAGCTCAGGTGAGTGCCCCCTTGATAGCTATTATTCGTATTGATGCTTAGTACACCTGTGCCATTGTGTTGCAGAGATGTAGCACCCGTGATCGAGCCATCCCCCGCGAGTGTCCAGTCTTGGCTACCGACCAGAGTCACCGCCCCCGGAGTGACAGCACCCACGAGAGTCACCTCGTTGGCTGCGGCGGCAGGGCTATCTCCCGCGCTGCCGAAGGTCACGCGGTCATCTTGATAGAATTTCTTATCAGAAGCCCCCGTTTCCCACTCATTCGCACCCTCATTCTGCCACGTCACAGCTCCCGTACTCCACGAGAGATTTTGAGCCGCTTCTTGGTGGCGCAGGGTGAAGGTAATGCTATTTGCATTCTCCACAAGGTCGTAATCTGAGCGTCCCGAGAGACCAAAAACGTCGTATCCCCCAGTAAGAGTGCCCTCAGTGGTAAAGAGAGTGTGGGTGCTCCCATCCGCAGCAATATGCGAGAGATCAATGATAGATTTGCTCAAATCCACATTCTTGCTCCCAAAATCGAGCGTGCCCGCGGCAGTAAAGCTAAATATATTCTCAAAGATGAGATCACCGGATGCCGAGCTGATTATTTCACCGCCCTGATCGCCGATGGTGATTTTTTTGGTGATGGAGGTATTCTGACCTGTCAGCTCGAGCGCACCGCCGTTTAGGATCATATCGCCAGCATAATTATTCACATGGGAAAAACCCGTCACCAGCTTGCCTACATTGCCATCGGCAGAGCCCAATGTCAGACCGACATCCCCTGTGAATCCACCTTGCAGATTCAAGGTGCCACCCATAATTGAGGCTCCCAGTCCTGTGAAGTTGAGGCTGTTCGTGATCGTCAGAGATCCCGCACCTGTCATCTCAAAATGATTCGCTGTCACCGCTTCTTGTGTGCTCAGCGTACCTTGGTAGCCCGCGGCTTGTTTTACCTTGGAGATGATGAAGGTATCTGCTGCAGCCCCAGCGGTGAGAGTCCCGCCATAATTTTCTATCTCTGTGATCTCAAATTTGACCGGCCCTACGCCCACATTCGCTGCGAGATTTCCTGATCCTGTGAGCTTCGCAAAAGAATAATTGCCATCCCAATACCCCGCAAAGGAGCTATCGGCCGTCACACGGAGCTCATTAAAATAAGCCACAGAACCATAGCCCATGCCGTGATGGTACCATGTCCCTCCATTGAGCACAATATTGGTGGCTCGATGATCCCCCTCATCTCCCCATGCGTCAGCAGCATCCTTCGAGCGCGCCCAGTATTTGAATGTCGTACCCGCATTGATTTGGATCTCTGAGAAGGCCATTGTCGGTGCATTATTATCGGCTGTATTAGTACCACCGAAAACAACCATGCCTTCATTGATGATCAATTTTCCTGACGTATTGAGATCGGCTAGGTGAGCAATAGTTAAGGTCCCCGTGCCGTTCTTAATGATATCACCAGTGCCCTCCCAGGAGCTCCCAGCGATCCTATAATCCGCATTATCGCTGAAGGTGACGTCTCCAACGGTGACTGCGCCATCAAGCGTAATTGTCCCCCCTCCAGTAAGGGTCTGATCGCCACTGATGCTGTCGGGCGTCCACGTCGCATCGGCTGCGTAGGCGCTGGAGCATACCATGAGAGCAGCTAGCAAGGCTGCCATTAACTGTCGATGTAATTTTATCCTCATAAGAAATAAATCAGTTTATATAAGAGATCTAGGAGTAGATTATCAAAATTATAAACGTATATCAATCTCTTAATGCTCGAAGCGCATTCTATTCACTGAGTTTGGATTGATTGAGATGAATAGCGAAGATAGGATTTGCATTACAGAAAAAGAGCCCTGCACGCATCGCGCACGGGGCTCTTTCTAACGGGTGGGGTGGGATTCGAACCCACGGAAAGCTTACGCCTTCGGCGGTTTTCAAGACCGCAGCATTCAACCACTCTGCCACCCACCCAT
>CAYJOV010000129.1:5305-6705 GCA_964371905.1 uncultured Akkermansia sp. | reverse complement strand
GAGCTCGTCAGCCAATGGCACGGTGAGCCCAGCAAGCAGCTCGTCATGCTCGGCGTGACAGGGACGAATGGGAAGACCACCACCAGCTACCTCTGCAATCACATCATGCGCGCCTCATGGCGACGTGCAGGACTCATCGGCACCATCATCACCGATGATGGACACAAGCGCCAGACCGCCCAAAACACCACCCCCGGTAGCCACCAGCTCCAACAGCTACTCGCCACCATGGTGGAGAATGGCTGCCGCGCCGTCGCGATGGAGGTCTCCTCGCATGCCCTGAGCCAGAAACGCTGCGCGGGCACGCAATTCAGCGTCGGTATCTTTACGAATCTCACCCAAGACCACCTCGACTACCATGGCGACATGGAAGAATACTACGAGGCGAAAAAGCAGCTCTTCTACGACATGATCGCCCACGGCGCGCGCAAGGCCACAGCTGTCATCAACATCGATGACTCCTATGGTCGCCGCCTCTATGAGGAGCTCGCGCCACTGATGCGCGTGCGCAGCTTCGGGCTCGCAGACGACGCCGACTACCGCGCCACACCGAGCATTGTCTCGCTGAAGGGTAGCCAATTCGAGCTGCACTATCAGGGCAGACAGTACCTCGTGCGCACACCTCTCATCGGAGACTTTAATATATCCAACAGCCTCGCCGCCATCGCAGGCTGTAGTGCCGCAGGCATCACGCTGCGCGACGCCATCGCGGCCGTCGCCCATAGCCCCCAAGTACCGGGGCGCCTTGAGCTCGTCAGCAGTGTCAACAACGTGCAAAGCTTTGTCGACTACGCACACACCCCCGATGCGGTAGACAACGTCTGCTCGACCATGCGCAGCCTCTGCCGCGCGGGTCGCCTCATCACCGTCTTTGGCTGCGGGGGCGATCGCGACAAGACCAAGCGTCCCCTCATGGGCGAGGCCGCCGCTCGCTACAGCGACATCTGCATCGTCACCAGCGACAACCCCCGCTCCGAAGACCCCGAGAGCATCATAGACGACGTCATGCAGGGCATCCCCAAGCCCAAGCAACAGCGCATCACCGATCGCCGCGAGGCCATCCATGCCGCCCTTGAGCTGACGCGCCCCGGCGATGCACTCCTCGTCTGTGGCAAGGGACATGAGGACTACCAGATTTTTGCGGAGGAGACTGTCCACTTCTCCGATATAGGCGCGATCCACGCCTACTACCGCGAGCAAAATCCCGAGGGGATCAGCACCCCCTCTCGCCCCCCTCGCGATCGTGGCGCGGGCTTTGACCGCGATGCAAGACCAGAGCGCGGTGGACGCTTCGAGCGCGGTGGACACTTCGAGCGTGGCGAAAGACCTGAGCGCGGTGGACGCTTCGAGCGTGGTGAAAGACCTGAGCGCGGTGGACGCTTCGAGCGTGGCGAAAGACC
>CAYJOV010000129.1:0-5205 GCA_964371905.1 uncultured Akkermansia sp. | reverse complement strand
ACGCTTCGAGCGTGGCGAAAGACCCGATCGCGGTGGACACTTCGAGCGTGGTGAAAGACCCGAGCGCGGTGAACGCTTCGACCGTGATGAAAGACCCGAGCGCGGTCATCGCCCCACGGACGACGACGATCAGGATCAAACACCTCGCAAGCCTTTTACATTCTAACAACCAAGCAATTTCCCCATGAAGAGCATCCCCCTAGACACCCTCTGTGCAGCCACTGGCGCGACCCTCGTCGCCCGTGGTACGCGTGAGATCAGCTCGGGCGTCACCACCGACACCCGCCAGCTGCGCGAGGGCTGTCTCTTCATCGCGCTGAGTGGAGAGCGATTCAACGGCAATCGCTTTGCCGCCCAAGCAGCCGAACAGGGAGCTGCCGCCGTCATCGTCTCCGAGGACGTGGGTACACTCCCCCCCAGCTGCAGCGTCCTTCGCGTCGCCGACACGCTGCTCGCCCTCCAGAGCCTCGCCCTGTGGTGGCGCGACGAGCTCGAGCCTCGCTGCGTCATCGGGCTCACAGGCTCCAGCGGCAAGACGAGCACCAAGGACATGCTGCTGAGCATCCTCCAGCAGGCCTTCCCCGCCGAGGCCACCAAGGGCAATCTCAACAACCACATCGGAGTCCCGCTCAGCGTGCTCTCCACCCCTGCGGGCACGCAAGCCGCCGTCTGGGAGATGGGCATGAATCACGCCGGTGAGCTCGCCCCCCTCTGCGACATCACGCGCCCCGACATGGGCATCATCACCCATATAGGCTCCGCTCATATCGAGTACCTCGGCTCACGCGACGCCATCGCCATGGAGAAGTGCACCCTCGCGCGTGCCCTCCCGGCCTCAGGCTGGCTCTTCTACCCCGCCGCGGACGAATACGCCGACATGATAGCCACACAGACCACCGCGCAGTGCCTTGCAGTCGGCAGCCCCGAGTGCCCCCTACAGGCGCAGGACATCCGCTACCATGCGCAGGGCAGCAGCTACACGCTCTGCATTGAGGGACTAGGCAGCATCGCCATCGAGCTCCCCACACCCGGTCGTCACATGGTCAGCAACAGCCTACTCGCCGCCGCCGCCGCATGGAAAGCGGGCTGCGATCTGACGCACATCGCCACAGGGCTCAGCCTCTCGACACTCACACAGGGACGCTTGAGCTGCCTTGAGCGTGCCGGTCTCTTTCTCATCGACGATAGCTACAATGCCAATCTCGAGAGCATGCGCGCCGCCCTCGACACCGTCGCCGACATGAGCGAGCCCACGCGCCGCATCGCCATCCTCGGCGCGATTGGCGAGCTGGGCACACACGGACCTGCCATCCACCGCGAGATCGGTCAGCACGTCCGCGCACGCGACTACGCGCTACTCATCACCGTGGGACCTCTCAGCGAGGACATGCACGCGCTCCACGAGGGAGCGGAGGGCATGCCCCTACACCATTTCACAAGCCATGAGGAGGCGGCTAGCCTCCTCGCCACCCTCTGCCATGCAGGCGATGCCCTTCTGTTCAAGGGCTCGCGCTCCGCGCATATGGAGTACACCCTCCAGTCACTCCTCGCCCTGCTCCCCCCCTCTTCCCCCTCCCCCATCCATCCATGATCGCTCAATTCTTTGACATCCCCACGCGCATCCTCGTTTTCTGTGCCATCCTCCTTCCCTTCTTAGGCAGCCTCTTCGTCGGGCCCTACCTCATTGCCTTCCTCAAGGAAAAGGCAAAGCAGCCCATACGCGAACAGAACGAGCGCGCGAATGCCCCAGACCATGCAAAAAAGAAGAACACCCCCACCATGGGTGGCATCATGATCATCGGCCTCGTCACGCTGACCACGCTCCTCTTTGGCGACCTGAGTGACCCCGCCACGCATAGCTGCCTCTTTGTCCTGCTCATGACTGCGGGGCTGGGCTTTCTCGACGACTACGCCAAGATCACCCAGTCGGGCACGGATGGCGTCAGCGGCATCGTCAAAATCGTCATTCAGTCTGTCACCGCCATTGGCGTCTCGGTCTACCTCTTCTATCAGGTCGAGGGGATCACGAGCATTCTCATCCCCTTCTGGGGCTGGTGGGATGTGGGCTTCTGGTTCATCCCCCTCTCCATCCTCGCCATCGTGGGCACCTCCAATGCGGTGAACCTCACGGATGGACTCGATGGACTCGCCAGTGGCTGCGTTGCCATCGTCGCTGCCCTCCTCACCATCGTGACCGACTCACCCGAGCTCAATATCATGCTCACCAGTATCACCTTTGCCTGCCTCGGCTTTCTGTGGTTCAACGCCTCACCGGCGCAGATCTTTATGGGTGACACAGGCTCACTCGCCCTCGGTGGCGTGCTGGGTACCTTGGCCGTCTGCACGGGCAATCACTTCACCTTCGTCATTATGGGGGGTATCTTTGTGATTGAGGCATGCTCCGTCATGCTCCAGCGCGGGTGGTTCAAGCTCTCGCGCAAGCTCTACGGCAAGCCACGCCGCCTGCTGCTCATGGCTCCCATCCATCATCATTTTGAGAAGAAGGGCTGGTCTGAGCCTCAGGTCGCGATACGCTTCTGGATCATCAGCCTGCTCTTCGCACTCATCGGCACACTCGGTTGGTACTCCGCCACCATTCAATACTAATCCCCCCCCTACATTGCCCTCCTTGTTCTACTTTTAGATCACCTCTATATGAATATCACGCAACAACGCATTGCAGTCCTAGGCTGCGGTCGCAGTGGCATAGCCGCCGCCAATCTCGCCCTCGCCAAGGGTGCCGCAGAGGTATGCCTCTTTGACACCTCGCCCAAGGCCACCTACACACATCCTGAAATCACCTGTGTGAGTGCCGCGACGACGGAGGATGCAGCCCTGTACGCTGCTGACCTCGTCCTCATCTCACCTGGGGTCGAGCCAAACAACGCGTGGGTCACAGCATTCTGCGAGCCCAAGAACGCGCCCTTGCTCGGGGAGACAGAGTTTGCGTACCGATATTTTGAGGGCCAGATCATCGCCATCACCGGCACCAATGGCAAGACAACGACCACAGCACTCATCGAGCATATCCTACTCTCCGCTGGTCGCTCCGCCATCGCCTGTGGGAACTTTGGCATCCCGCTCAGTGAGGTGATCCTCCAGCATCCAGAAAAGAATATCGCCGTCCTTGAGGTCTCCTCCTTCCAGATGGAAACCATTGAGCAATTCTGCCCTGACATTGCCATCTGGCTCAATTTTGCGCCAGATCACATGGATCGCTACAAAAAAATAGAGGACTACTTTGACGCCAAAAAGCGCATCTTTGACAACATGCGCCCCGATCAGCTCGCCATCCTGCGCCTTGAGGAAAAGCTCGGCGATCTCGCCCCGCGCATCGAGACCTTTAGCTCGCTGGAGAGCACGGCGACACTCCACTACAAGGACTCCGTCATCTATGAGGGTACACGCCCCTGCCTCAGTCTCAAAAACACCCGTATGGAGCAATCCCACAACGCGGAGAACAGCATGGCAGCACTCCTCGCCTGCCGCCCGCTAGGCATCAGCGAGAGCCAGATCGAGCGCGCCATCAAGAGCTTTGCGCCACCCTGTCATCGCTGCGAAATGGTCGCTGAGCACAAGGGAATCCTCTGGCTCAACGACTCCAAGAGCACCAATCTCCACTCCACGGCTGCCGCCATCCACTCCCAGACGCGCCCCATCATCCTCATCGCTGGAGGCAAGCAAAAAGGACTCAACTACGCGCCACTCATCCCGCTGCTCAAGCAAAAAGCACGCCATTGCCTCTGCTTTGGAGAGATCGCTAGCCCCCTGCACGCGTGCCTGAGTGCCGCCTGTGCAAGCGAAAAGCACGAGACGATCGAGCAATGCGTTGCACGCGCCCTCACCCTCGTTGAGTCGGGCGATGTCGTCCTCTTTTCCCCAGCCACCTCTTCTTTCGACCAATTCACAGGCTACGAAGCGCGCGGACAATGCTTCCGTGATGCTGTCCATCAAGCCATACGCTCCTGATTATCCAAACCCCACCCTTCGATATTATGCCCCCACGTCGTACCACCCGCCAGCGCGCCGCCCAGCAGGCGCAGTTCAAACGCAACAAGCCTACAAAGCGCCACTTTCTCAAAAACTTCATCACCCAGCAACCCCAACGCAAGCGACTCTACGCACACTCGCAGCCCCTGAATGAGACGAACAACGGTACCGTTGTGCGCGTCATCATCGGTCTGCTCGTCCTTCACGTTGTCGTTATAGGTGGAGTACTCATGCACGATCAGCTTGAGAAGTCTGGCAGCGCGCCCGAGTTCGAGAAAAAGCATGAATTCTCAGTTACAGCGCCTCCCCCATTGACAACAGAGCAGCCAAAGGCCTCCTCAGACTCCAAGGTAGCCGAGGGGCGCAAAGCCACCCAAGCAGCCCAGACCTCTGAGATCACAGCCCCAGTCAAGCCCACGCCAGCCCCTCCGAATAAAGAACAGGTCAGCGAGTCTTCTGATGCCCAAGTACGCGAAGTCACAGCCGTCGTTGCCGCTCCAAAAAACAACGCTAGGTCCAATAGAACCCTGCCCCCCTCCAAGACCACACCCGTCGCCATCATTGATGCACGCAAGACCAACAAGTCGAGCCATCAACTCCGCGAGGAAAGTCGTCTCGGCTCCTACAAAACTCGCTCAGGCGATAGCTTCAAAAGTATAGCCAGCGAATTCAAGATAAGCGAGCAAGATCTACGCAAGGCCAATAGCCACATCACCACCAACGAGCAACTCTACGTAGGTCAAAGCATCACCATCCCCAGACCTAGCGCGACTCAGTCTCCTAGCGAGAACGCCCAAGCCTACCCAGATACGAGCTCTTCAACAAGTACAGATTCTCAAAAAAGCAACGATGATCTCATCTTAGAAATGGATCCCTATCAAATCGTCGTTTCAACGAAGACGCAAACAGACATGCCAACTGATCTTAAGCCTCAGCCAGCATCAGAGATCAAGGAGACTGTAGCCGTTGTAGAAGAGCCCGTCGACGAGCCTACCGCCAAGACCCCTGACAAGCCCAAGGTCAAGTCAACAGACTACACCATTCGTCCAGGTGACACGCTGAGCGCAATCGCCAAGCGCCATGGCATGAAGCTGAATGATATCAAAAAGCTCAACGGATTCAACAAGAAGCAAGCGGATCGCATCAAGCCAGGTCAAATAATCCAGGGGGGGGGGGGGGGGGGGGGGGGGGGGGGGGGGGGGGGGGGGGGGGGGG
>CAYJOV010000128.1:0-6743 GCA_964371905.1 uncultured Akkermansia sp. | reverse complement strand
CGTTTATGCCAGATTGCGACTTGACGGGCTCTAGCTAATCAAGTACGCAGACCGTTGTTCTTCGCCTATTGCCAGAGCTAGAGCGCTTTAAAAGAGAGCTGCGCCTTACATAAAAGCGCAGCTCCTGAGAAGAGGGAATCCTACGATTAAGAGAGCTTGAGCACCTCGGTGACCGCACTGGTGATCTCGTGCATGTCAGGCATGGTGAGCTCACCCATGTGGGCGATGCGGAAGGTCTTGCCCTTGAGATCGCCATAGCCACCACCCAGCAGCATGTTGCGCTCGGCAAGAGCCGCGTTGAGCTCAGGCACAGAGATCATCTCCCCGCTGCCCTTGGGACGCGCGTCGATGACGGTGAGCGTCTTGGAGAGGTGATCGCGATTCGAGTAGACTGCAAAGTACTCATCTGCCCATGCGCGGACATAGGCGGCCATCTCCTCGTGACGGGCAAAGCGATTCTCAATACCCTCGACATCGACGATGTGCTGGAGCTGAGCGTCGAGCGCGTACATGAGCGAGAGATTGGGCGTGGAAGTGTACTGGTAATTCTTCTTGTCGATGAAGTCCCAGATCGTGCGCAGGTCGAAGTAGAGACCGCGGTTGGGCACCTCGGCGGTGCGCTCGTAGGCCTTTTGGGACATCGCGCAGATCGCGAGGCCAGGGGGCAGGGCGAGAGCCTTTTGGGTGGACGTGATGAGAATGTCGATACCGAGCTTGTCCGTGTCGATCTTGGAGCCAGCGGCGGAGGAGACAGCGTCGACACACCAGATGACATCGGGGTACTTCTTCATGACCTCGGCGATCTCCTCGACGGGGTTCTGAACACCTGTGGAGGTCTCGTTGTGCGTGACCGTGATGAGGTCGTATTTGCCCGTGGAGAGGGCGGCATCGACCATCTCAGGAGTGGTGGGCTGACCCGCGACGCTGTCAATCTTGTCGGCGGGGATGCCATTGGCAGTAGCCATCTGGTACCACTTCTTACCAAAAGCACCGATGGCAAAGCAGGCGGCGCGCTTGGCGGTGCAGCTGCGTATCGCGCCCTCCATGAGGCCCGAGCCCGAGGAGGTGGAGAGGAGGATGCGATTTTGGGTGTAGAGAACTTTCTGCATGTTGTCCGAGATACGCTTCTGGATCTCCGAGGCGAGCTTGGAGCGGTGCGCGATCATAGGACCGCTCATTGCCTGCAACATATCATCCGACACGATGGTCGGCCCAGGGATGAATAACTTAATAGCCATAATGGTGGGATTGTGGTTTGTGTACCTGTCTTATCTATAGCAGTTTTTACGCGCCAAAGCGAGCAAAAATAGTGCTGTTTAAAATCTCATATCCAGCCCCAGCGAAAGAAAGAGCGTCGGCTTGTAGCGGCTATCAATCTCAGAATCGCGGTCTCCGTGACGGTATTCTATATCTACGTCCGTGTAGAGCGGCATGCCTAGCTCGATGCGGATGAGGCGCTTGGGCACTTTGGGCGGGGCAATATTATACTCCCAGCGCAGACCTGCCATGAGGCTAGAGACGCTAAAGAAGCGTGAGCCACGATCGGTATGGATGGTCCAAGACTCGGCATCGTAGCGCATGAAGGCGCTGAGAGTTTGCTTTTCGCTGAGGTTGTATTTCAAATTAAGCGTGGTGCGCTCCATGTCCAGCGTCCACTGTGGCGCAAAATCCCAAGAGAAGTTCACAAAGGGAACGAAGCCAAAGAGAAAGGAATTCGGGAAATAGCCACCGCCGACGCTGTAGCTAAATTCCTTGCTGTGATTGCGCGTGTAGAGGAAGAGAGCTCCCATGGAAAATGAGCCGTCGAGCGTCTCAAAATCAGAAGCGAGAGAGGGACTGACCAAGATGATAAAGCTATCCTTCTCGCGTCGGAGCATCGTGCCTATGGGGGCATAAAAGCGCCAGAGACTGTCATTGTTGAGCGTGAGCTGCTCAGAGCTATCAATGTGTGTGTAGCTGATGCTCATTGAGGCGAGGAAGAGCCAGTTGCCATAGCCGGATTGTCGCGGATCGCTCAAGGGGATCTCCATCTCCACTTGCTGCATGCCAAAGCGGGAATCGTCGTGTCGTGCATCACTTGGTATCAGGGTGCTATAACGAATATAGCTAGGCATGATCAGGGTGGGTGGGAGACCGTAACGCCAGCCTTGGGGGGCTTCTCTTTGGGGAGGCGCGTAGGCGGGATGCTCATCGGCGAGGCTTGTTGCGACTAGGGCAAGAGTGGCAAGACTGAGCGTGCTGAGTAGAAATGTCTGCATGGAGCGTTGAGCATGTCATAGGAATTAGTATTTGTCAATGGAATAATCTAATTGCTAGTGTCATAGGCTTGTAGACGTATAATTTAGTTGATTAATTCTCTTGGTAGATTTCTAATAGACGAATGTCCACACAACGAGAACAAGCTGTCATTTGGAAAATCGAGGGAAAGATCGTCGATCACGAGGAGTTTAACCACGTACTCTCCGAGCTCGTGATGCGAGCGCGCAGCGAGGCGGGCACGCTGCTGTATTGGTGGTGTGTGGATCCATCAGGCTCTGGCTACGCCGATCTCGATTGCTACCGTGATGAGGAATCCGCCCTGAAGCACCTCAACTCATGGGAGGAGGTCGCCGCGGATTTTGCCCGCTGCGCGACGATTGAGCGTTGCACGGTCTATGGGGATGTCTCTGAGGCAATACGCGAGAGGCTGGAGGCATTGGCGCCTTGCTACTTCTGCGATTATGGGGGATTCACCAAAGAGCCATCAGCAGACGCGGCTCTCGAGCACGGGGATGTGATCTGGACGATGGAGGGGCTCATCGAGGATACGGAGAAATTTCACGAGACCATGGAGATCTTTTCTACTCATACGTGTAGTGATGACCGTGTACGCATGCAGTGGTGGACGATCAAGCCCTTTGAGAAGGACGGGGCTGCGCATGAGAGACTCTTTCACGTCATCGTCCACTATGCGGATGCACAGGGAGCATTGGAGTATGTGAAGCTATGGGACACCTACGGTCATCTACTCGTGGGCTCGGCTGAGATCGTGCGCGTGGGCGCGTACAGCCTCTTCCCGCTGGGGCTCAGCGAGGCGATGAGTCCCTTTGAGCCCGAGCAGATGACCTGGATTGCGGGTTTCGCGCGTTGAGAGTCGCTCGCTCAGAACTCCCCCTCACGCTCGCGAAAGAAGTCGTAGTACGCGCGCACCGTCTCCAGCTCCGTCCACGGACGCGTGCGCACAGGCTCACTGTCGAAGTCGTAGATGCGTGCCCCTTGGAGCGAGAGGAAGAAGGGGGAGTGGCTGGCGATGATGAATTGGCAATTGAAGTAGCGCACGCTGTCTTCGATGAGCTTCACCAGCTCGATTTGACGGCGAGGAGAGAGGCTGTTCTCAGGCTCATCGAGGAGGTAGAGCCCGTTGTCTTGGAATTTCTCGACAAAGTAGCGAAAGGCACTCTCGCCATTCGAACACTCGCGCACCGCGGACACGCTGCGCCCGCGCACGTACTGGGAGAGGGTGTTGCCCTTGCTGGCATTGGATTTCTTGAGATCTTCGTAGTCGGCAAGCGAGCGTAGCTTGTCAAATTTATTGTAGCGCATCTTCGTGTACTCGCGCGCGAGGTTGTTGCGGCTGCGTGTCACGCCTTCGTTGATGCTGCGTAGGTTGAGCACGTAGTCAAAGACATCGTCGCTGGTGATGATCTCGCCTTGGTCGTATTCTTCCTCGCTGACGCGCGCCGAGCAGAAATCGACGTAGCTGGGGAAGAACTCGGTCTGGTTGAAGAGCGTGTTGCGCTTGAGCTCAAGGTATTCCGCGATGATGTTGAGTGCGCTGGTCTTACCGCTGCCATTGCCTCCACAAAAGACGGTGATGGGGGAGAAGCTCAGATGCTCAAGCTCCTTTCTCGGAAAGAGCCCAAAGGGGTAAAAACTCTCGTGGTAGCTCGCATGCTTCTGCATGAAAAAAGCGCCTTCTTGCTCAAGGCTCGCCAGTCTGAAATGCTCAAGGTAGGTCATGGTGCTTGAAAGGGGGGTGATAGATAGCTGCGTGCAAGGGCGAGGCTCGCCTCATCCATCCATCCCTCGGGGACGGGCTTGTCGCTCTGGAAGCAGTCGCGCAGCTGGGAGGAGGAGGCAGGGTGGTCCCCCTCAAGGAAAATGGCTCGGGTGTGCTCGCGCGGGAGCGGGGCTTTTTGCCTATGGTAGACGAGAAAGGTCAGCTGCTCGCGCAGATAGTCGTAGCGCGCCCAGCGATGGAGGAGCTCCCACTGATCCACACCCATGAGCCAGTAGAGCTCGCTGTCGGGGTGAGCCTCGCGCATGAGCTCGACGATGCGCCAAGACCAGCTCGGCGGCGGGAGCTTGAGATCGAGCTCGGAGATGCTTGCCCAAGGGAGCTCGCGCGTCATGCTGCGCAGCAGCGCGAGACGCTGCTCATTGCTAAAAAAGCTCTCGCTCTCGCACTTGAAGGGCGAGCGCGCCGCGGGGAGGAAGATGAGCTCATCGAGCTGTGCCGCCTCTCGTGCGGCGCAGGCGAGGTGGATGTGCCCCGCATGCACAGGGTCAAAGCTCCCTCCAAAGAGGCAGAGACGGCGCGCCATGGGAGAATCAGAGACCGATGGTGTTCTTGTAGGGGATGAAGCCGCCGATGGGGACTCGAACCCAATTGTTTTCAATACGCAGCTTGCGGTAGGCCTTGATGAAGTTCGTCAGATGACCGTAGTTGCGCGGAGTCTTGGCGATGCCCTGCTGACCGCAGTTGACGAGCACATTGTAGTGGAGCTCGGCGTGGAGGTGGGCGGGGTACATGCCGTTATTCGTCCCAATCGTGCCGACCTGATCGCCGCGCTTGACGATCTGCCCGAGGCGTACGGTGATTTTATCAAGATGACTGTAGAGGGTCTGCACGCAGAGGATGCGCTTCGTACGGGGGTCACGGAAGGCGTGGCGCACGATGACATTCTTTCCCCAGCGCCCCTTGGCATCGGCGGCGTAGGTGACGAGACCATGACCGATGGTATAGACGGGGTCGCCGAGATCGGTGTTGCCTCCTCCTATGCCATTCCAGTCTTCACCGAGATGGCGGGGAGTTTTGAATCGTATGCCGCGAGCCTTGTAGTAATTCTTCCCATCGGGCTTGCCAACGGGGTAGTCAAAGCCATCGGCGAGGGGGACATAGGCCCATTTGCCATCAGGCGACCTCTTGGCCATAGTGACTCCGTAGGCGGCTGCTGTGCACAGGACACAGGCGAGGAACAAAGCGATGAAGCGAGGGCGGAAAAAGGACATGGCTTTATTCTATCGAAAAAAATATGCTTGATCAAGCTTCAATTATGCGTAGGGAGCTCAGTTTGGCTCTGTTTCATTTCTGCTGAGAGGAACGGAGCGGTGAGCGTGAAAAGTATGACGTATTTTAAAGAGGAAAGAAGCCCCGCATGTCGCGGGTTGAAATACGCATCATGTCATCATGTGCCGATTCAATCCGTGCATGGGGGCTTTGTGATTCGCCTCTGATTCTGCCTCCTACTGGGTGGGGTGGGGGCTCTTATCCTTCAGCAAGCGCTGCTTCTCGAGCTCCTTCCACTGTTGGGGGGAGCTCGCTCTGTGTTTTCCGAAGGGATGGCTCACACGCAGTGCTTGGATCTGCTCGCGCTCAACGTCGGTGGCAAGGATGATGACGAGGGCGTGATCCGAGTGCACGCCTTTGTAGAAAAAGCAGCCGATGGCCTGTTCATTATCTGCCAATTCTAGGCTGTCGCGCGTGCCTGAATAGTCGAGCATCAGATGCTGAATCTGGTACTGTGATTTGATGCCCAGCCTTTCAGTCACCTCATCGGGTGTCCAATTCATCCCCACAGCCAAGCGTGCCCTATCCTGCACGAGACGATGGAGGGCATTGATTTGCTTGTCAGTCGTCATGGTATCCAGTGTCCATGGCTGCTCCATCCCCTTCACGCGCGCAAGGTCGCGCTCGCGCTGAAACTCGACGGTATCGACAAACTTGAGCGGCACCATGATCCAGAGAGTGAAAAAGCTAATCACGCTGAGCATGAAGAAAAGCAGCTGCTTCATCGAGCACAGCTGCTCCTCTCTCAGGCGGTGGAGTAGCTCAAAGAGGCGTATCACGCCCTTCTTCTGTGGTCCCGCGAAGTTGAAATGAGGCTTGGGAGGCTCGGGCTGTTCTTGGATTTCGCGTACGGTCTTCCATTCTGAGGGCGGTGTTGCTGTGTGTTGGGACTTGAGTTCCAACTGAGGGCTTTTGTCTGCTTTGAAAAACTCATGCAGGAGATGGAGGACGGCAGCTCCGACGGCGAGTAGACCCGTGAGTCGTAAAAAATCAAGGTAATTGTAGTTCGAGCTCACCGTAAAAGATTGATCACTGGTGTACTCTGGTAGGTAGAGTACGACCACAGGAAGGGCGAGCAAGGCGAGCAGAAAGCCAGCCGTCGTCGACAAGAGGATGACTCGTACACGTCCCTTGCCCCAGAGCGCGATGAGGCAAAGGAGGAGGAAGAGCCAGCGGCGCACCCCAACTGAGCCTAGTCCAAAGATTGTGTCATCGGATTGTATAAAGGGGTTGCTAATCAGGATGAGCAGCCCCGTTGCGAGAATCAATCGGAGCAGGAAGACGAGCGGAGAATTGATGATGTTCATGAAGAAAAGGAGTTAGGAGTTATTACTTTGGCAATAGATAATGGGGAGAACAACGGTCTGCGTACTTGATTAGCTAGAGCCCGTCAAGTCGCAATCCGGCACAAATT
>CAYJOV010000127.1:0-6755 GCA_964371905.1 uncultured Akkermansia sp. | reverse complement strand
TACCCCTTTGAGTAAAGGCATCACAAGTACTTTACAGAATACAGCTCCCTTTGCTTTAAAGCATAGGGAGCTGTCTTTTTATGATGACGCAGACGTTATTGAAACAGTGCGTCAGAGCTGCTGCATGATTATCAGTCTCTAAAATAAAATGAATCTTGCTAATGAAGCAAATGCAGAACAAAAAGTGTTCGCTGATGGTATCATTAGCTCATTCTACAGCCTGAGTGATTTTGCAGCATCGTGCTGCTTAGTAGGCACCTTTCGAGTAGGTTACTTCATAGCTATGTGAGTATACCTCGAAAACGATACCAAAAGGATCTTCCACATAGCACATACGGTAGGGTTTTTCACCCGGATAATACTCCTTGATGGGCATGCGTTGCTTTCCACCATGGGCTACGATTTCCTTCACGAGACCTTCGATATCGGGATCTTGGACGCAGAAGTGAAACAGGCTCGTGTTTTTGAATTGAAACTCGGGGCGTTTCTGGTCATTATCGACAAACTCAAAGAGCTCAATTCCTATACCGTTGGATGTCACTAAATGCGCGATTTTGAAATCACCATGCCCTTTACCGAAAACTTCTTCGCACATGATACCAATGGCGCTGCTATTCTCCTCTTTGACCAGAGATGGCTGCATGACGACATACCATCCCATGACATCGCGATAGAAGGCGACCGCTTTTTCTAAATCGGGAACAGACAGTCCTATATGTGAAAATGCTCGCGGGTAGGGTTTATTATTTGTAGCGTTGCTCTGTGGCATATCAGCAGCAGACGCTGAGCTCGCAAAAGTGGAGGCTGCTACAGCTGCGCCCGTAGACAAGGCGAGATTTTGCAGGAATTGACGGCGTGATGAGGTATCTTTCATATAAAAAAATTAGACCAAAGTTAGTATAGACAAACAATGAGGTTAAGTAAAGGCAAATTCGCCGATATGACAAAGGATTCTCGCCATCGTTGCTCCTGTCTGTTTCATCCAGCTTATGCGTGATCGTAGGCTTTCATCTAGCTGTCCAGCATCTGCTTGAGTCGCGTGATCTCTTGCAGGTGCTCTTGACGTAGCTCCGCGCTGAGATGCGGATCGTAGAGCTGGCTCTTGAGCGTGTCGAGCTTTTGGAGCAGCAGCGCGCGTATGACTTTTTCGCAGGCGAGCGTGACTTGCTCATGGGGCTTGTCGAGGGACTCAAGATGCCTGTCCATGCTCTGGATAGCTGCTGCTTGGGCAGGTGTCAGGCTGGAGAGGTAGCGCTGCCAGTGCTCGGCATTGCCCGGCTCGGGGAGCTGCTCAAAGAAGCGTAGCAGGATGACTCCGCCTTCGAGGGTCTGGATGGCCTCGTAGAGGTCTTCGATACGGGCGAGTAGCCCTTGCTGAGCCTCGGCGTTGATGAGACCGAGTTGGATGATGCCGCGCAGGCTGGGATGGAGGCGGCAGGGGGCGACGGCTGGCGTGGTCATCAGCGCGTCTTGCTCCTCCCTGTCGGGACCGCGCTCGCGGCTGCGCTCGGGCTGCTTTTTGCGTGCTTGAATGATGTCGCTGACCTTGTCGCGCAGCAGCTCAATACCCATGTGCGCGCGTGTGGCGACATCGACGAGGGCTATATCGCGGTGTGACTCATCCGTGATGTCCGCGAGCAGCTCGCTCATATGCGACATGAGCTCCGCCTTGTGCAGGGCGTTGTTTCCCAGTTGGGCGAGCTCTTGGGTGCAGCGGTATTCGAGGTAGGGGCGCGCGTCGGAGACGATGGCGCGTAGGCTGTCTGCTCCCTCTTTATTGATGAGGGAGTCGGGGTCTTCGCCGAGGGGAAGTGCGGCTTGGTAGACCTCTAGCCCTGCGGCAGCGAGCTTGCGGTAGCTTTTCTCGGCAGCGGCGAGTCCCGCCTTGTCGCCGTCGTAGCAGAGCACGACGCGCTTGGCGTACTTGCGCAGCATGGCGGCGTGTTCGTCCGTGAAGGCGGTGCCGAGTGCCGCGACCGCGTGGCGGAGATCGGCCTTCTCATGGCAGGCGAGTACATCGATCTGCCCCTCGCAGAGCAGGACGGTCATGTCCTCGCGCCCTATGCGCGAGGTGGCTTTGTTGAGCCCAAAGAGCAGCTCACTCTTGCGAAAGGCGAGTGTCTCGGCCGTGTTCACATACTTGCGCGGGTCCTGCTGCTCATCCATGACGCGTCCTGAGAAGCCGACGATCTCGCCGCGTACATTCGTAATGGGGAACATGAGGCGATCGCGAAAGACAGGGTAGTGCCCACGCTGCCCCTGCCCGAGGAGGTAGGCGTCGACGAGCAGCTGGCGGGGGTACTGTGCCTCAGCGGCGAGGCGCGCGAGCTCGTCAAAGTGGGCGGGAGCCCAGCCGAGCTTCCACGCGCGGGCCATCTCGATGTTGATGTCGCGCTTCTTGAGATACGCGCGTACATGGGCGGCATCGGGGTGGCGGCAGAGCTGGCGGTGGTAGTACTCGGTGGCAAAGGCGTTGAGCTCGACGATGCGGCGGCGCATCTGGCGACGGCGGGCGACCTCGGGGCTCTCTTCTTCTTCTAAGATGGGGATGCCGTTGAGATCCGCGATGCGGCGCAGCGCGTCGGGGTAGCTCAGGTTCTCAAAGCTCATGAGGAACTTGATGCCATCTCCCCCCTCACCGCAGCCAAAGCAGTGGTAGCTCTGGCGCGAGGGGTTGACGTGAAAGGAGGGGGTCTTCTCCTGATGGAAGGGGCAGCAGGCCTTCCACGCCGTGCCTGCGCGGCGTATGTCGATGTAGCGACCGAGCAGGTCCACGATGTCGATGGATTGCTTGATGCGAGCTTCGCATTCTGCCGTGATTCGTGCCATGGTGCGACGCGCAGGAGAGGGGGTGTGCCTTTACTGTGGGCTGAGGCCATCGAGGATGGCTTGGAGCGGGGCGAGATCGTAAGACATCGCCCATTGGTCGAGCTCCTTGGCCGTGTAGCAGGAGAGACCGTCAGCCGTGAGTTGGCGTGCGAGGGTGGGGGCGGTGACGAGCATGCAGAGGTAGTCCTCATCGCTCGTGTTGCCCACGCGTATCGTGCCGCCTGTCGTCATGATGATGCCTTCGCAGCGCGACATGGAGTTGAGCGCGACGATGGCTTCTGCCAGCTGCTCGCGGTCTAGGGTGAGGGGGGCTGGCATTAGACGCGGTTGAATTGGTTGTACTTGGCCATGCGCTCTTGCCACTTTTCGCGAGCGAGCTGCTGCATGTCGGCGATGGTGTCCTTCTCATCGATGATCTCAAGACCGAGGATGGTTTCCATCACATCTTCGAGCGTGATGATGCCTTCAAAGGTACCATACTCATCCACGATGGTGGCGATATGTTCTTTGCTGCTGATGAGCTTTTCCCAAGCCGTGGAGACGGACATAGTGTCGGGGAAGGTGAGGATGTTTCGCTTGATCTCGGAGAGCTTGAGATGATCCTGATGCTCTGCGATGTACTCCATGATACTGATGATGAGGACATAACCTGTGATATTATCCTTTTCATCCGTGTAGACGGGGATGCGTGAGAAAGGGCGGCGTGTCTCGTCTTCGTAGAAATCAAGGAGCGTCTCGTCTTCATTGGCGACGGAGCAGACGACGCGCGGAGTCATGACCTCGCGCACACTGACCTTCTCCATCTTAATGATATTTTGGAAGATGAGATTTTCTTTGATTGCGATGACACCTTCCTTGGTGCCTGCATCGACCATGGCCGAGACCTCCTCGCGGCTCAGCGAAGCTTCGTTCTTTTTCGGGGAAATCAGACGTGTGAGTCCATCAAAGATCCACAGCAAGGGGTAGCATAGGACGGTGATGATGTGGATGACAGGAGCTGACAGAGTCGCGAGCCTGCGGTAGTAGCAAGCACCTAGAGTCTTGGGGATAATCTCAGAGAGAACCAGTATGAGCAGCGTGAGTACAACGGAGATGACGCCAAAGTAGGCCTCTCCAAAGACTTTTACCGCCTGCGCGCCGACACCTGCCGCGCCCAAAGTATGCGCGAAGGTGTTGAGGGTGAGGATCGACGAAATGGGTCGATCAATGTTTGTCTTGAGCTTTTCGAGAAGCGCGGCTCCTTTTGCTCCTTCTGCCACCTTCATGGAAATGAAAGAATAGGGCGTGGATAGGAGGACAGCCTCCAAGATGGAGCATAGGAAAGAAAAACCGAGCGCGACGAAAAGATAAATAAGTAGCAATTCCATAGAATCGCCATCAAGACTATCAGAGCTGGGAGAAAATTCAAGCTTATTTTCTTGAGTTTTTACATGAGATCCTCATTGAGCCTAGACACTGTGCGTGTGGAGAGCTTTATCAAGGGGGGCAGGAGGTGGGTCTGTCGTGTGCATGGCATGATCCACTAGGGAACTTTATGCTTGCATGACGTAGTGCTTTTAGTTACTTTGAATAGAAATGCGCAAGGGCGCAAGCACATGGAAAGACTCGAAAATTATGATCAAGGCATTCTTGAAATCCCATCAACGCCCCCTCAAGGCGGCTCTCTGCCTACTCGCTGTGATAAGCCTCCCCTCATGCCGACTCGGCATGGTGCATATGAACCTATCAGACAGAGTGGAAGGCCTATGCAATGGCGGCGAGTATCGCGGTGTGGACGCTGACTACAGCTCATCACCAAGCTGGCGCGTGTTGAATGATGAGCTTGTCAAACTAGCCGATGAAGAGGGGAAAATTCACTACTACGTCCCCATCTCTATTTCTACCAAACTCAGAGACAAACCCTACCTCACCTATGCCATTGGTGACGGGACAAGCAGACACCTGTTTGGAGAAGAATTGACCCTAGGCGGAGGGGAGAGAAAGCGCGCCGAATCTCCCAAAAAGGTCTACGCGCCCTTGAAACTGCCCGAATCCAAGTCGCAGGCAAGAAAGCTCTTTGCCGCCCTTCATCTCGACAGCAGCGAGCATGCCCTCAATCAGCTCGGGCGTTCATCTCAGTCCTATCGTCTTCATGACAGCCCCAGCAAGGGATATCGAGAGATCGCCCGTATTCCCGTACCTCAGCTGGAGAAAAAGTTACGTGCGGCAGGCTACGACTTCCCCGCCTCTAGCTACCTGACAGGCACGAATAGTGCGGGCAAAATCGCAGCGACGACGACTCGTATCGTAGCCGACATCCCCCTGAGCATCGTAGGCACTACTGGCGCGATGATCTATGAGAACACCTTTGGATGGCTTCTCTCCGCCTTTGATTAAGATCCCCATCTCCTTGCTCAGCCTAAACACATCTTGTCTGGGTTGAGCAAGTGCAGGGGGTCAAGAGTCGCCTTGAGCTGTCGGTGAATGTCCATGGAGCAGGGACCAACCGCATCGGCAAACCAAGGCTGCTTGGCAATACCGATACCATGCTCGCCCGTGATACTGCCCCCATGCGCGAGCACCCAGTCAAAGACCTCGTTGACCACCTGCTCCGATTCCTCGCGGCGCGGCTCACCCTCGGCGTCTAGCGGGATCATGATGTTTGTGTGGATATTACCATCCCCCGAGTGCCCAAAGCAGGCGATGGGGATGGCGGTGCGCTCTTGGAGCTCTTCGCAGAAGTCCACGAGATGCACGAGCTGGGAGCGGGGGATGACAATGTCTTCATTGAGCTTGGTGAGCCCTGTTTCCTTGAGACTCTGGGAGAACTCACGGCGCAGCTTCCACACATGCTCCACCTCCTGCTCGCTCTCGGCCAGCTGGACGTTCAGCGCGGCGCAGGAGTTCAGAATATCCCTGATGCACTCTGCCTCGCGCGTGAGAGCGTCGGCTTGGCCGTCGATCTCGATGATGATATGCCCGCGTGCCTCTCGGGGGAAATGCTCATCGCCGAGGTAGGCGCGCGCCGCCGCGAGGGTGAAGGCATCGGTGATCTCCATCGCCGCGGGCAAATGCCCTGATTGGAGCACCATCTGCACGCTGCGCGCTGCGTCTTGGAAATGCGCAAAACTCGCCTGAAGCGCGAGCCGCGCAGGTGGCGCGGGGATGAGTCGCAGCGTGGCCTCCGTGATGATGCCGAGCATCCCCTCACTGCCGCAGAAGATGCCTACGAGATCAAAGCCCTGCTTATTCTTGTGCGTGAGCCCCCCGCAGCGCAGAATGCGCCCGTCGGCGAGCACGACGGTGAGCCCGAGGACGTAGTGACGGGTGACACCGTACTTGAGGCAGCGCGGACCGCCCGCGTTGGTGGCGATGTTGCCGCCGAGGCTCGACTCCTTGCGAGAGGCGGGGTCGGGGGGGTAGAACCAGCCGAGAGCGCAGCAGGCCTCTTGGAGCGTGGCGGTGAGCACACCTGCTTCGACGCGGGCGACCCCGTCTTCGGGTTGGATACTCAGGATACGATTCATCTGGATGAGGGAAAGAACGATGCCTCCATGGAGGGGGACACAGCCGCCCACGTAGCCCACACCTCCGCCACGCGCGGTGACTGGGATGCGATGGCGGGTGGCTATCTTCATGAGCTCGGCGACCTCCTCTGTACTTTGGGGGAAGGCGACCGCGTCGGGGCGTGCGCGCGCAAACCACTTGTCCCCTGCATGCTGCTCAAGGCAGGACTCCTCCGTGCTGATGGTGACCACCGCGCGGAGCTCCTCTAGCCAACTCGTCGCCGATTCTTGCTTATCGCTCATGCTCATCATGCTCTCACGAGCCTCATGCTTTGTCAAGCCGCATCAGCGGGCGCGGGCTGTCTATTGCTGGACTGTGGTTAAAAGTATCAAAGCTTCTTTTTGTTGGGTGAAAAATCTCATTTTTCATTCAACAAAAGG
>CAYJOV010000126.1:0-6807 GCA_964371905.1 uncultured Akkermansia sp. | reverse complement strand
TCGCAGAAGCAAAGCGATTCTGCTTTTGGCACATAAGCGCGCAATCAAAATGCTCACGCGCCAGCTCCGCCTCATCCATCTCAGCATGCCTCGCCATCTTGAAGAAAATCTCATAGGCTGCATAGGCTTTCTCCACACGCTCAGAAATCGACAAACGACCATCCGCATTGTACAAATTGATCTTAAAGCGCAGCTCTTCCAGATGCGTTCGTGCCATCTCCCCAATAGCCTCGAGCGCATCCTCCGCGTCCTTCTCTGCATTCTTGAGCCAATCAATAGCCCCCGCAACATCTCCACGATCAAAATCATGCATCGCGCGTGCGAGGCGTTTTGACACCTGCTTGCTGCGCCAACTCGCGAGATGAATAGACTGCGCCAGCACGAAATCCAATTCCTCCGCAATAGCCTCGCGCGTCTTCGAAATCTCGATCGCTAAATCCCTTGACTCATTCGCAAAATCGTCATCATCAGGATACTTTTCCATCTTTTTCTTGAGCTTGACCTGCTGAGCTTGAAGCGCGCCGAGTAGCTGATCTTTATCCGTAAAACTAGGATTCTGAGCAATGAACGGAAGCTCATTCAAGCTAATCTGCATCCCATTCACGAGAATGACCGACACCCCGTCATGCTCTAGCTTCCGCTCACTCTGCCGCTGTCCCAGCGTCAGCCACAATTGCTCATCTACCAAGAACTTCAAATGATGATCATTTGCAAAATAGGCAGAAAAATTCCCATACTCCTGATCCAGCTTGGCTGAGAATCGCGCCAAGAGCTCATCGGCATCCTGCACCGAGGTGAAGAGTAGTAACTTTTTCTCGTCCTGCTGCCCCAGCTCATAATCAGCCAGAAAGCGTGCCTCGCAGGCTCCATCCATGCCCGCGCCGTAGAGATAGAGGCATAAATCTGCCTCCTGCCAGCGCGCGCGGTACTCGGGCTCCTCGCTCGTGCTCGCCGCCACGCGACGCGGGATAAAAGAGCTCCTCGCAAAGCGACCGTGACTCTGCCCCATGTAGTAAACCGAGAGAGCCAAGCCCTCGCTGCTTTGCTCCATATCGGAAGAGAAAGAAATCAGTAGCTGTTGTTTGTTCATCGTCGTCATCAAAAAGAGTGATTAAGAAAGGGTCGAATACTCCTCCAGCTGCGACGCCAAGCACTCAGCCGATGCCCCCGCACGCCACGCCCCTGTGCGCAGCCTGATCTCACCGTGCACACAGAGCTCGCCCTCCCAGCACTGCGTACGCAGCGCAGGATAGCCATGATGCCGCCTCAGATAGGGCAACAAGCTACAGAGCAACTCAAATCTCAGCTCGTGGACATTGGAGAAATACACCAGCTGTAAACCCTCCGCCTTCGCCCCGAGATGGGCGCGTAGCTGCTGCTCCATCGTCGCCTCGGCCTCGGCATGCTCGCCGCCTCTGCGCTTGATGAGCAGCAGCAACTCGCGCGGCTGCTCGCCTGCCGCCTGCTGCGCGAGGGCGAGATCGAGCTCATCGAGCGTGTACTGCCCGCAGGTCCTCCAGAAGAGGGCAATGAAGAAGGCACTCTTGCGCACCTCGTCCTTGTAGTCTTCGTTCTTGTGGCGGTGGTAGCGCACGGCGGCATCCATCTCTTCCCAGCGCATGGGGTAGAGGAGCACACCCTCCGCACCGCGTCCATGCTCCGAGAGGTCAAAGATGAGCAGGGAGCTGGCATCTCGCTCGGGTGCGAGCTCGGCGGAGGAGGCGATAAAGATTTGCAGACGCTTGTTATTCATAACTTATCGTCAAAGATAACAAATAGAAGCCGCGCTGGTCAAGAGAAAAGCGTTTTACATGGGTGTTTTGCTAGCAGCAATAGCTCAGATGCGATTGCCCCTTGCGAACAAGATGATAGCCTCGGGAAATCATCTCCTCATCTCGCCTAGCGAAAAAAGAGAGAAGTACTCTGTATGGCTGACTTGACGGATTCTAAGCTGTTCATTGGGGATCATTTCTGCTAAGCTGCGGGCAGATTTTATGAGTTTAGGTGAAGGTAGAGACGGGAAGCTGCGCGTGGCGATGGCTAGGGGTGGGCTGAGCGGGAAACTGGCGGGGAAGAGTTTGCCGCGCCAGATCATGCTCATTGCCCTGTGGCCGCTGCTGGAGCAGATCTTGAGCTTTATCTGCACCTCGGTCTCGTATCGTATCGCAGGACACCTCAAGGGGCTGGATCATGTGTCCGCCGATGTACTCTCGGGGATTGGCGTGACGGGCATGATCATGTGGCTGGGCTTCTTGATCCAAGCTGCAGTCGCGACGGGGGCTACCGCCCTCGTGAGTCGCCTGTCGGGGGCGCGCCAGTATGAGGAGGCGCAGCGCGCGACCAATCAGGCCGCTATTCTTGGCGCGCTGGCTGGGGTGATTTCCTCTGCCGTGATGCTGCTGAGCTCGCCTTACCTGCTCGGCGAGCTCCTTGAGCTCAGCGATCAGGCCTATATCTTTGCCATGGACTACCTGCGCATTGCTTCGTGGGTCGCGGTCTTCTCGGGGAGCGTCTTCGCGCTCAATGCGGCTTTGCGTGGCTCGGGGGATACGAAGACGCCCTTTTATATCATGGTGTTGGTGGATGGCTTGGCCATCGTGATCAGCTATGTGCTGGCGGTGCTCTGGGGCTGGAATATTCAGGGGCTCGCTTGGGGGCTGGTCATTCCGTGGATGATTGCCTCGGTGGTCTTGCTTCTGATTTTGCTCGCTCGTGGGAAGCGTCAGCGTGCCATGCTCAAGGGCGAGAGCCTCGATGCCTACGCCGAGCGTCAGGGGCAGAGCTACGCGCCGCCGCTATGCCTATCCCTGTCTGCTATGCGCCCTCAGTGGGGCATGCAGAGGCGCATCATTGATGTGGGGCTTCCTCAGGCTCTTGAGGTGGGCGGCATCTGGGGGATTCAATTCTATGGGCTCAAGCTCATCACCACACTGGGCACGGTGGCGACAGGCGCGCATGCGGTGGCGATACGCGTCGAGTCCATGAGCTTTCTCCCCGGCTTTGCGATTGGCATTGCGGGCTCGGCGCTGGTGGGTCAGTATATCGGGAGTGGGAATATACGACTCGCCTTTGAGACCATGCGGCGTTGCATGCTCTTTGCGGTGGGACTCATGGGGCTGATGGGCATTCTCTTTGCGCTCTTTGCCGAGAGCTTTGTGGGCTTTTTCTCGGGCACGTCGAGCGAGGTGATGCATGCGGCTATTCCCTTGATGTATGTCTTCCTTGTCGGTGAGCCCATCCTCGCTGTTGTGATGGTCTTTCGCATGTGCCTGCGCGGTGCGGGAGATACGAAGCGCGTGATGATGGTCACCTTTGTAGGCATGGGATTTTTCCGCATCGGGATACTGACGCTCTGGCATACGTGCTGGCCTGAGACCATGACGCTCGTGGGGGTCTGGACGTTGTATATTTTCGACCTTTTGGTGCAGGCTATCATCCTTTCACGACTCGTGGGGGGATTGCGCTGGGCTCGCAAGAGAGTATAATTGCGCGTAGGTATAAGCTATTTAGTGTCTAACAATAGTATTACACAATTCATCCTTGCACATTTGAATTAATTGGAGTAAGATAAGATTTCTTATTTTACATATACCATATTATTCTTATGTCTACAAATCTCGACAATAATTCTACTCTAGTCAAGCACGGTGATAAGCCTCTCACTCTCATCGGTAAGCAAATTTGCGCGGGGGAACAAGCTCTTGACTTTAAGGCTCAGTGTGACAAGGGCGGGGACTTTTGCCTCAGCGACCTGCGCGGTCGTACGGTGATCTTGAGTGTCTTCCCCTCCATCAATACGCCTGTATGCCAGCTCCAGACGAAGCAATTCAACCAGCGCGCCTCGCAGCTGGGGGAGAGCGTGGTGGTGGTCTCTGTATCACGTGATACGATTGCGGATTACAAGAAATTTTGTGCAGCGGAGGGCATTGCTAGCCTGGTGAATCTCAGTGACCTCGCCTATGAGGACTTCGGCACGCGCTACGGCTTCCTGATCGAGGAGCTGAGCCTGCTGGCTCGCGGTATCGTCGTCATCAACCCCGAGGGCGTGATCACCCATGCCGAGTATGTGCATGAGCTCACCGATGAGCCCGACTACGAGGCTGCGCTCGCGGCCGCGCGTGCGACGGCGAGTGACGACGCCTTTGTGCAGCTGCCTCTGGCCTACCCTCTCGATGGACTCGCACCTGCGATCTCGGAGATGACCATGAGCTTTCACTACGGCAAGCATTTGCTCGCCTACATCACCAATCTCAATGCCCTCATCAAGGGGACGGAGTACGAGGGTAAGGATCTGATCTCCATCGTCACTTCCAGTCAGGGTGGGATCTTTAACAATGCGGGGCAGCTTTATAATCACCGCCTCTATTTTGGTAATTTTGCCCCAGTTGCGGAGGCGCAGAAGCAGCCTACGGGTGCGCTGCTCACCGCGATTGAGGGCACATGGGGCAGTGTGGATGCCTTTAAAGAAGCCTTTGAGAAGGCTGGAGTCGCGCAATTTGGCTCGGGCTGGGTCTGGCTTTCCTCGGATGCTGAAGGCAAGCTGAGCGTCAGCAGCACGGCCAATGGGGACTCCCCGCTCACACAGGGACTCACGCCTCTGCATGGGGTGGATGTCTGGGAGCATGCCTATTACCTCGACTATCAGAACCTCCGCGCAGCGAGCCTCAAGGCCTGCTGGGACATCCTCGACTGGAAGAAAGTCGAGCAACGCTATGCCGCCATTATCGAAGCCTAATCTCAACACATATACTAGACAGATGAAAATGAAGCATCTCTCCCCCGCACTGTGCGCCATCCTCTTGGGTGGTGCTAGCCTCCTTGCTCCCCTCTCACACGCGCAGCCCGCGGCTGCACAGCAGCAGACCAAGGGAGTCGTCAAGAACATCACCCTGCTGGGCAACACCGTCAAGGCGGGGCAAATCGCGCCTGAATTTAAGGCGAAGCTCTCGGATGGGAGCGAATTCAAACTCTCGGACTACAAGGGACGCACGCTGATCTTGAGCATCTTCCCGTCTATTAATACGGGCGTGTGCCAAGTGCAGACGCGCGAATTCAACAAAAAGGCAGCGGGGCTGGGTGAGAACATCGTCGTAGCATCGCTGGCGAGAAACACCGGGGCGGATTTTGACCGCTTTTGTGCGACGGCGGGGATTGACAAGCTGTTGAACATCTCTGACCTCGCGTATGGGGAATTTGGGGAGAAGTACGGCTTTCGCATGATGAACTCGGACTTCCTCGCGCGTGGGATCGTAGTGATCGATCCTGAGGGTAAAATCGTGTACGCGGAATACACCCCCTCGCTGGGCATGCAGCCGAACTATCAAGCCGCATTGAACGCAGCGACAGCGAGCGTCGTGAAAGAAGCCTTTAGCCTCATGCCGCTTGACTATGCCATGAATGCTCTGGCACCTGCCATCTCGGAGAAAACCATGAACTATCATTATGGGAAACACCTTGCGGGCTACGTGAAGAACCTGAACAAACTGGTCAAGGGAACGGAATTCGCGGACAAGGATCTGGAAACAATCGTCAAAACCAGCAAGGGAGCTATCTTTAACAACGCGGGGCAGATGTACAACCATGGTATCTACTTTGAGAACTTCTCACCTTACGGGAAGGGACAAGCAGCACCTACGGGAGAGCTGGCGAAGAAAATAGATGCCACGTGGGGCAGCCTTGATGGATTTAAAAAAGCCTTTGAAGCTGCGGGCATGAGCGTCTTTGGCTCGGGCTGGGTATGGCTCGCGATGGACGCGAGCGGAAAGCTGGCGATCACGACCACGGCGAACGCGGACTCACCGTTGACGAAGGGGCAAACACCATTGATCGGCATCGATGTCTGGGAACATGCGTACTATCTGGACTATGAGAACAAGCGCATCGAGAGCTTGAAATCGGTCTGGAACATCCTTGATTGGAAGAAAGTCGAGGCGCGTTATCAGAAGGCGAGCAAGCCAGCCGCCGCGCCCAAGGCGTAAGCGTATTATTTCGAATAAAGACAAACCCACTCCTTCCCCCCTCACGGTAGCGTAACGCAAACGCGACACTAACCGTGGGGTGTCGGGGAGTAACACTCCCTGACTGGTCGTCTGGGGGCCAGTCCCCAGCGGGGCTGGGCAGAGCCCAGTGGGTCAAGGGCAAAGCCCTTGCAGGGTCAAGGGGCAGAGCCCCTTCGGGCGTCAGTCGCCCAAATGTCGCGCACGCCCGCGTGGCAAACCCAGCATCGCGCCATCGTCAATAAACTGACGCCCCCTACCACTGCGCCCGAAGGGCGACACTTCTCTACCGTGGCAAACGCGAAGCGTCACCAAGCGTGGCTAGGGCAGCGAGGCGTTCATGACCCAAGAGCCCAGCTCGCTTGCGAGCTGGGCGGGCAGTGACCTAGGAGACGCGCATAAGCAATCTTTCTCCCTTTGATTTAGCCTAATAGCACATCAGCATGCCTATTTCTTAGTCTTCATCAGACAGACAATCAATCCATTCTGTCAAGGTTTCAATATCAGCTTGATAAAGACCCTCATTTTTACTTTCTAGTCTTCTGTAGAGCTCGCGACTCTTCACCCATGAATCTCTAGCGTCCGAAGGCATATCCATATTGATGTAAAGAATCCCAAAATTCAGCAGCAATTCTGCTAAATCAGGCTCAAAGGCATCTGGTTGCTGCTCGGCGAGTTTTTCGCGAATCATTAGACAGCGCGAGTAGTACATCTCCGCCTTTGGGTATTTTTTTGTGCATCTAAAGAGTGTACCGATATTATACAAGGTTCTCGCTAGATCAGGCTCGAAGGCATCTGGCTGCTGCTCCAC
>CAYJOV010000125.1:0-6818 GCA_964371905.1 uncultured Akkermansia sp. | reverse complement strand
CTGCCGACGATGACCACGGACACGCCCACGGTCCCAACGGTGAGCATGCCGAGGAAAAAGCCGACGACGCTCACGGACACGCCCACGGACCTACTTGCAGCCACAACACGGGTAATGAAACAATCACGGTCAACCCCCACGCTCGCGACATCATCGCGCTCAAAACACAAAAAGCCCCCAAGGCACAGCGCAATCTCGTCACCAGCCTCCATGGCTTCCTCGACACCCCCGCCCACGCCTATGAGAGCTACGTGCTCCCCAGCGCAGGCATCCTCGACATCAAGGTACGCTCTGCGCAGCTTGTCAAGAAGGGAGATATTCTCTTTACCATCAATGCGCCCGCCATCTCTGAGCTCATCGCCCAACAGGCTGACGCACAGGCCACCTACGATCGCCTCCTTGCCGATACGCAGACCATCCAGACACGCCTCGATGCCCTCGCCAAGGCGGGCACGCGCAACAGCGACCTCGAAGAGCAGCTGCGCTTCAAAAAAGCAGAAGCCGCCGAGCAAGAACTCGCCATGCAAAACATTAGCTCCCGCCTCCACTCCAGCGCCATGGGAGCCGACATCATACGCGACGATCACCATATCCTTCTCGCCATACGCGCCAAGAAAGAAGGGCGTATCAGTCAGATCGAGCTCAACCAAGGCAGCTGGGCTCAGCAGGGCGACAAGGTACTCTCGATGATAGATCCCCGCGCCCTCGAGATCTCCGCGAGTCTCTACGGCAACGAGCAACCCCAATTCAGCGAAGCCATCGCCACCCTCCCCCTTGGCAACAAGCAAATCAGCCTGCAAGGAAAGCTACGCATCTCTGACCAGATCAATTCCACAACCCAGACACGCCAGCTCTACTTTGTCGCCGATGAGCTCCCCCAAGGAGTACAGGCAGGACTGCTCTGCCGCATCGACCTCTACCAAGACGCCGCTGCGCAACAGGGCATCACCATCCCCAACACCTCCATCATCAAGGTCGGTGTCGATGACATCGTCTTTGTCCGCCGCTCAGAAAGCGAGTTCGAAGCCATCAAGGTGAGCGTGCTCGGCACGCGCCGCGACATGAGCACCGTGACAGGCATTCATGCGGGCGATGATGTCGTCGTCACAGGGGGCTATGAGCTCAAATTCTTACTCGGTGGAGGCCGCGTCAAGCAAAAGCAAACGGGGCACTACCACGCCGATGGCAAATTCCACGAAGGAGAGGAGCACTAATCCATGAATACACTTCTCGAATTTTGCCTGCGCAATCGCTTCAGCGTGCTGCTCGCCACCCTCTTTATGGCGGTGGCCAGCCTCTGGGTGATCCAGCAGATGCCCGTGGATGTCTTCCCCGAGCTCAAGGTACCCCGAGTCACCGTCCAGACCGAGGCCGCCGGCCTCAGCGCCGAGGAGGTGGAGCAGTATGTCACCATCCCCATCAATGCCGCCATGCAAGGCACGGCAGGGGTGAAGGGCGTGCGCGACTCCTCGGGCAGCGGGCTCTCCTTTGTCTGGGTCGACTTTGACTGGAATACAGACATCTACAAGGCGCGCCAGATCGTCGCCGAGCGACTCGCCACAGTGCGCGAATCCCTCCCCGAGGGCATGAGCCCCGAGCTCACGCCCATCATCTCCGTGACAGGGGAGATCATGCTGCTCGCCGTCACGGGAGAGAAGGGCATTGACCCTCTGGAGATACGCCGCATGGCGGAGTACCATCTGCGCAATCGCCTCATGTCCATCCCCGGTGTAGGACAAGTCACCGTCCTCGGCGGACGACTCCCCGAGTTCCAAGTCCTCTACAACACCGAAAAGATGCGCCAAGCGGGCATCACGCATGACCAGCTCGAAGCCTCCATCACCAAGGCTCAAAGCACGCTCTCTGCGGGCTACTTGGAAGACGTCGCCGGTCTTGAAATCCCGCTCCAGCAGCGCAGCCGTGCCACCACCACCGAGCACATCAAGCGCGCTCTCATCGAGGCACACCCTAGCGGCATCCTGCGCGTCGAAGACGTCGCCGACGTACGCATAGGCGGTGCTCCCCGCCGAGGCAACGCCGGCTTCAAGGGCGGCGACGCCGTCATCCTCTCCGTGCAAAAAGCACCGGGGGCGAATACGATGCAGCTCACCGCCGAGGTGGACAAAGCCGTCGAGGACTTCCGCAAGAGTCGCCTGCCCAAGGGCATGACCATCTACACGGATGCCTACCGTCAGTCCGACTTCATCACCCTCTCCCTTGAGAATGGGAAAGAAACGCTGCTCATTGCCGCCCTCGTCGTGCTCGTCGTCCTCGTGCTCACGCTGCTCAACGTACGCACCGCCATCATCACGCTGCTCTCCATGCCGCTCTCCGTCATGCTCGGCATGGCCTTCTTCCCCGTGCTGGGGCTCGCCATCAACATCATGACACTAGGCGGCCTCGCCGTCGTCGTCGGCGATGTGGTGGACAATGCCATCATCTTCGTCGAGGTCGCGTGGCGCAAGCTCAATATCAACGCCCAGCTCCCCGAGGGCGAGCGCAAGAGCAAGATGGATGTCATCCTCGATGCCAAGGGCGAGATCCTCAGCTCCATGGGCTATAGCTCCGTGATCATCCTGCTCGTCTTCACGCCTCTGCTCTTCCTCAGCGGAGTGGAAGGGCAGTTCTACCAGCCACTCGGCATCTCCTACATGGTGGCCCTGCTCGCCTCACTCATCGTGGCTCTCACCATCACGCCCGTGCTCATCTACCTGCTCTTCAAGCCCAGCAAGAGAAAGAACAGCAATGCGGACTCGGTCAGCGCACGCCTGATCAAGGCGATCTACGCGCCCATCCTGCGCTTCTGCATGAGCTGGCCCAAGCTCGTGTGCAGCGTCATGATCAGCATCAGCGCAGGGGCTATTTGGCTCGCCAGCGGCTTTGGCACGAGCTTCTTGCCCCCCTTCAATGAAGACTGCTACACCGTCTTCGTCAACGCCGTCCCCGGTAGCTCGCTCGCCGAGACCGAGCGCATGGCAAGGCAGGCAATGAAGCGTATCGAGAAAATCGAGGGTGTCAAATCCGTCGCCCAACGCGCAGGACGCGCCGAGAATGACGAACACGCCGAGCCCGTCAGCGCGGCCGAGCTCCTCGTACGCGTCGACCTCAACGCCGACCAAAATCGCATACGCAGCGAAATCAACGCCGTCCTCCAGAACGTACCGGGCATGGGAGGCATGATAGGCTTCCCCCTCGCGCATCGCATCAGCAGCGCGCTATCGGGCTCAGCCTCCGAGATCGCCATTAACATCTACGGCACCGACCTCGCCCAGCTCCGCGAAGCCGCGCAAAAGGCCTCCGAGATCCTCAACTCCCTCCCCGAGGTCGCCGACGCCCGCGCGAATCGCGAGATCCTTGTCGACACCCTGCGCATCGAGTACACCCGCGAAAAACTCGCCGCCTACGGACTCAGCATGGAAGACGCGGCGAAGCAAGTCTCCGCCGCCTTCAATGGCCTCCAGCTCGGGCAGATCATCGAGAACCTCGATAGGTGGAACATCATGATGCGTCTCGACGCCGATCTACGCCAGAGCCTCAGCGATGTCAAGCAGCTCCAACTCCTCGCCCCCAATGGCAAGGTGCTCAAGCTCGAAGACGTCGCCCACGTCTACCGCATCGAGGAGACGAACCTCATCTTGCGCGACAACGGCCTGCGCAAGGCGATGATCTCCTGCAACCCCGCCCCCCATTCCAACCTCGGCGATCTGGCGAAAGCCTGCCGTGAAAAACTCGACCCCGTGATGAAGGACATGGGCTGCACCGTCGAATACGCCGGCACCATCAAGAGCCGCGAGGAGGCAGGACAGCGCCTCTACATCATGGGCGGTATCATCCTTGCCCTCATCGTCCTGCTGCTCTCGCGCAGCCTCGGCGGCATACGACGCGCGCTGCTCACGCTCGTCAATGTCCCCCTCTGCCTCGTCGGCGGCATCGCGGCGGTGTGGATCTCGGCGAATCACTCGTGGTCAGCCATCCTCGCGGGGGATATCATTAATCCCATCCTCTCGGTGAGCTCGCTGGTAGGCTTTGTCACCGTCATTGGCTTTGCCATACGCTCGGGACTTATCCTACTCAATCGCTACCGCAACTTGGAAGACACAGGCATGAGCGCGACCGAGGCCATACGCGAAGGCTCGCTTGAGCGCGTGATCCCCATCATCATGACCTCACTGACGACCATCTTGGGCCTGCTACCGCTCATCTGGGCCATCGACAAACCAGGAGGAGAGCTACTCGCCCCGCTCGCCATCGTCCAATTCGGCGGCCTCCTCAGCGCAACCCTGCTCAATCTCTTGGTCATCCCAGCCTCCAGCGTCCTCTTCGCACCGTGGCTGAAAAAAGCACCACAAGACAAAGCATAATACCACAAAGAGGAGGCAGCCCAAGCTGCCTCCTCTTTGTAAATAAAAAACACCCACTACCGCACGTGTATTTCCTCAGCTCAATCACGCTCATTGTTGAGCCCTCGGATACCACGACATAAATCTACTGATAATGCTAAGTATAAACTTCCTGCAATAGGACATAATCCACATAACGTGCATTCAACGGCGAAGGAAAACACATGAAGTAAGGCTATATTTTCTGGTCTTTTATAACACGTTAATCAACAAAAAATAATCTTAATCATTCATCCAAATAATATTCATTACTGGCCTTTTTCTGGTCTTTTGCTAAAGTCTGAAGCAAATAGGCCGATGCAGCTAGAAGATCCGTAAAACTGTCTACGTTTTTGATAAACTCATCGCTTAAAAAGTAACATCGCCCTTTACCTTCACCCTCATAATCAAGAATTTGTTTATCCACCAAGTTTTTGATAAAATTGCGCACTTGCTTACGACTCAAATGCCCTTCAAATAGGCTCACGACTGCTCCCATTTTTACTTTCTCATACTTATCGAGATAATGTTTCAAGACACTAAAAGCTTGTTGGTCATCCCAGTCAGACTTCTTAAAAAACTCTACTTTGTTGTCAGTGAAATCGTAATAATCCTCACAAAGGATATAATGCAGAGCCTGCGTCTTACCTTTTTTTAGAATTAATTTACGATTAAGCAGTTTATCAATAATCTTTTTATCAAAGTTTTTCCTATCTTCGCCTTGCTTGATTCGATAAAGTGTATGAACTTCGTGAACGGTAAGCTTCTTATTGTTGTCATCAAACCCATCTTGGACAGATTTGATGAATTTGGTAAAAGCCATATCCTCAATCTCAGCCCCCAATGTAAGCTTGATATAAAAATCGTCACTGCTTGTATAATCAGGTACTCTCTTTCCCTCTTGCAAGGTATTCATGAATATACGATCTATCCCTTGCCCTGCGCGCTCGACCAATCCCGTTTTGGATAAGACATCAGCCAAGAGTCGATTACGCGGTGTACTAGGTACATCCAGTAAATTATCAAGACTCACACCATGAGGGAAACCTCCAGGGCTGATAATCGACATGGTAGTAGGAGAGAGCTTGATAACAATTGAGCTACTTAGTGCATAATTTCGATGAGCAACGGCATTATTGATCGCTTCTCGTATGACTTCCTCGTTGAAGAAAGGGATACTCTCATGCTGATACATACCCTCTCGAATGGGGATAGCTCCGTTGTAATGATTGATCTGCTTCCAAATCTCATCAACGCTCAGATAGTATGCATCGGCATAGCTATATTTTTTATCATAATGGATATGCGATTCATGAGCACGGTATTCGAGCTCAATGCTTACCTGCGGGAAAAGCCGACTCAAGCTATCAGCTTTTCCCAAGAGGATGATGGCCGCCTTGGTGACTTTTCCCTCCTTAAGAAGTCCTAGATCGGAAAGTGCCTGTCGTGACGACAAACTCTCAAAAGAAGAATTGGAGTGCTTAAGCGCATATTTTTCCTTGAGGGTTCGAATGGCATCTGGGCTCAAATCATTGATACTAGCTTCGTGGCATATATCATCAGAGAAGTCGGGCTCTATTTCCAAAATAATCGAGCGCTGCATATCCAAAGACATGAGCTTAAGCTCCTCTCCTACGCGCATGAGGGGAGTATCGTTAAAGTAATAATATTTTCCTCTTGGTCGGCTAGGGACAGTGATCACAACGACTCTATTACTTCCTTCGAGTAGTTCATAGACATCAGTGTGAATCTGAAGGCGATTATATATGTCTGATTCGAGCTGTCCGAGAGCATCTCTACTCTGCTCTGTGCCGACTACCTCATGAGGATACCTATCGCTCATCCCGATGACAAGGCTACCCCCGCCCTGATTGCACAGTGCTACAACATAGCCAAGAATACATTTCACACCTTTTCCCCTATCACCATCAAGCGACATACGCGTTCCTTGGCATGCCTTAAATTCGATACTATCTTCCGATTCTCTACAGCGTTTGAGGGCTTCTAGCGTCCATCTTGTCATTGAGCGTATTATATCGTTCTTATCGATAAATATCAAGTTTGTAATTAGAAAGTGCTAGACTGTCTGCGTATTTTTTCCAAGTTCTCATGTGTTACAAAATTTGTTAGCTGTTCAAATAAATTCATCTTTCATAATACTCTCTAAATAATCCCTCAATTTATCCTGCACATCTTGAAAACAAGTTAAATCACCTTTTACAACATGCTTACCTTAAAACAGTTTATATATTTACCTAATATCAACTCTACATCAACCCACAACTCAGAAAAATCTCCTATACGTGATTAAAAAAACTTTTTTCAAAAAAATGCTTGCCATGTTCGAGTTTGTTCGCTATAATGCCCCCGCTTCACGGCAACAAAACGCAGGGATAGCTCAGTTGGTAGAGCAACACCTTGACATGGTGGAGGTCGTAG
>CAYJOV010000124.1:0-6865 GCA_964371905.1 uncultured Akkermansia sp. | reverse complement strand
AGCGATTTTCTGAATTTTCTTATTTAGAATGACGAGAATTTAGAAGCCCCCTAAACATCTCTCATTGAGCCTCTGATTACGAACCTAGACTAAATGAGAGATGAGTTAACTGTTAGATTTTATCAGTTCGCAAAGTTTTTGATGCTATTTGCTGTATTGCTGACACTATTGACGCCACGACTTACCTTATTGAGCGTACCACCTACTTCGCCAGCGGCATCGTTGACCATGCTAGCAGCTTCAGTGAAAGTGCTCATACGCTCACGAAACTTGCTCATAGAGCAGCTTGAAAACAGTACAGACGAGAGAGTAAGAAGCAACGCGCCCTTAAGGATATTAGTTGTTTTCATAATTGTGTAATAATAATAATGTTAATGATTCATCCGTAGTAATATCTGTTAGAAACTACGGCATGGGGTTATTGTAGCGCTTTTCAAAAGCGTATCAGTTACTATTATATTATTATTCACAATTTTAATATTCTATGATAATGATGGGTTATATAATTAGAGTATAAATATGGAAAAATTGGATGAAAAACAATTAATTAACTTGACTACGCTTTTGAAAGGCGTATTCACTTATGAAGAACTATATGCGATTGATCTCATGCGATCTAATGGATTAACTCTCATCAGTTCAGCAAGAATATGTACTGCTCTCCTTGAGGCAACAAAAGGTGATTCCGATATGAAAAAGCTAGATGAGATCATCTCAAAAATATCGCATCAATACAGCCATCACTCAGTTAGCTTTAAGGACGCAGTTGCAGCTACTCTCAAGGAAAAACGCGGTTGCTCACCGAGAACAATACAGGATATAAGGCAAACCATGAACTCACTAATGAGATATGACTCAGATTTAGCAGCAAAGCCTATCTGGCAAATAGATAGCTCAGATTGTATACGTATCTTACACGGGGCATTCGCGCACTCCCCCACGCGCTTACTCAAAGCCAGAGCAACTTTGTCTAGCGTGTTCTCCGTTTCTTATCAGTTTGGTTGGTGTCGCGAAAATCCAATCAGGCGTGTCAAAAAACCACGTATTAAAGAACGAGAAATTGAGATTCTCTCTATAGACGCTTTGAGAAGGCTATTCACGACTGCTCATAAAGAGATACATATACAATGCCTCCCTGCACTAGCACTGATGTCCTATGCTGGTATACGCCCAGAAGAGCTCCGCCGCTTGAGCTGGTCAGATGTTGACTGGGAGGAGCGAATGCTCTATATGGATGCTAGGCATAGCAAAACTGGAGGTGGTCGACATATACCTCTCCCCTCTGTATTGATACGCCTACTGCGCAAACATAGACAAGAAGGCTCTATCTGCCCTCCTAACTGGCGAAAACGCTGGAAGATCTTGCGAGAGGCCGCAGGATTCAAAACGTGGATCCCAGACATATTACGCCATACTTTTGCGAGCTACCATGCAAAAATGTATCAAGATTTACCTAGATTACAGCTCGCAATGGGTCATCGGAATTGTCAATTATTGCTGACTCGATATATCAATTTACGCGGTCTAACCAAAGTGGATTCCATTAAGTTTTGGCGAGGTTTCTGGTAGCTTTTGGCAATGACAAGCCTGATATGTGAGTTTATTTTGAATCTGCAAAGCCATCAGATGCCATCCTCTCGCCATGAGGAAAAGTGCATAGCTAAAGGGCATGGAGAAATATGACTTCGCAGCGACATGGTTGACAATAAGATCCTGAAAGAGATGAAGGATGTGCTCCTAATCTGCTACTTGTAGTGATCTGCGTCCATTCTTCTTGCAGGGTACAAACAAACATCCCCTTCTCGTGTAGGAGAAGGGGATGTTGTAAAAAAGGGATGCGTGCGAGCTATTAGGAATAAGTAGCGACGTATTCTTCACAGGCTGTTTGGAGCTCTTTGCTATCAAAGTACTTCGCCTTGATGAGTTGGGCCTTGAGCTCACCGAGTGCTTGGTCGATCTCTTTGCCCGCTTTGACCAGCTCGGGGTCGGCGAGTACTTTTTGGAGAGCTTCTTGCTCTTCAGGGCTGAGTGTTTCTGCGTGCTTCGTGAGTGATTCGTGGATGTTTTTGAGATTCGCGGTGAGGTCTTTGATGAGCTTGGCGCCTTCTGCGGGGGTGGTTTTCTCGTCGGCGATCATGTCAATGACCTCGGCGTAGGACATGGCTGTTTGGATGGCTTCCGCGATGAGGGCTTCGCAGGCTTCCAATTTATCTGTGGCCGCGGCGGGCTGGACGAGGGCTGGGAGAGCGCCGAGAGCGAGGAGGGGATTAACTTTCATGATGGTTCGGGGTGTTGTGGGCTTTTAATTTCTTGCTTTTGGACCAGGAACGGGAAGGGGGGGGGAGACGATAGTGAGTTCTTATCGAGCTGTCATATTGCCCTTGGGATGCTCGCCGTAGATATGTCCAAAGGTGGAGAAGAGATAGTGGTAGTGCTTCTTGCCTTTGCTGGCGCGTAGCATGAGGACTCCGTAGCCGCCTTTTTTGTTGTGCTGCTGGGTCACGCGCTGACCGTTCTTGGGGCCTCCGACAGCAGTAAAGCTGATGGCTCCTCGCACCTCATAGGAGATGAGGCGGAGCTGGTAGTCGGCGAGTCGGCCAGGGAGCTTTTGGCTGAGGGTGTTTTTGATGTTCTTGCGCGCGAGCTCGTACTTGCCTGGCTGCGCCCAGCGCTTGAGATTCGTGACCTCTTGGAGGGCATGAAGACTGGTCGCGGCTAGGGTGAGCGCGATGATGACAGAAAGTGTTTTCATAAGATGGGGTCTCTCCTTGGGGATTCATCCTTGAGTGTACAGAATCATGCATTGAATTGCAATGAAATTTGTTGCACTCATGCACGAAATCTTTCAGAGACTCACCTTAGCTGGGGTAGCGGAAGCTAGCAAGGAGCTGCTGGGCGGCAGAGACGGGGTCGAGTGCCTTGCTGCCAACGGCTTGCTCCACCGCAGGGAGGCTGGCTGCGACCTCGGGATGACGCTCAAAGGCGTCGAGGAGAGCCTCATGCACGAGGGTGCGTACCCAGTCGAGGGATTGGCGGCGGCGGCGTAGATCCCACTCGCCATTCTGCTCTTGCCCGTCGCGGAAGCGATGCAGGCATTCTTCGATGGTGTCGATATTGCGCCCCTCGATGGAGGAGACGGTGTGTACCTCGGGTGTCCAGCCTAGGGTGGGGCTTTGGAGGTAGTGGAGCACCATCTTGAGCTCTTGCTGATGAGCGAGCGCGGCTTGGTGGTTGTCTCCGTCGTCTTTGGTGACGATGAGGATGTCGGCGAGCTCCATGATGCCGCGCTTGATGCCTTGCAGGTCGTCGCCTGCTCCGGTGATGAGTAGCAGCAAGAAGATGTCGACCATGGAGCGTACGGTGGTTTCACTCTGCCCGACGCCGACGGTCTCGACGAGGAGGATGTCGTAGCCCGCAGCTTCGCAGGCTATCATGGTCTCGCGGCTCTTGCGGGCGACGCCGCCGAGGGTGCCGCCCGAGGGGCTGGGGCGGATAAAGGCATTGGGATGCCCCGAGAGCTCTTCCATGCGGGTCTTGTCCCCCATGATGGAGCCCTTGGAGAGGGTGCTGGAGGGGTCGATGGCGAGGACGGCTACCTTGAGCCCTTTTTGACAGAGGTAGCTGCCAAAGGCCTCGATGAAGCTGGACTTGCCCGCTCCGGGGACGCCTGTGATGCCGACGCGCATGGCTCTCCCCGCGTGGGGGAGGAGCTTGGCGATGAGCTGGCGGGCGGGCTCTTGGTCACGCGGGGCATTGCTCTCGATGAGGGTGATGGCGCGCCCGAGCTGGGCGGTGTTGCCCGCGAGGATTCCTGCGGCGAGGGCTTCGGGGTCAAAGCGTGAGGGACGACTAGGGGCGGTGGGCGTGCTGTTGCTGGGGATCATGAGGCGGACGTGTGAGGGGGAGAATGTCTTACAGGATTGTACTGATTTCTCCCCTCAGGTCAAGCGTGATTGCTATCGGTTGTGCCAATGCTGCTTAGCGTGCTAGCACGAGGGCTTCTCCCGAGTTCCCATAGGCGTTGACGGGGCGTACGGCGAGGCGATCCGCACGGCTGAACATGCTGGCGGGTAGGCTGACGCGACGCTGACCTCCAGGTAGGATGCAGATACCGTACCAGTGTCCGTTGATGCGGGCTTGGATGAGCCATTTGCGGGCTTGCTTGTCGGCGGCTTGCCAACTGATCGTGGTGTAGCCTCCGCGATCGACTGCGGAGAGCTGGGCGGTACGTGCGGGGGCACTGCGGCTCAGCCATGGCATGGCGGGTGGGAGGGCGAGATTCGCGTAGCGGCTGGCGAGCTCACGCTGGACGCCGCCGCGGTTTTTGGCGAGCGACGACCAGCTCCAGAAGAGCTGCCCGGCACTTTGGCGGGCGAGGCTGCGCGAGTAGTCGATCTGGCGGCCTATCTCGGAGGCGGGACGCCCTGGGTCGGTCTTGCTATTGATGCGCTCGCTGGCGATACCGGGCCAGACGGGGCGCGAGGAGGTGATGCTGCTCCACCACTTCATGAGTGAGGTGTAGCTCTGAGGTCCCGCGATGCGCCAGTAGAGCTGGGGGGAGAGGTAGTCGACCCAGCCGTTGCGCAGCCATTTGGGCGAGTCACAAGCGAGGTGCTCGTAGGCGTTGACATTGGCGGTCACGCCGCGGGGGTAGCCTGACTGCCAGACGCCGAAGGGACTGATGCCGACGCGTACCCATGGCTTTGTCTGCTTGATATTTCTGTAAAGCGACTGCACAAAGCTGTCGATATGCGCGCGCCTCTGGCGGGGGCTGAGTCCGTCGGCGATGTTGTGATGCGGCGGATAGGGATAAAAGTAGTCATCGAGGTGTACGCCATCGATGTCGTAGCGTCTCACGACATCGAGGATGACGCGCATGACGTGGGCGCGAGCCTTGGAGCTCGCGGGGTTGAGCATGGTAGTAGTGCCGGCGCGCTTGATGAGGCTGGGCATGGTGCGGCTGACGTGTCCTCGTCCTACGCCCTTGGAGCCGACGGTGGCGCGGAAGGGGTTGAACCACGCGTGGAGCTCTATGCCGCGCTTGTGAGCCTCAGCAACTGCAAAGGCAAGAGGATCGTAGCCGGGGCTCACCCCAGGGCCGCTGAGCCATGCACTCCATGGCTCAAGTCTAGAGTTGTAGAGCGCGTCGCTGCTGGGGCGTATTTGCAGGATGACGGCATTGAGCCGCATGCGCGCGGCACGATTGAGGATGTCAAGCAGCTGGCTGCGCTGCGCGGCACCGCTGAGTCCCGAGCGTGAGGGCCAGTCGATGTTGTAGACGGTGGCGACCCAGACGGCTCGGAATTCTTGGGCTGGTCTCGCGGCTCGCTCAGCGACGGGGCGCCACGCCCATGCGGGGAGGCTGGAGGCGAGGAGCAGAAGGGCTGCTGTGCTGAGGCTGCGGAGCTTTGTTGCGGGGGAAAATGATATCGTGCTCATAATTGTGCGGGTTGACGGACAAATATTAGCACGATTCAAGTGACTTTACGAGTCTTCTAATTGTCCTTCTGTGTCAGGCTCGCGATAGATCTCGGCTCCGAGCATGATGAGCTTGTCATCGAGCAGCTCGTAGCCGCGGTCGATGTGGTAGAGACGGTGGATCTCCGTGGTGCCTTCAGCCGCGAGGGCGGCGAGCACGAGGGCGGCGGAGGCGCGCAGGTCGCTCGCCATGACGGGAGCTCCTGAGAGACCAGGACCGCCTGTGATGAGAGCCGTGCCAGAGTCGACTTTGATCTGGGCTCCCATGCGCTTGAGCTCAGCGCAGTGCATGAATCGCTGGGGGAAGATGGTGTCGCGTACCACACTGAGACCAGGGGAGAGGGCAAAGAGGGCGGTCATCTGCGCCTGCATGTCGGTGGGGTAGCCAGGGTAGGGAGCGGTGACGATGTTGCCCCCTGTAGGATCAGCACCAGGCTTGACGAGTACGCTGGTGCCCGCTTCGTTGAACTCGACCGTGTGCCCGCACTCCAGCAGTAGCTCGGTGATGGCGGTCATGTGCTCGCGGCAGACGCGGTTGAGACGCACGCCCTCGTCGGGGTCGCCCATGAGGGCAGCGGCGACCATGAAGGTGCCCGCCTCGATGCGGTCGGGGATGACCGTGTGGTCACAGCCGTGGAGTTTCTCTACCCCATGGATGGTGATGGTGCGTGAGCCAGCACCTTCGATGCGTGCGCCCATGCTGTTGAGACAGTTCGCCAGATCAATGACCTCGGGCTCGCGGGCGGCGGACTCGATGACGGTCGTACCCTGAGCGAGGACGGCGGCCATCATGAGATTGTCCGTGCCCAGCACGGTAGGACCATTCTCACCGCGCATGTCGACGGTGGTGCCGATGAGTCCATTGGGAGCTTCGATGTGGAGATTGCCACCCCTGACGCGGACGCGGGCACCCAGCGACTGGATGGCGCGTAGGTGGAGATCCACAGGGCGATCGCCAATCACGCAGCCACCGGGCAGCGGGAGCGTGCAGCGATGCATGCGGGCCATCATGGGCCCAAGGAGGCAAATCGAGGCGCGCATCTTGCGCACCTGCTCATAGGATGCACTCGCTCCTATCCCATTGGCAGACGAGATGCGCACCGTGCCGCTGGAACGCTCGACGGAGGCTCCTAGCTGGCTGAGGATCTGGATCATGTAGTTGGTATCCGAGACGTCGGGGACGCGACTGATACGCACCGGTTCATCCGTGAGCAGGGCGGCGGCTAAGATGGGTAACGAGGCATTTTTTGAGCCACTGATATTGACCGCTCCTTTGAGTCGGTGTCCGCCCTTGACGATGAGTTTGTCCATGTCCTTGGATTATATGTGATAAAAGAAGTAGTTACGTATGCTAGGGGAGTCTTGTGCGTGAATTCTAGCAAAATAT
>CAYJOV010000123.1:0-6885 GCA_964371905.1 uncultured Akkermansia sp. | reverse complement strand
AGATCTTTTTCTCCCTCTCGGTGGGCTTTGGCACGATCAGCACCTACGCGAGCTATGTGAGCAGGTCGCGCGACATTGCGCTGAGCTCGCTGACGGCGAATGCGACCAATGAGTTTGTCGAGGTCGGCATTGCGGGGCTGATGATCATCCCTGCGGCTATCGCCTTTCTCGGCGTGGCAGCGGCGGCGGGGATGGGGACATTCGGCCTTGGCTTTGAGGTGCTGCCGCAGGTCTTTGCCCAGATGCCCGCGGGGCAGTACTTTGGGGCGATGTTCTTCTTCCTCCTCTTCCTTGCGGCGGTGGCGAGCTCGATCTCGCTGCTGCAACCGGGGATTGCCTTCTTGGAGGACTTTTGGCACCTCACACGCGCTCAGAGTGTCGTGCTCATCGGCGTCATTCTCAGTGGGGGGACGCTGATTGTCTCGTGGTTCACGGGAGACGGTCTGCTTGCGCTGGAGACGATGAATTTCTTCTTTGGTACTTTGCTACTCTTTGCTATTTGTATTGCGATGCTGCTGCTCTTCCGCAACAAGCTCACGACGCAGAAGGGGCTCGCCGAGCTGCGCGAGGGGGCTCTCATGCGCCTGCCCCGTGGTCTGGGGGTGATGATCAATTGGATCACGCCTGCGGCTCTCTTCGTCGTCTTTGTCGCGTGGCTGTACAAGAATCTTTTTGAAACTCAAAATCCGCTCATCACCAAGATGCTCGACGGCGCACCGGGCGTCATCATGCCCCTGATCTGGGGCGGCATGGTCATTGTCTTTCTGATCTTTGTCGTCAAGAGCTCGTCGAATCTCCAAGGCCCTCACACGCGTGAGGAGACGCCGAGCGAGGAGGACGAGATCCACCTGCCTTGATAGACCGCAACTCCTTCACCATCCTCATTATCTTATGTTTGCACCTTTGTTAATCTTAATCCTGATCATTGCTTTCATCTCATGGATTGCCTCTGTGCAGTCGAGCTTGAACGAGCTCAAGAGAAATGTGCATGAACTCAAGTCGCAGCTCAAGACGCTCACGGCGGCGTCACCGACGGCAAAGCCTATCGGTCCAGTCAAAGCCTCAGCCCCCGCGGAGGCTCACGCGAAGGCTGAGTCACCCGCGGCAACGCATCCCGCGAGCGTGAAGCCCGTCTTGGAGAAGAAGGCAGTCGCAGCGAAGCCCGTCCCTTCACTGCTGGTGAAGCCTCTGGAAGAAAAGTCACCCGAGTCTCCAGAATCACCTAAGCTGCCAAAGCCCGCGAGCGGAGAGAGGGAGCAGGTGATCTCCAGCTTTGAAAAGCTCGTCATGGGCAATCTCTTCAACAAGATAGGTGCGGTTGCTCTCATCGTGGGCTTGGCTATTTTTATCCGTCTGATTTCTCCCTACATTGATTTCACTCCGCTCAAGAGGGTGATGTCGGTGCTCGTCACGGGGCTCGCGATGATGGGGGTCGCGATGCGCCTTCATTATAAGGGGATGAAAGGCTATGCAGAGGTGCTCATGGGCACGGGCTTGGCGGCGATCTTTGTCGCGGTCTATGGGGGGGCGAGTTATTATGATGTCGTGCCCGATAGGCTCGCGATGGTGCTAGGCGTGGTGATGATCATGGTGTCGGCGGGCATTGCGCAGTATTGTAAGAGCTTTTCGACGATGGTCATTGCGCTGCTGGGTGGCTATCTCTCGCCCTTCATTCTGGAGGTGCACAGCTCGACGACATTCTTGTTTAGCTACCTGCTCTTTTTGAATGCGATTTCTCTGGTCTATGTCTATTTCAACAGACCGAAGTTTGCCTTGAATTATGTCAACCTCGTGCTCACCTTCCTCTTTGTCACGCTCTATGATGTCACCACCTCGCTCACTGGGCATGAGGGCTATGAGCAGGTGAGCTTTGCCTTGCCGATGCTGCTGTGGTTGATCTACGCGATGAGTGATTTTGCCAACATGAGGTTGGCCTATGATGTCAGGGACAAGGTGCTCACTGTGTTGAATTTCGCGGTTTTGGTCTTCTTTGCCCACTGGGAGCATGGTATGTCGACGGGTTGGATTCTCGTGGCGACGGCTCTCGTTTATGCCGGCATGGGGATAGGCTACCGCCGCTTTGGTGCGGAGGTGAGCAAGCTTTATTTGTCGGGGGCTGTTCTTGCCCTGCTCTTTGCGACCTACTTTATCGAGCAGGAGACGCTGCGCATCGGCGCATGGGCGCTTGAGGGGCTGCTCTTGGCTCTGGCGGTGAGGCTCTCAGGTGAGCGTTATTGGGCGAAGTGGGCGGTGGTGCCCTTCGTCGCCGCGTCCTCGGCGGCCTTGCTCAACATGAATAGCCACATGCTCATGCGCGCGGTTGATTTTCTTACGCCTACGCTCTGTGCTCTGGGAGCGTCGCTCATGCTTTGGAGGCAGTGTAGGCGGGCGGCTCCGCTCTTTTTGCTCATCTCGCTGACCCTGTTTTTCCTCTATGCGCTCATTGAAATCAATATGCAGGAGGGTTATGATCGCTATGTGGAGCTCTATTCCAAGCTGGTCTTGGCCTTTATTTATGCGCTGAGTGCTTGGAGCTTGTATAGGGTGACGCAGTTTGTGTTGTTCCGCGTCGCGAGCTACATCGTCTATATTCTGGCGGCTGTCGTGCTCGTCAGTATGTCTTTTGCTTATCTTGAGGCTCTTCCTTTCTTGAACATGCGCCTCGCGGGCATGGCCGCGGCTATTGCCTGCTCCGTCCTCATGGCGCGAGGTCATCGTGAAATGAGATTGGCCAATCTCTTGGTCTTGCTGGCACTCAGCTACTTCTTCATCTATCTGCACATCGAGATCAACTATCTCCTCATCTGGGAGTCGCTCAAGGGAGACTCGCCGATTCAATACTATATCAATGTGATGCTTCTTCTCGCCTATACGCTCAGTGCCTTCAAGCTAGGCTCTCTGAGGTGCTCGAGGCTCTTGCGCTACGTGGGGTACGGGTGCTTGTGGATTGTATCGGGGGTCATTCTTTCTCAGAGCTTTGCCCATCATGACATGATGGCTTGGGTGAATGTGAGGGCACTGGCGACCCTGCTAACGGTGGCTGTGCTCGTGGGCTTTGGCCGCAGGCATGTATTCGCGCTCACTCTGGCGCAGCTGCTGGGGCTCTCGCTGATCACCTCAGAGATGATGGTGATGACACAGGGACATCAGGTCTTGCTGACGGTCGCATGGGCTCTCTATGCGGCGGCTCTGATGGGGGTGGGGATTGCGAGCTCGCTTGGCGCGCTCAAGATGTTTGGTATCTGTTTGATCGGCATCGCGGGGCTGAAGTTTGTCTTCATTGATCTCGCGGATGCGGAGGCCTTGTATCAGACGATTGCCTTCCTCTCCATCGGGGTGCTGCTCATGGCGGTCTCTTATTACTATAGTAAGAGTGAGAAGAGGGAAGAGGAAAATGGTGACTAGCGCGATCTGCGCGCGTACACGATCACTATTTCCTTTACATCGGCGAGGCAGTTCTCTATATTTTTCCCATGAGCGATCAACTGGTTTTGGATAACAGAGACGCACTCGTGCGTCTCGCCCTCGCAGAAGACTTTGGATCTGGGGATGTCACCTCCCTCTACTTTGTCGATGAACACCTCAAGGCCTGCGCCCTCATGCGTGCCCGCAGCGCAGGTGTCGTCTCGGGGGTGGATGTCGCCCTCGCTGTCTTCAAGACTGTCGATGCCTCCCTCCTCGTCACCGTCGAGAAGGAGAATGGCGCGGTGCTCGAGGCAGGGGATGTGGTCATGCGCATCGAGGGCTCGGCGCGCTCCATTCTCGGAGCGGAGCGCACGGCGCTCAACTTCATCCAACGCCTCTCGGGCATCGCGACGATGACGGCGCACTACGTTAAGCGCATCTCGCACACCTCCTGCCAGCTGCTCGACACGCGCAAGACCACCCCCGGCTATCGCCTCCTTGAGAAGGCGGCCGTGCGCCACGGCGGAGGTGCGAATCACCGCCTCGGTCTCTACGACCGCGCCATGGTCAAGGACAATCACCTCATGACGGGCGGCGACGTGACGCGCCTCCAAGAGGGGATCAATCAGCTCAAGCGCGACCGACCCCATGTGGAGGTGGAGCTAGAGGCGGACAATCTCGATCAGGTGCGAGACTTCCTCACCATGGAGGGGGTTGATTACATCCTTCTGGACAATATGAGCAATGAGGAGATGCGCGAGGCGATCGCTCTGCGAGGCGAGCGCAGCAAGCCCTACTTTGAGGCCTCGGGGGGCTTGAGCTACGAGACGGCTGCCGCGGCGGCAGAGACAGGCGTGGACTTCATGAGCTTTGGCTGCCTGACACACTCTGTCCCCTCACTGGATCTCGGACTCGACTTCATCGTCACGCCTCAATGAAGAACATTAGTTCTCAAGACGCGCTGCTCGCGCTCAATCTCATCCCCGGTATAGGCGCGATTCGCATTCGCGCCCTGCTTGACTTCTTTGGCTCCGCCGAGCTCGTCCTCGCCGCCCCGAGCATCATGCTGGAGCGCGTCAACGGCATAGGCAAAAAGATAGCCAGCACCATCACCCAATGGGAGAGCTGCACCGATGTCACGCGTGAGCGCGAGGCGGCGGCTCAGATGGGTGTGCGTATTGTGAGTATCAATGACGAGCAGTACCCGCACAATCTACGCCATATGAGTGATGCCCCCATCATTCTCTACGTGAAGGGGGCATCCATCGCGCCGCCCCTGAGCAAGGCTGTCTCCATCGTGGGCTCGCGCAGCTGCTCGACCTACGGACGGCAAGCGGCGCAGCAATTCGCCCGCGATCTCTGCGATCAGGGCTGTAGCATCATCTCGGGGCTCGCGCTGGGCATTGATGCCGCGGCGCATCAGGGTGCTCTCCAAGCGGGGGGGCACACGATAGGCGTGATTGGCTCGGGGCATGGCTGCTTTTACCCGCAGGAGAATATCGATCTAGCGATGCGCATCATCGAGAATGGCGGCAGCGTGGTGAGTGAGTTCCCCATGTACATGCAGCCGAGTCGCACGAGCTTCCCCCAGCGCAATCGACTTGTCGCCGCGTGGAGTCAGGCGACGCTCGTCGTTGAGGCGCCGAACCGCAGTGGCTCGCTCCACACGGCGCGCCTCGCGGCTGATGAATACGGACGCTGCGTCTTTGCCGTACCGGGCTCTATCTATGGTCTTCACTCGATTGGCTGCCATGAGCTCATACGCGATGGTGCCATCCTCTGCTCACAGGCGCAGCAGCTCATCGCCGATATGCGATGGGAGGCAAGCACTCAGCCCAGCGTGGAGAGCTCCCCTCGCGATCTTTTTACCCCTCCGCAAAACCCCGCTAGCACCGATCTCCTCCTGACCAAGGAGCAGCACATTGTCGATGCGATCGCCGCGGGGCATCGCTCCCTTGAGGGTCTCTGTGTCGCCACTGGCATGGGTGCCCATGAGCTCAATCCACTGCTCATGCGCCTGCAAATCAAGGGAGTCATCGTCGCGCAACCTGGGGCACAATTCGCCCTACGCTAAATCCCCCTTTTCTCCTCACACTCATACCCCATCCCCCCAAACAATCACCCATGCAATATTCTTATAGAAAAACCGCCTTGTTAGTAGGTCTCACGGCACTGCTCTTCACGGCCTGTACCAGCCAGCAAGACTTCACGCAGCAACAGCGTCCCGTCACCAAGGAACGCCCCTACACCCCAAGCGAGCTCTCCCCTCCTAGCGCGTCTCCTAGCTCTACTCCCCAGACGAGCTCTACAGATCAATACGCGAGCAACCCGCTGCGCCCCACACGCTCCCTGAGCATGCCGACGACGCCCGCCCCCAGCCCCAAGGCCAAGGCGATCGCCGTCTTTGATGCCAAAACAGGCAAACTCATCTACGGGCACAACGCCCACTCGCGCCGCCAAGTCGCCAGTACGCAGAAGGTCATGACCGCGCTGACCGTCATCGACGCGGGACGCCTCGATGACTACGCGACTATCACTAGCAGCGACTTGAAAACCCCACGCATCCGCATGGATCTCAGAGCGGGGGATCGCTACAAGCGTCGCGACCTGCTGCGCGCCATGCTCACTGCGAGCTACAACGACGTCGCCACGACACTCGCCCGCGACACGGCGGGATCGGTAAGCGCCTTCATGGCGCGAGTCAATGCGCGCGCGGGGCGCATGGGGATGCACAATTCGCACTTTGTCAACCCCCACGGACTACCCGGTCAGCAGTACTCCACCGCCTATGATATGGGCAAGGCGGGCTGCTGGGCCTTTTACAATCCCCTCATCCGCTCCATCGTCGATGTGCCTCACTACCAATTCACGCTGAGCAACGGCAAGACACGCCGCGTGAACAACACGAACAAGCTCCTGCGCAAGCATCCTTGGGTCAATGGCATGAAGACTGGCTACACCAACGCCGCGGGACGCTGCCTCATCTCCACCGGCTCGATGAATGGCGAAGCAGTCGTCGTCGTCGTCCTCGGTATCGCACCCAGCCAAATCTGGGGCGAGTCGCTCAAGTACCTCAAGTGGGCACTCAAGCTGTCCTAAGCGGCGCACTCACAAAAAATCAGCATCAGCTCAGCACACCCTGCCTCATCACTGGCTCATCTCACAACGGGATGAGCCATTTTGCAGTGAGGCGGTGCGACTGCTCATCGAGCACTGCCTCAATGAATAGTGAGCCAGTCGTCGTCCTCGGAGCGCACCCTGCCAACGCTGGGCGCATCGCTCAAGTGCCTTATTACTTTGACAGGAGTTAATGGTACAAATTGGGAGAGGTGCGCATCGTGCGACTCAAAAGGAAGTACATGCTCTTATTACTCTGGCATGAGTTAATGCAACAAATTACAGGATTCACATCAATGAGTATATCTGAATATCAAAGCTTCTTTTTGTTGGGTGAAAAATACTATTTTTCATTCAACAAAA
>CAYJOV010000122.1:0-6906 GCA_964371905.1 uncultured Akkermansia sp. | reverse complement strand
AAGATTGCCTTGGTATGAAGCGACTGTGATCATGATACGATTCTGACGGAGTGCCGAAAAAATAGCTTGATTTAGCAAAATCGAGGCTTCACCTCCCCTTTCAGCGCTTCATTTGGAGGGAAAAGACAAAGTCTTTTCAACCAAATAAAGATACATGCTATCGACCCTAGAGCGCGAGGTTTGTCAAGAGAAAACACAATCTGCGATCAAGCAGATTGAGACGAAGCAAGTGAGAGACGCCCTCGAAGGATTCTGCGAAGCAGGATGCTGCAGATGTGGGGAGCTAGCGCGGCGGATCTCTCGGCCTTCAGCTTACTCTCCAATTGGCAGACCCTTTGTGCGACATTCGACTTGACGTACTCTAGCTAAGAGAGTAGCTAGGTCGCGACTCACGCATTATCTATTGCCATAGTACAATCATCAGAGCATGCTGCCGATCTCTAGCTGTCTCATCAAGGTGCAAGATGACGAGGCAGCTTTGGAGATAAGGGGATTTCTAAATTCTCGTCATTCTAAATAAGAGGGAGTCGAAAATCGCTTCACGAGGCATCTTTTGAGTGCTTTTCGGTTGGATTACCCCCGAATTTTCGTCTCAGAGGACACTCTGAGCCATCAATTCGTGAAAAATACAACTCGAAAATCATCTCAAAATATCGCCTCGCGAGAAATGAGAAGTCCCCATAAGAAAGACTAGTCTATACTGATCGCCTCCTGAGCTCCCTTCTGATCGCGCTCTTTGGCCTTGTTGGAGCGTTCTTTGGCACGCAGGGCTCGCTTCTCATCCCCTGTTTTGCGCACAGCCTTGAGAGATCCCCATGACTTGACGAGATGCGCCATAGCCTTACCATAGAGTGTATCTTCGCCGACCTTCTCATTCTTTCTGATATCATTGCGCAGACGCGAGCCAGCCGTGCCATCGCGGCGACGAGCTCCGAGGTAGAGATTGAGCGCGGCCTGTCTGTCAATGGGGCGGTAGTTCTCATCCTTGAAGACCTCCATCACTGCCTTTTGAATGACAGGGACATCTTCGATAAAATCCTCCTTGAGGAAGCCATCTGTGGTGTCGAGCTGCTTGTACATGAATTGAATGGCATCATGATTGAAGTAGCCGAGCATCTTTTGACTCGCCGCATCCGTAGCCTCGGCGAGCATCCCCTTGACACCCTCGGGTGGCTCAATACCGAGCTGGGAGGCCTCAATGAGCAGCTTGGAGCGCGCTGCTCCTGCGGGCATGCTGCCAGCCTGAGACATCAAGGCATCGCGGCGGCGCAGCAGCTCGAGATTCTTGCGGATATTCTCTATACCCAGATCTCCCAGCTCATCGCCTAGGTAGTCTGAGCCGACGAGCTTGGCATAGAGCTTGCCCTGCCCATCATACATGAGCACCGTAGGACAGACGCTGAAGGGTGGCCAAGGTAGCCCGCCTTGAATGTCTGCGGGAGCTAGTACCCCCTCGCCTTGCTTTTCGAGCTCCTCCGGCGTGGGGGAGACCTCATAGTAGGGCACGGCGAGCAGGATAGCCTCTCCCGCCGCGGTCATGACCTCGGGGCGTAGCCAAAAGCTGCGCAGCATGCGCACACTACGGGCGTTCCAATCGGGGCCGTAGCAGTAGACGATGAAGCCATCTGTGCCCTTCTTTTCCATCGCCTCGGCATGCGTCTGTACACGCTCAGCGGCTTGGAGAGTGAGCGGGGATGAGAGGAGGAAGCCACAGAGTCCCAATAGCAGCAGTGTGCTGCTATTAGCTCTCTTTTTTATTGCTCTTAGAATTGTCATAGATCTGGACGGATTTGAATTGGATACCATGCGTTTGATTCTTGCCGGAGTCAATGCGGATATACTTTGCTGTGGGAGCCTTGCGATTGATCGCGAGACGCAGGTAGGGCTTGGAGTAGGCATCGGGGAGCTCGATGAGCGTTTCCCATGATTTGCCATCGGTGGAGGTCTCGATCTTCCATTGAATATAAGGCGTCAGACCGCCGTCAGGGACGATGATGATGCCTCCTATGCGCTTGGGCTTATCTAGAACGACCGTCACTGTCTGATGCTTGCCAGGGAGACTGTAGATACCCCCACCCTTGGGCGTGAGCGCGGCGGCGTGGTAGGCGACCGTCTCGGGTCTGTCAGGATGGTAATCACTCATGACGACCATGGCCTTGTCGGAGAGCAGCTTGCCAGGGAGGGGCTCGATCTCAGGTAGGTTGTTCTTGCCTTGCTTGTAGGGCTCACTGTACTTGTGGAATAATTCTTCATCGCCGATCTCCTCAGCGGCGCGGATGATGGCGGCATCGATGCGCGCGACATCTGCCGAGCTTTCGCGCTTGCTGTCGATGTACTTCATCATAGGCGAGACGAGGCGCTTGTCCTGCTGGTGCGCCGTGCGCACGGCCCATGTGATCATGGCGGAGAATTGCGGCTTTGCCATAGCGGTGTCGATGAGTGCTTCGAAGTACTCCATGCGATTGCTCACGCCTTTGGCAAGGGGGGCGAATTGGGCTTGAAGCACAGGCTCAATATCCCAGACATTCTCTTCCTGCTTGTCGAGATTGGCAAAGAAGACCTTGCTTGCCTCTATCTTTTGCCTGCTGGAGCGTACACGCTTGAGCATCGCAGGGTAGATCGTCTCCGTGAGGTAATTCGCGCAGGACTCTGGGCTGGTGGGAGCGAGTGCCTCGCAGAGGAATTTATTGACATCAAGCCATTTTCTAGGACTGCGCGCGAGATGCTCGCTGGCCGTTGTGACGTACTTTTGCCACGTCGATTGGAGAAGGGGCTGAGTGGCGATGGCCATTTGGTAGACATCGAGCGCAAAGTTGGGATTTCTATTCTCTGCAAGCAAGTCTCCAAGAGTCTTAATCATCTGAGCATCACGCGTGACAGCCCCCGCTTGATACATGGTCGTGTAGGCATTCAGAGTGCTCCATGAGCTGCTCCCCCAGAAGCTCCAGTGCAGGGAGCGCTCCTTGGAGATGGAGTTGCCCGCATGCCAGCGTCCATCGACGTAGACCGCGTAGGCGCAGTGACCGGGCTCTCCCATGGTCATACCGGGTACGCCATTCGCGTTCGCAGAAGAGATGGCAAAGTGCGAGACCCCACCGCAGACCGCTCCGATGTCGCGCGTCATCTTGGATAAATTATCAGGATAGAGCGGGTTGAAAGGCGCATAATAGAAGGGGCCATGGATACTATCGCCGAAGATATTGGTGGGCAGATAGGGCACCTGTCCTCCCATGCCGATGTAGGCTCGCGCAGGGGCGGCGACGTTGTCACGCAGCCAGCGCATGGTCGTGGCGGTGCCAAAGCCGTTGTTGCCCTTCCATCCGCAGGTGAAGCGCATCAGCCAGTTGGGCATAAAGAAGAAATAGCTATTTAGCAGGCGTTTCTCGGCGCTCTCGGCGAAGAATTGGTAGCGTTCGCGTGCGAGGCGGTACGTGTCGGTTTTGCCCTTGCGTCCAGATGTTCCACGTGGAACAGGTATCCCATCGCGCTCCATCTCACGCTTCTCTTCATTGGACAGCTCGCGGCCACCGCCATACCAGCCTTGTCGCGCATACTCAGCCGCGATTGCTCCTGCTATGCGACGCTTGATCGTCGGCGCGGGGTGAGGACTGCCATCGCCCTCACTCACCTCGATCATGTCCATATGGGGGTCTACCTTGCGCAGGTGGTAGAGGATGGATAAGGCTACATCGGTACGATCCAGCTCACCATCATAGACGAAGCCCGCCACCCAGCGCAGATCATTGAGCAGGGGGGTGAGTACCTTGGCCGTATCGTCGGAGCGCATGACCTTGTTAAAGGCATTGATGTCGCCGCGATTGAGCAGCTCCCACTGGGCTAGGGAGAGGCGGTTATCAGGATTTTGGAGAAAGGTGGCGATGTCCTCGGGCTTGTTGCTGCGCAGACGTGAGCGTACGCGACTGGCAAGGAGGGATTTAAGGCGCTTCGGATTGCGCCACATATTATCGCCTTTACCTACGTAGGGCTCTTCCAGAGCTGCTGCATTTTTGTAGCCACCCTTGCGTTGGAAAGGTTTGAGCACGACGGGGGCATCTTCGCTCTCATCGAGGGTGATATCCTTGAAGTCCGCAGCAGCTATGCCCTCATCCACGGGGGTGGGCTCGGTCTGCTCGTCGTCTTTCGAGCTCGTATCATCGCCCACGCCTGCGAGGAGGTCATCGACATCGATCTCTTTTTTTGTTTTTTCAGGTTTCGCAGGCTCAATATCTTTAGGCTTCTCCACCTGAGCTATTGGTTTGCTGGGGGTGGCATCACTTCGCAGCAGTGCTGTAAGCGTGGGACGCAGGGAGGGCTCGATGACATAGCCTGTGATCGCACCTATGCCCACGGCGCTTGAGATAAAGATAAGTCGACGGTACTTCATTCCTCTAATTATATAGCATAGTGAGACGAGTTCTGTCAAGGATGAGTTGCGCTCTCGACAAAAAAGAAAATCGCCCATCCAGAGTCATCCAGAGGGGCGAGAAAGGCGTGTGTCGCTTTGCGTTAGCGTTGCGTTGTGCGACGGTTACGCTGCTGCTTGATGAGAGCCGCCTGCATCTGTGCGCAGTGGCGATAGCGTGTACGTGCGGCGAGCTTCTTCATGCTCTGACGCGAGGAGCCCCAGCGGATGACCTCGATTTCTACAATACGTCGTCCCCATTTGTTCATCAACGCGCGTGTTGGTTGATAGATATCAATCGTACCTGTACCGACTAGAGCACTGCCGTAGTCATCGATGATATAGGTGTAAGGCTGACCCTTGATGCGGAAGGTGGTACCGACGGGATAGACAGACCAGTCAGCCGCAGCACTGCGGACGGTGTGTGTGTATTGAAGGCGTGTGCTGATGGCGTTGAGCGCGCCATAGCCGATGTGATCGCTTTCTGTGTGCGTGTAGGCAGTGGTACGCACGACGCGATTGAGCTGCTTGGGATGATAGAAGGGCATACCGTGCTTATCACGACCGAGAAGGGGCAGCTTTGTCGAGGGGCGAGCCGATGGAGTAGGCGCAGCGGGAGCGACAAAACCCTTACTCGTAGCCACTGGCGTTCTGCTTCTAGCACTGAGTTCCAGTGGTTGCAAGGCGACCAAGGCTGCAGCAAGAAGAAGGAGCGTACGTGGAGCTATGATAGATAATATTCTCATTCAATTTAAGTGTTGTTTCTCACCTACCAGCACTCGAGAGTGGCAGCACGTGGTGATTGGGGGAAGCATAACAAAGTGCTATACGCATAGCAAGCATTTTTTTCGCTCCTCGATTGTACCTCATAACAAAACAACAACGCGCCTCGCGCCCCTTTCGGGCGGAGGCGCTGGGTATGAGGCCTTGTGCTAAGTGAATAGTTATGTCATTTTAAAATATATTATGACACAATTTGCTCATTCCTTCGCTTATCATTTATTTGTTGAGCAGCTTTTCCAAGAGAGCTTGTGAGTTCTCGGCAAGCTGGGCAGGATTCTCGAGCATCCCCGCACGCAGAAGTGCTGTGTCGACGATCTGCCCCGCGAGCAGACCTGCGAGCTCCTCGTCGCTCTGGCGCAGCTCAGCGAGCTTCATCACGATGGGGTTCTTCGGATTAAGCGCGATCTCGGCCTTGGATTCGGGGACGGACTGCCCCATGGCTTGGAGGTAGGCGCGCACCTCGGGGGAGAGTCCATTGGCGCTCTGCAAGGCGATGGCGGGCACGGCGCGTGCGCGATCGCTCGTCGTTACCTTGTCGAATTGCTCGGGGAAGCGGCTGTTGACCCACTCGGTGAGGCCTTGAGCTTCTTCGTCACTGAGGCCTGCGACATCGTCTTGAGCATCGGTGATCTCGGGGAGGTCGAGATTCGCACGGTCAATGGACTTGATCTCCTTGTCCTCCATGCGCATGAGGCTGTCGATGACGAATTGATCGCCGCCCTCGGTAAAGAAGGCCACCTCAAAGCCACGTGCGGCGAGCGCATCGAGATAGGGTGAGCTCTCCAACTGAGTGCGTGACGCACCGTAGAGCACATAGATATCCTTCTGATTCTCCTTCATACGCGCGATGTAATCGGTGAAGGAGGTCGTCTTGCCCGCCTCGGTGAAGGTGGATTCAAAGCGCAGCAGCTTGCCTAGGCTCTCCTTGTGCTCCCAGCTCGTCACGACGCCCTCCTTGAGGAAGCGGGAGAACTGTGCATAGAATTTCTCATAGCTCTCACCGCCCTCATTGGCCATAGCCTCCATATGCTTGATAAAGCGGCTCGTGATAATGCCCGAGATCTTGCGCAGCAGAGTATTATCCTGCAGCATCTCACGCGAAATATTCAAGGGCAGATCTTCACTGTCCACGACACCTGCGAGGAAGCGCAGCCACTCGGGCAGCAGCCCCTCGGGCTTGCTATCGATGAGCACCTTGTGGCAGTAGAGTGAGACCTGTGGCTCTGTGCGGCCAAAGCCCATGCTCTCGGGATTCTCATCAGGGACGTAGAGCACGGAGGCGATCGCGATGGGTGCCTCGGCGTTGAAGTGCATGTGCGTCATGGACTCGCGGTCCGTGTGCGCGATAAATTGGTAAAAGGACTGGTACTCCTCGGGGGTGACATCCTTCTTATTCTTGAGCCAGATGGCCTGTACCGTGTTGAGGTGCTCGCCGTTGAAGTCGATGGGGAAGCCGATGAAGTTGCTATAGCGCTGGACAATACCGCGCACCATCTCTGCCTTGGAAAAGTCGGTAGCCTCGTCATTGAGCTTGATGAGGATGGAGGTACCGCGAGGCGTATCAGCGGGGGCTTCTTCGAGGCTGTAGCCCTCGCGTCCATCGCTCGTCCACTTCACAGGCTTGGCATCAGGCTGCCAAGAGCGCGAGGTCACCTCCACCTCATGCGCGACCATAAAGACGCTGTAGAATCCGACGCCAAATTGACCGATGAGGTCCTGCG
>CAYJOV010000121.1:0-7079 GCA_964371905.1 uncultured Akkermansia sp. | reverse complement strand
TTATTTTTCATTCAACAAAAGGAAGTACATACTCTTAACTTGATTAGATAGAGTCAGTCAAGGAGTAATCCGTATAAAAGCGAGCTAGCGCAGCGACGCGAAGCGTATCCTCAGCCTTCTGCTTCGTCTCAAATTGGCATGCAATTTGTGCCGGATTACGACTTGATGGGCTCTAGCTAATCAAGTACGCAGGCCGCTGTTGCTGCATTGACCTCAGCCAAAGTAATATTAACTGCCGCGTACGAGGCGGACATAGTTCTTGATGCGCACGACATCTCCCTGTGGTCCGCGTCCATCGGCGAATTCGCTCTCATCGCCCTGCTTGGGCGCGCTGCGCTGGCAGCCAGCACCGTGTGCATCTACCCAATTGCGCCCTGAGCTAGCCCCTCTCTGGCCTCCCCTACCCCCGCGCGCAGGCATATTGCCCAGCGCGCGGCCAAAGGCGATATAGACGGCATTGCGTGCGGCGCGCTTCCTCGGGCCTAGGTGGGTGGTGGATGTCCAGTAAAAGGGGTAGTCGGGCTTGCCCGCCTCGTTGGTGATCTCGGTGCAGCGGAAGAGCTTGCCAATGCTCGCGCTCTGGGAGGTCTCGGGGCTGCGGGTGTAGTCGACGATGCTGTGCAGCTCCTTGGCATTGGGGAGTCGCCAGTCGGAGTAGCCGCAGTATTTCTTTTTGTTCATCGTCTGCACGAGCTGGAGTGCATCTTTCCAATCGAGGGCTTTGCCATTATCCCCTACCGACCATGTCAGCCCTGTCGCCTTATCGTAGATGGTGCCATTTTTCTTTTTGACGAACTGGTTGCGCCCGTACTCCTTGCCGCGTACGAAGCGCACGATGAATTGCTTTGGCTGGCGCTGGCGTTTCTCGATGATGGGGTAGCCCTTGATGCGCCCATCGGCGAGGTTGAAGCCAAAGACGGTCGCGTCCGCATTCATCGTCGTGCTCACGTAGCGCGTGCTGCTGAGCATCTGGCTGTCGATGGGGCGCGTGCCGTGGGCGGCGTATTTAAAATCAAAATACTTCGTATCAATAAAGGGCTTTGCCTCGCTCGGGATGGACTCCATATCGCGGCTACTGGCATCCACGCCCGAGAAGAGGGCGAGTGAGTAGACCTCCTTGATCGTCGGGAGTCGCCAATCGCTATGCCCGCCGGTGCGGCAGCTCTTCGCCGCCTTGATTGCCTCGTCTAGCCCCATGATGCGGTAGCCCTTCTCCCAGATAAGGCCGGTGACCTTGTCCTTGACGCAGCCATTGCCCAGATCGGTGTAGGAGGGCGCATTGCCTCGATGCTGCGCGTCTTGTCCGTAAAAGGCTGCACCCTTTTTGGGGGCAGTGATGGTATCCTCGGCATCGTAGCAGAGGGTCTGCCCTGTGTCTACGATGGGGTAAGTATTCGCTTGCGCATTCATCGTGAAAGCACAACAGACAACAACCTGTACACTCAAGAGAGAAAAAATGTTCATAGCTCTATCAATAAGAACGTGATTGAGGAGGTGAATCTACACGCTGAGTCAAAAAAAAGACGATCCCCCTTCTCGGAGGAAGGGAGACCGCTTGCTTCTTCTATTTGCTTATTATGAAAAAAATTATTTCACGCTGATTCTCTGCTCGGTAGGCGTGGTCTTGGCAAAGGACTTGACCTCCGTACGCATGGAGCGGATGTTTTCGGCGAGGGCGCGCAGCTTGGTCACCATAAAGATCTCTTGATCAATACGACGATCAGAGCTCGCTTGTGCCTCCGCGATGATGGCGCTGATCCTGTCTTCGACGCGCAGCTCGTTGCTCAGGGGGGCAAAAGCGACGCTGTCTTGCTGGAGCTTTTGCACCTCGGGGCTCGCATTGTCGCGCAGCTCGCGCAGCTGCTTCTTCATCTGGGCAAAGTACTCGTACTGGTCGCTGTCACTGAGTCCTTCCATGGCTTCAAGCGCATCGAGCTGGATCTGACGCTCAGCTGCCAGATAGGCGCGCTGCGCCTCGCTGAGCTCGGCTGTCGGGATGTCGGTCGTGCGCAGACGCTTCCTAATGGGAGCTGCGAGGCTTTCCTTTTGCTGAAAAAGTGGCTTGCTCTCGATGTCATCCGCGATGGCATCGACAAAGAGTGCCATGGAGGCGAGGAGATAATTGCGCTCCGCTGCTGTCAGATGGAGCAGCGTGTCCTCAGTCGCGCCGATCAAGGAGCTCGACGACGGCGCAAGCCCAGCGACACTGTGGGGGTGCGAGATTACCTCATAGCCGAGGGTGGGCATGGCGGTGAATGAGAGAGAGAGGAGAGAGAGAAAGTAGGTAGTGCGTGGTTTCATCCTAATAGACTATCAAGTCCTTTCTCCGAGCACAAGAAAAAAATCAACCTGCCGATGAGCTTTATCGCATATCTTTCATCCCCTTCTTCGCTGAGCATTCATTTGGAAAACAAAGCGGAGTTAGTTAGATATTTTATATAATATCAAATAATAATAAACAAGCTGTCTAGAAGGTGCTTATTTCTGTTTTGCTCACCGAGCTACTGATGAGCCTCCTTGCCCGAGGATCAAAGGCGAGCGAGATGACGGCGCTGGGGTGCGGGATGGATTTGATCGCGCTCATGCTGCTGACATCATAGATCTTGACGAGCTTGTCCTCTCCACCCAGCGCGAGCAGTCGGCTGTCAGGGGAGAAGGCGAGCGCGTTGATGAGGTTGCGGCTGGGGATGCTCGCAATGACTTCTGCGTACATGAGCTCATAGATGCTCACGCTGCCATTGGCATGACTCGCGGCTATGTAGTCCTTGTTCGGGCTAAAGCTGAGGGCTCTGATGGGGCTGCTGAGTCTCGCGCTCGCTTTGAGGATTTCCTTGTCGCTGTCGTAGAGTTTCAGCTCGCTGCCGGTAGCGACGGCAAAATAGGCTCCGTCGTCGGTGAGGGCGAGCGCAGTGGCGGACTCACTGAGGGGGAGCTGCCAGATTCTCTTGGCTTGTGGCTGATAGAGGGTGATGGGCTTGCCGCGCCCACTAATGCCTAGATGGCTGCCCCCTGCGCTGAGAGCGAGCTTGCTGATCTTGGCTTTGTAGCTGATGTGAGTGAGTTGATTGCCTGAGGGTAGCTCGTAGAGATAGACATCGCCTTTCTGGTCTGCGAGCAGCGCGACCTGATTCGCGTGATCAAAGATGAGCTGATCGGGGCTCGTGCTCTCCTTGAAGGCGATGATGCGCTTCTTTTGGAGATTCTCAATGATGAGTTGCTTACCGCGCGCCGATTGCTTCGCGTAGGCGAGGTAGCCAGCACTCACGGCGACGTTGCTGTCTATAGAAGGAGTGATAGGTGGCAGGATGGGGCCTAGGCTGTTGGTGAGCTTCTTTATTTTTTCGAGCGATGTCTGAGTGAGCTTGGCATAAAGCTTTCGTTCATGATCACTGATGATGAATTTCTGTGGAGTCTTTGTCTTTGTGGACTTAGGACCTAGGGGTGGTGGTGGGGTTTTAGCGCCTCCCGCTTGAGTGTCCGGCGAGCCTTGTTGGTAGAGATAAATGATACCACTTGCCAGTGCTACGACCATAAAGAGGGATAGCATGGTGAATTTGGAGTCGGAGGGTTCGCTCATAATGGGGAGGAGTGGGGGGTGGAGGTAACTGTTTACAGACTATTTGCTGGGATGTTTTTCTTTCTCCTGCTACGGTGGTAGTAGTAGAGCTGGCGAAGGATCGCGACAAAGGAGGTCACGATGATGATGATGACCCATGTCAGCAGCGAGAGGGGCTCTGTGCGAAAGACCTCTCCCCCCAGCTGCACAATCGCGATGGTGGTCGCGAGGATGACGAGAGCTGTGAGGTAGAACTTCGGATTGCTGCAAAATCCATCAAAGAGGGAGCGCTTCTGCCCAATGACGCGCGCGTTGAAGAGATTCCACCAATTAAGCATCATATAGCCCGCAAAGAAGATCGTAGGCGTGATGAAGCTAAAGCTCTCCAGCTGGCTGAGCCAAAGCAGCAAGGAGGAGAGTAGCCAGACAAAGATACCAAAGCCAAAGATGCGCTTCGCCAGCCTGCGATCAATGATCTGCTCCACACTCCTGCGCGGGGGATCGAGCAGGACCTTCTCATCAGCAGGCTCGGAGGCGAGCGCGATGGCGGCGAGCGAGTCCATGACGAGATTGATCCAGAGGAACTGCGTGACGGTAAAGGGCAGCTCGACTCCTACGAGAGGGCCAAAGAGGGCGATGAGGCAGGCAGAGACATTGATGGTGAGCTGGAAAAAGAGGAATTTCTTGATGTTATTGAATAGCGAGCGGCCCCACTTCACCCCCGTGACGATGGAGGGGAAGGCGTCATCGAGGAGAATGATGTCGGCGGCCTCCTTGGCAATGTCAGTGCCTGAGCCCATGGCGATGCCTACATCGGCGTGATTCAGCGCGGGAGAGTCATTCACCCCGTCGCCTGTCATGCCGCAGACGTGGCCCCGTTCTTGTACCCACTTGAGGATTTTTAGCTTGTCGATGGGGGTGCAGCGTGCGATGACATTGGGGAACTCGCGACGGGGATTCCCCTTCTCGATCGCCGCATCGAAGTCCTTGGCCTCGATAGCCCATAGATCGGGCATCTTGGCTTGATGGGCGATTTCCTTCGCCGTGGCGAGATTGTCCCCCGTCAACATGACGACCCTGATACCTGCATTTCTGCATCGATCGATGGCATCTGGCACATTAGCACGCACGCCATCTTCGATAAACCAAGTACCGATGTATCGGGCTTGCTCCAATCGATACTTCTCCAGTTGTTGCTTCTCCAGTCGTTGGTCTTCCAGTCGTAGGTCTTCCAGTCGTTGCTTCTTCAGTCGTTGGTCTTCCAGACGTAGCTTCTCCAGACGTAGCTTCTCGAGACGTTGCTTCTCCAGACGTAGCTTCTCCAGTTGTCGATTCTGAAGTACCTTCTCGACCGCATCAAAGCTCATCGAGTCGATGAGCAGGCCTGAGATGGCGCGGCGGCCGCGCTCCTGCTGCTCGGAGACTTTGCCGAGGAATTGATTATCCCTGATGAGCTCCGCGAGCACCTCGGGAGCACCCTTGATGAGCACGAGCTCGCGCTGGGTCTCTTTGTCGAGGACGGAGACGACCATGTACTTATACTGGCTAGAAAAGGGGATGCTATTCACGGTGGAATAGCGGCGTTGCAGCTGCTCGCACTGCTTGCGACCGATGGAGGTGAGGATAGCGCCCTCGGTGGGATTGCCCAATATCTTATCCCCCTTGGCCCAGTGGGCGGTGGCATTGAGCGCCCCGATGAGCTCGAGATGCCCTTCTTGTCCTGGAGCCACATCGGTCTCGACGACACGCATGCGGTTCTCCGTGAGAGTGCCTGTCTTGTCGGTGAAGATGACCTGCACCGCGCCTATGGTCTCGCAGGCGTGCATCTTCTTGATGAGATTCTTCTCACGCGCCATGGTTTTCATGGAGAAGGCAAGCGCGAGTGTCACCGCCAGTGGCAAGCCCTCGGGGACGGCGACGATGACCACGACCACAGCGGCCATGAGGTAGCGCAGCTCCAGCAGGACCGTCTGGTAGCTCCAGATGTCCGCCCAGCTCGCCCCCGCCTGCGTCCAATGCACGATATTGAGAATGGTGAACATGAGGATGGCCACGCCAAAAGCTCCTCGTGTGATCTTATCCGCCAGCCCATCCAGCTGGATCTCGAGGGGGGTCTTGCGATCCGTCTCAACGGTGGCTTCTTGAGTCGTACGGCCTATCTCGGTGCGATCGCCGACAGCCTCCACGATCCCCTCTCCATCTCCCTGCTCAATGACGGTACCACGCAGCAGGAGATAAGGGGCGAATCCAGCACCCATATAGAGCACACCATGCTCGGACACGTACTCCGCGCGGGTGCACTTGGAGACGGCGCGAGACTCACCTGTCATACTCGCCTCTGATAGCCTCATATCGAGAGCCTTGTGGAGGATGATATCGGCGGGGATCTCGTCGCCTACCGAGAGGATGACCACATCCCCCTTGACGAGCTGATCTTTGCTGACCGTCTGTACGACTCCGTCGCGACGCACCGTAACAGGCTCGTAGTCGCGATTCTGCTGCATCTGGTCGAATTTTCTCTTGGCACTATACTCCTGCCAAAAGCCTACACCTGTCGCGAGCATAATCGCGACGATAATGCCCACCGACTCAGTGTAATCGTTGTGCACCACGCCAAAACTCAATGTGATGAGAGCAGCGATGAGAAGAATGACAATGATGGGATCTTTGAATTTTTCTAGATAGAGGATCACCCAGTGTGTCTGCTTGGGTGGAGTGATCAGATTATCTCCGTGGTCATGCCTCTGCTGGAGAATCTCAGCCTCGCTGAGTCCCCTCATGTTGTCTTTGTTGCTCATGGATAAAAGTGAAAGCAGAGCAGCAAATCTGTAAGTAATTTTTTAGATCAATCAATGCTGCCCTATGTATTGTTCTTGGATGATCAATTCGAGTTCTCTGATGGTTTTTCCCTTGGTCGGTTCTCCAATCGTACGGAACAACCACTCTTGACCACGACGAAAGATTACACCAAGAACCATTGATTTGCAACCAGAAAATGAAGGGTCTCTCTTGATATCAAACTGCGCGAGCAGATCGCGCCGATCATGATCGCTGTGCGCATACGCCCGCACATTCGCATGCGGAATATGCGCAAAGTCGAACTCATTGTAACTCGTGACAAACAAAAATACCATCGAGACACGCCTATCCACACGCGAGAGATCCAAGATAATCGTCTCATTGTCCTGCTCATCATCCCCATCAACATCGCCATCCTTGTCATCCCCGCTGTGCATCACGGCGAAATGCCTCGACGCCTTATTTTTGAAACTTACCGTCTCATCAAACTCACCATCTTCCTTGAACAGAGAGGCGCAGGCATCGAGATCGACTGGGACGTGTACCGTGCGAAAAAATGTCCTCTTTTGCAGAGCCCCCCAATTGATCCCCATGCTAATGGTATGAGTACGCGAGTTGGGTCTGCGCTCCAATTTGATGATTGTATTTTTTTCAAGCTTCATGAGAGAGTTTTCTTTGGTGATGTTGTAATTGATAATCAAGACAGATGATCAGTGTTCTTAGA
>CAYJOV010000120.1:0-7099 GCA_964371905.1 uncultured Akkermansia sp. | reverse complement strand
TTTCACCCAACAAAAAGAAGCTTTGATATTCAGATATGCCCATTTGTGCGAATCCTGCAATCTGTTACATTAACTCCTGTCAAAGTAATACTCAGCATCATTCCCACCTTCAGGGGCGTATCTGCCCCTCACCGTGGATGATGTACTTGTAGCTCGTCAGCTCGGCTAATGCCATGGGGCCTCGCGCATGCATCTTTTGCGTGCTAATGCCGATCTCCGCCCCAAAGCCGAACTGACCGCCATCCGTGAAGGCCGTCGAGGCATTCACATACACACAGGCCGCATCGACGGAGAGCGTAAAGTACTCCGCCGTCGCCACATCCTCCGTGATAATAGCCTCACTATGCTGGGAGCTGTAGCGCGTGATATGCGCGATGGCTTCTTCTCTATCCTCCACGGTGCGGATGGAGAGCTGGTAATCGAGGAATTCACGCCCGTAGCTCTCCTCATCCGCCCGCTCCATCAGATGGCTAGGGTAGGCTCCCGCAAGCGCGGTCAAGGCTGCCTCATCCCCATGCACACGCACCTCATGCGCGATGAGCCCTGAGCAGATACTGGGCAGATCCGCGAGCCTCGCACGGTGGATGAGCAGGCAGTCCAGCGCATTGCAGACGCTCACGCGGCGCGTCTTCGCATTCGTCACCACGCGCCCCGCCACGGCGATATCTGCCGCCGCATCCACATAGCAGTGGCATATCCCAGCCCCTGTCTCAATGACGGGGACTCGTGCGTGCTCGCGCACATAGTTGATGAGGGCTTGACTCCCGCGAGGGATGAGCAGATCGATGAGTCCGACGGCATGGAGCAGCTCCTGCGTGCTCTCGCGCCCTGGTGGCAGCAGCTGGACTATCTCAGGGCTCAAGCCCTGCTGAATCAGCACATCGCGTATGAGCGCGACGAGGCAAGCATTGGTCTGGTAGGCATCGCTACCGCCCTTGAGCACGCAGGCATTACCACTCTTGAAGCAGAGGCTAAAGACATCGAGGCTGACATTGGGCCGCGCCTCATAGATCACCGCGATCACGCCAAAGGGCACACGCCTCTTCTCGATGCGTAGGCCATTCGGGCGTACAGTCTCCGAGAGGAGCTCTCCCTGCGGACAGGGGAGCTGCACGAGCTGATCCATGCTATCCGCGATCTCATCGAGGCGCGATTCATTGAGCAAAAGTCTATCGTAGAGCGGATTGCTACGATCCATCTCGGCGAGATCGCTCTGATTTGCCGCGAGGATGGAGGCGTGTGAGAGACGCAGGGTGGCGGCGAGGCTCGTGAGCGTCGCGTTGATCTGATCACGGCTGAGCTGCGCCAAGGCGCGGCTCGCGGTCTTGCAACGGAGTAGAGATGGCTGTAATGACATATTAGTGATTCAAATAGAGATAATCATAATGGACGAGCGCGGCATGCCCCTGCTGCCCCGCGACATGCGCCGCCTGTGCAGCATCGCAGGACACCTGACCCAGCGCGATGAGCTCGCCCTGCGAGTCGATCAGGCGCACGACATCGCCCTTCTCAAAATCACCCTCGACACGCACGACGCCAATGGGGAGCAAGCTGCATGCCTGATCTCCCCTGAGCGCATCACGTGCCTGATCGCTGATGCTCAGCACTCCTTTGGCAAAGTCCTCGCTGTGGGCGATCCACTTTTTGCGCGGGGTGATCATCTTCTCACTCGGAGTGAAACGCGTACACAGCGTCTCCTCACGGGCATCGAGCAGGCGCAGCAAGATATCCTCACGCGTGCCATTGGCGATGATGACCTCGATGCCCTCAGCGGCGATCTTGCGCGCGATGCGGTGCTTCGTCAAGATGCCACCTCGCCCAAAGCTCGAGCGTGTGGCAGAAAAGTACTCCCCAATACCCGCGTGATCGGGATCGATACGCCGTATCACCTCACTCTCGGCTGCCTGCGGATCACCATTATAGATGCCATCCACATTGCTGAGGATGATGAGCTGATGCGCCTTCATCATGCTCGCTACCAGCCCCGAGAGCTCGTCATTGTCCGTGAACATCAACTCGGTGATGGAGATGGTATCATTCTCATTGACAATGGGCAGCACATCATGCGCGAGCATCACCTCCATGCAGTGCTGCTGATTGAGGTAGTGCTGGCGCGTCGAGAAGCTCTCCTTGGTCGTGAGCACCTGACCACAGGAAATGCTATAGAGGGAGAAGAGATTGTAATACTCATTGATCAGCCTCGCCTGACCGACAGCGGAGTAGAGCTGGCGCGTCGAGACGGCGGAGAGCTTTTTGGGCGGGGCGGGGAGTAGTCCGCGCCCCGAGGCGACTGCTCCACTGGAGACGAGGATGATCTCATAGCCACGCTGGCGCAGGCGCGCCATTTGAGCGACGAGATCGGCCATGCGGGCGCGATCCAGCATCCCATCGGATTGCGTGAGGACATTGCTACCAATCTTGATAACGAGGCGTTGCATCTGAGCTGTTGGGGTGTTAACAGAATTTAATGACGAGTAGAGAGCCGACGCTGATGAAGACCCAGAGGCTGATGCCAAAGAACACCGCCTTGAAGCCCGCGCTCTTGATGGCGTCGAGCGAGAGCTGGCTGCCTATCAAAAAGAGACAGAGGCTCAGGATGTGGTGTGAAGCAATCTCGACCGTATCGGTGAAGAGCTGGGGCAAGGGGGTGTAACTTGCGATGAGCATGGCCACGACAAAGAGCAGGATGAACCAAGGGATGCTGATGCTGCTCTTGCCCTCGCCTTGGCTGGATTTGAAGAGGAAAATGGAGAGGATGGACAGGGGGATGATCCAGAGAGCGCGGCTTAGCTTGACGAGGACGGCAATATCGAGTGCCTCCGCGCCATAGCTTTTTCCCGCACCCACGACAGCACTCGTATCATGGATGGCAAGTGCTGCCCACATGCCAAAATCGGCTTGCGATAAATTCAGGTAATGCCCGATGTAGGGGAAGATAAGCATGGCAATGGCATTGAGCGAGAAGATAACGGCCAGTGCCATGGACGTGTCATGAGCCTTCGCCTTGATGACAGGAGCGACCGCTGCAATGGCACTGCCACCGCAGATGGCCGTGCCCGCCGAGATGAGGTAGGCGAGCTTGCTGCCTATCTTGAATGTCTTGGTGAGGAGGTAGCCCGCGATCATCACCATGGCGATGGATACAATAGTCAGGACGATCCCCTCGGAGGAGGCGCGCAGTGAGTCTTCGATATTAATACCAAAGCCTAGACCGACGACGGCGACTTTGAGCAGGAAAGAAGAGCCCTTGGAGGTGTGCTTTTTCATGACCGCCCCGCAGAATAAGGCAAAGACGATGCCAAGGAAGAGGGAGAGTGCGGGTGAAAGAAACAGACAGACAAGGGCTAGAAGGACGAGAGCAATCTCCTTAAATTTCATGGCAGAGATGCTACAGCATCACGCGGGTATTAACAAGTCTTTTCCAAAGAAAAGAGATACTCCAGCACCTGCAAGCTGCGGCCCCTCAGGTTGCGACTGCCCTTATAGGTCGCATAGGGGATCTCCTCGCAGCTCACCTTGCCATGCTGAGAGAGGATTGCGATGATGTCCTGCTTGGTGAGCAGACCCTCTGAGTTGTAGGAGAGCAGGATGAATCGCGCGGGACAGTGCTTGACGAGCTCTTGGAGCGCGCGCTGCGAGCCCGCGCGGTGGTTGAAGGCAGAGCGTGTCCAATCACGAGGAATCCCCGACACACGCGACATCGTCTCAAGCTCAGGCGCTTTACCCTCGGCGATCAGATTGAGCATAAAGTAATTCGATCCGTAGGGATGCTGATTATAAGGGGGGTCAAAGTAGGCGAGATCCAGCTCGGGGAGCTCGCGCACCACCTGCAAAGCATCGCCCTGCGTCACCTGCACAGGGCAGAGGAATCGAGAAAAAACAGGGAAAGGCAGCTCAATATCCCTCTTAATACGCGAGAGCGCATGCTCGCCACGCCCTCCGTAGTGCCCGACTCCCGAGGCGTTCTTATAAAAGCCCTTGAACACGCCCGACGTATTCGTATGCACCGAGGCTTGGCTCAGCAGTGGGGCGAGAAAATAATCCTGCACCTCCACGTCTAGCTGCGCGATGAGCGCGCGTGCCGTGTCGATGTAGAGAGCATTGCGACGCGTGTAAAAAACACGCTCTTGCGCCATGATACGCGCCTCATTCTGAGGAGCGTAAAGCTCCGTGATAAAGCCCGCTTGCAGACGCTCAGGCTCGGCGAGCTGCGCCGTGAGATCGCGGTAGAGAGGCGTCAGTCGGTGCAGCAGAGAGGGCGTGGCATTGCTGAGGTAGCAACGGCTCATGCAGGCGGCGTAGAGCTCCAGATCATTGCTATAGAGCTCCGAGGCGTAGGACTTGAGCAGACGCGAGACACCTCCCGCCCCCGAAAAGGCATCCCAGCAGCGCAGCTTTCGCCCGAGTTTTTTTTCAAGGCTCTCAAAGGCAGAAGCCAAATAAGGGAGGAGAGCTCGCTTGTTACCAATACAGGTGATCAATTGACTCTTTAGGAAAGTTTTTTCATCGCGAAAATCTGATTCCTCCAACACGTGGTGATTCTAACAGAATTCGCCCACGGCGTCAAGACCGTGCATAGGCGCGAATGCGAAGGCAGTCAATAATATGTCAGTATAGCACTTTTTGCAGTCTATATCTTGACGGATCAAACCAAAAGGACTATAATGCAACTGTCTTATACATCAATATAAATTCACATTAGTATCATGAAGTTCACCACTTTTACAGGGATGTTGCTGGCAGCATGCGCTTTTGCAAGCTCCGCGCAAGCCGAGCTCAAGATTGCCGCTGTCAATATGCAGGATCTTTACAAGTCATTCTACAAGCGCATCGACGCTGAAAAGCGTCTCAATGAGCAAAAAACCACCATCGAAGAGGACATGCGCGCTCGCGCCGAAAAGCTCAAGAAGCTCGGCGAAGAGCTCAACGCGATCCGCAAGAAAAAAGACCCCTCTCTTTCCCAAGCTGCTATCAAGAAGATTGAGGCCGAGTTCACCGCCAAGCTGAACCAAGCTCAAGCTTCCGAGCAGGAATTCAACAACTTCCGCGAACGTCGTGAGCTTGCATTCAAGGAAATGCAGCGTCGCGAGATCCTCCTTCTCCTCCAAGACATCCAGAAGCTCGTCGACGAAGCCGCTGGTGCTGGCAACTACGATCTCGTCATCAACTCCGGCGCAGCCTCCCCCCCACTCGGCACGATGGTCTTCCCCTTTGTCAAAAAGAGCCTCGATATCACCCCTGAGATGATCAAGAAGCTCAACGCCGGCGCACCTGCTGGCTACGATCCTCAAGCCGAGCTGCAGCGCGCCAACGGCGGAGCAGCCCCCGCACAATAAGCACCCCTTACAACATCACTCCCCATATGAAGCTGAGTATAGATGATATCCTCAAGCTCACGGGAGGTAAGCTTCTCCAGACGACTCCAGAGATCAGCATCTCTGGAGTCGCTACCTTATCAGAAGCCTGCCCCTCCGAAGCTACCTTCCTCGGCAACGAGAAGTACTACCAAGACTACCTGCAAACCCAAGCGGGTCTCGTCCTCGTCCCCCCCTCACTGCCTGACTACCCCAAAGGTCCGATCTATGTCGAGGTGGAGAATCCCTCGCTCGCCTTCAACGCGCTGGTTTCTCATTTTATGAAATCCACGCAGAGCTTCACCGCTGGCATCTCCCCTCATGCCATCATCGAGGAGGGTGTCACGCTCAATGCGGACAAGGTGCGCATCGCCGCGGGCTGCATCATCGAGCGCGGCGCGAGCATAGGTGACGGCTGCGATATAGGACCGGGCTGCATCATCGGTCAGGGGGTACGCATTGGGGAGAATTGCAAGTTCTACGCCCGCGTCACGGTACGCGAGCGCTGCGAGATCGGCCACCATGTCGTCATCCAACCGGGAGCCGTCATTGGCTCAGACGGCTTTGGCTTCCTACTCAACAAGGAAACAGGCTCTTATGACACCATCGATCAGGTGGGCATCGTCGTCATAGGCGATCATGTCGATATTGGGGCGAATACGACGATAGACCGCGCGCGCTTTGGCCGCACCGTCATTGGAGAAGGCTGCAAGCTGGACAACCTCGTGCAGATCGGGCACAATGTCACCATAGGCAAGCATAGCGTCATCGTCGCACAGACGGGCATTGCAGGTAGCACACGCATAGGCAACTACGTGACGATCGCGGCGCAATGCGGCATCGCGGGGCATCTCACCATAGGCGACCGCGTCATTCTCGGCGCGAAGTCGGGTGTGCTCAGCCACCTCGAAGCGGGTAAGAATTACTGGGGTCTGCCCGCCGACAGCTTCTTGAATATGAAGCGTCAGATCGTCTGCATACGTCAGCTCCCCGCCGCACTCAAGGAGATGAAGAAGATCCAAGCGGAGATCGAGAGCTTCAAGGCAAGCTTCCTCAGCTGAGGCGATCGCATCAGCTCAACAGAAAGCCCCTGCAAGTCAGACTTGCAGGGCTCTTTTATGTTCGTTTAGTTGCTTTTAAAGATTTTGAGGATGAATAAAACGACGGCAAGGATGCCTAGAAGCCACGTGTTGTTGAAGAAAAATCCCCTGAGCCAATACCAAGTTCTCGTATACCATGGCTGAGATCGCGACGTAGCGCTATAGCCTCTATAACCATACGACGATCGCGACGACCGAAATAAGCTCCCCGATGAGCGGCGCACTCCGCGGCGCGCCGCTAAGGTGGTGCAGGGCGATGAAGCAAGTGATAAAGCTGCTGTGGTAGAACTCTCTACCATGAGACCACCCTGCGCATGCGCAGGGACAAGAAGGAGGAATACAAGAAGGATGAAGCGTAGCATGACCAAGGGCTGAGGTAGTGTTAGATGCCACTATAGCAGCAGCGTCCTCCTCTGTCAAGTAGCTACATCATCGCCAATCGCGGTTGCCAGCTGTAATATTAAGTGCGACACGGTCGCACGCCACCTCTCGTAGACTATGTAGGCATGTAAACATTTGAGAGGAGGGAAAGGCAAAGCCTTTACATCCACTCAAATGTGATACATGCTTTCAGCCTCAGAGGGAGTGGCGCGTCAAGTAAGAAAAGCATATAAAGTCCGCCGAAGGCGGCGAGCGAAGCTCGTT
>CAYJOV010000119.1:0-7157 GCA_964371905.1 uncultured Akkermansia sp. | reverse complement strand
GCGCGAGGTCGATGAACTCATCGTCCTTGTAGCCATTGCACATGAGGAAGGCTTCAGGGTCAGACATGTGGGCGATGGCGGCGATGAGCTCGGGCTTCGAGCCCGCCTCGAGTCCGTAGTGGTAGCGCTTGCCGTAGGTGACGATTTCTTCGACAATTTGGCGTTGCTGGTTCACCTTGACGGGATAAACGCCACGGTAGACCCCTTGGTAGTTCACCTCACTGATGGCCTTGGCAAAGCTTTCGTTGAGCTCATCGATGCGCTCGCGTAGTAGGTCGGGGAAGCGCAGCAGGATAGGCGCATTCGTCCCGCGATCGGTGAGTGCCTTCATGATGGAGGCGAGACGTATATCCTTGGCTGAGCCATCGTCGTCGCGGAGCTGTACGGTCGCGTCTCCTGTGCGTGAGATGTCAAAGAAGCCGTTGCTCCAATCGCGTACGCCGTAGAGGTCTGCTGAGTCGGCCGCTGTCCAGTTCGTTACCTTGCGGCGTATGGTATTGTTTTTGCGAGTTGCCATGGGATGAGTGGGAGGGTTATACCTCTTTTGGGAGTGAAAGTCAATGAGAAGCTCGGCTCGGGCTCAGTTCGCAGCGTTGCGCAGCTCCAGCAGTCGCTCGATGACCTGCTCGATCACGTTGGCAGGGCAGGACGCACCCGCTGTGATGCCAATGCGCCAGACGCGATCGCGCTGCGCGACCGCAGGGAGGAATGCCTGCTCGGTCTCCTGCTTGCCTTTGAGGTCAAAGCAGCGTATGCGCTTGAGATCAAGGATACAGTCGGCTGATTTGACAAAGTAGGTGGGGAGTCGCTCGGCGGCGATGTGCGCGAGGTGCGTGGTGTTGGAGCTGTTGTAGCCGCCGACGATAAACATGGCATCGAGCTCCTTGTCGAGGAGGTCGAAGAGGGCATTCTGCCTATCCTGCGTGGCTCCGCAGATGGTGTCGCATACATGGAAGCGACTCGTGTCTCCGTCGCGTAGGGTGACGGCCTCGCGTAGGATGTTTTGGATGCGTGCGGTCTCGTCCTTGAGCATGGTGGTCTGATTTGCCATGCCGATGACTTGGAGGTCGAGCTCGGGTGCAAAGCCGACCGAGTACGCGCCCTTGAAGTGCGTGAGAAAGTCCTCCGTGCTCATCTCCCCCCGTATGTAGGAGGCGAGCTGTAGAGCCTCTTTCTCATCAAAGATGATGAGGAATTTCCCCATGCCCGCATCGCCTCGGGAGTGGGAGGCTGTCGCCATGCTCTCCTCATGCTTGCTCTTGCCGTGAATGATGCTTGTGATGCCGCGCTTCGCGTAGGACTTGACCTTCTGCCAGACGCGCACGACATTGCCGCAGGTGGTGTCGACGATCTGGAGTCCCTTTTCTACAAAAATCTTGCGCATCCCCACGGTCACACCAAAGGCGGGGATGATGACGACGTCACCCTCCTGCATCTGGTCGTACTCAGGGGAGTTCGCCTCCCAAGTGAGACGCTGGAGACCTAGCGCGTCCATGTGCGCATTGACGGCGGGGTTGTGGATGATCTCTCCGATGAGCCAGATGCGCTCTGTGGGGAACATCTCGCGTGTCGCGTAGGCGAGGTCAATAGCGCGGCGCACCCCATCGCAGAAGCCAAAGGAGACCGCGAGGTGGATCTCCGTGTTGCCGACCTGATAGTTGTTGCCCCCCATCGCGATGCGATCCACGAGGCTGCTGTCATAGTGCGAGCTGACGATGCCCTCGACCTTGCTCATGATCTCGGGGCGGCGTACGTTGATTTTCTTTCCAGTGCTCAGGGGACTCATGGCTTCTATTGTGCGCCAGCCCTGCCTGTGAGTCAAGAGTAGAGTGTGGTATCAACGATCACACGCTCAAAAAAACACCCTGCAACGTCACGTTGCAGGGTGTTTGAAGAATGCTTGAAATGCTTTTCCCTTTTAGGAAAGAGTCGTGATGTAGTAGCCAGCGACAACCGCTGTACCGATCACACCCGCGACGTTGGGACCCATGGCGTGCATGAGCAGGAAGTTCGTACGATCAGCCTCTTGACCCACATTGTGCGAGACGCGAGCCGCCATAGGAACTGCCGACACACCAGCCGAGCCGATGAGGGGGTTGACGGGATTATCCCTCCAACCGGGGATGCGATTCATGATTTGAGCGCAGACCAGACCGCAGCAGGTTGCCACGATGAAGGCGATCACACCCAAGCCGATGATGAGGATGGTGTCCCATTGGATGAAGCGGTTGCCCTGCATCGTGAGACCCACCGACACACCGAGGAAGATGGTCGTGATGTTGAGCAGCTCATTTTGCGCGCAGCTCACGAGACGACCTGTGACTTCACTTTCGCGCAGGAAGTTGCCAAACATCAGCATACCCAGCAGCGGTGCTGCGTCGGGGCAGAGCAGGATGGTCACGATGGTCACCGTGAAGGCAAAGAAGAGCTTCTCTCCCTTTGACACCTGACGCAGGCTCTTCATCTTGATCTTGCGCTGTGCCTCTGTCGTCAGCAGCTTCATAAAGGGCGGCTGGATGAGCGGCACGAGTGCCATGTAGGTGTAGGCCGCCACCGCGATCGCGCCGAGGAGCTCGGGAGCCATCTTGGAGGCGAGCAGGATGGAGGTAGGTCCATCTGCACCACCAATGATGCCAATAGCGGATGACTGCTCACGGGTGAAGCCCAAGGCCATCGCCGAGAGGAAGGTGAAGGCGACGCCACCCTGTGCTGCCGCTCCGAGGAGCAGTGCCTTGGGGGAGGCGAGAAGCGGACCGAAGTCCGTCAGCGCACCCACGCCCAAGAAGATGATGGGGGGGAAGAGCTCCATCTTGATACCCAGACCAAGGGTGTCAAAGAGACCGCCGTGGAGGCTGGTGACGACGTAGTGCTGCTGGTGCTGACCCTTGAAGTCGAGATGACCCTTCTTCACCTTGCCATCGGCATCCGTCGCGTTGGTGGCGAGCATTTCCTCGCCCATTGCGGCTTCATACTTGGCTTTTTCCTCAGCATTGAGACTGTCGGGTGCCTCGGCGTGACCTGAGTCGTAGGGGATGAGGGCTATCTTGAGAAAGCCCACATCGTTCATCGTTTCTTTGATGACCTTGCCCTCCTTCACCGCGATGACTTCGCGCTGGGCTTGGGTGATGACCATGCCATTATCAGGGATATTGGCGATGAGAGCACCGAAGGCGATGGGGATCATGAGCAGGGGCTCGAATTGCTTCACCACGCCCATGTAGAGCATGACGATGACAACACCCCACATGAGCATCATCTGCCAAGTCAGGGCGAAGACGCCCATGCCCGAGGCAAAGTCCATCAGTGAATTGATTAATCCGTCCATATGTTATGTACTAGATAAAGTTACCTCATGGTGAGTATATTTGTTTATGCTCACCATGAGCCAGTTTGTCGAATGGATTAGGAAATGAAGGCAAGAGGTTGACCTTCGGTGACGGTGTCACCGGCGCCGACCGCGAAGGAGCTGACCGTGCCATCTGCAGGAGCGTAGATGACGGTGTTCATCTTCATCGCTTCGAGCGTGAGGATGGCATCATCCTTCTTCACCGCTGTACCTACAGCGACGTCGAGGGAGACGACCTTGCCAGCAAGAGGGCTAGAGACGGGAGTACCCGTGCCAGCAGCAGCAGGTGCTGCAGGGGCAGGAGCAGCGGCGACAGGAGCAGGAGCGGCGACAGGAGCGGAGGCTACGGGTGCTGCAACAGGAGCTGGTGCGGGAGCGGCTGCGGGGGTGGTACCACCGATGGTTTCTACGGTGACGTCAAATGTTTGACCGGCGACAGTGATGCGGAGTTGTTTCATGTGTTGATGAGGGGGGAATGGGGTTATGTTCAAAAGAATGTGTGATTGGAATGGCGGAGTGTGTCCTAAGGGGAGTTCTAAATTCTCGCAGCCTGAAATCGCGAGAGGATTTTGTGGTGGATTTTGTGCATTTTTGACGGAGTATAGTGAACTATTCGACTAAAAAATGAATAAAATACGCCCAAAAGACCTCGCGAGGCAGGCTGTTAAGTTAGTTTATTGATTAAAAGTTTTCTTAAAACGAGATTTAGATCTTCCCTTTAGCTCTTCTTGGGGAAGTGCGAGGACATGATAGCAGCACGCCCGCCATGAGCATAACTGGTACCAGAAGGTTTGATCTCAAGGATGCGAGTCTCACTACCCAGCGTGACGCGTACGGCAGCGGCGATAGCGGCGACCACCTCGGGGGTGACGCTACTGCGGGCAGTGTTGTAGATACCTGCGGCGAGGGCGGCGACTTCGGCTGGCGTAGGCTCGGTGCTCGCAGCGGCAGCAGTCGTGGCGACTGGTGCAGGGCTGCTCGCGCTGAGCTGCGCGGCCGCGGCTTCGGCAGCTGCCTTGGCAGCAGCTGCTTTTGCCTTTTTCGCTTCGTCCATGCTGACGGCTACCTTACCTGAGACGGTGAGAATCAGGCTCAGAAACACCAAGCAGGCAAAGACCACACCCATCCCTGTGATTTGATAATAGACATCGTCCATCGAGAGGGCGATGATGCTAGTGGATGAGCTAATCATATAAAATTAAGCGGGGCTTGAGTATTAGAGAGGCATGTTGCCGTGCTTCTTCGCGGGACGCACTTCGCGCTTGTTAAGCAGCGTGCGCAGAGCGAGGGCGATGCGGGCGCGGGTTTCCTTGGGGTTGATTACCTCGGTCACCTGATTGGCCGCAGCGGCAGCATAGGGGTTGTAGAAGGCCTGTGTGTACTCGTCGAGCAGCTCCTTCTGGCGGGCGGCGCGAGCCTCGGCATCTTCGATACCCTTGAGCTCACGACCGTAGAGCACGGGGATAGCACCCTGTGCACCCATGACGGCGATCTCAGCGGTAGGCCATGCGAGGACGACATCAGCACCGAGGTCCTTATTGCACATGGCAATGTAGGCACCGCCGTAGGCCTTGCGCAGGATCATGGTGATCTTGGGCACGGTTGCGGCGGCGTAGGCGAAGATCATCTTGGCACCGTGGCGGATGATACCGCCGCGCTCCTGTTGCTTGCCAGGAAGGAAGCCAGGCACGTCAACGAGATTCACAATGGGGACATTGAAGCAGTTGCAGCAGCGGATGAAGCGTGCCGCCTTGTCGGAGGCATCAATATCGAGGCAGCCAGCCTTGACGGCGGGTTGGTTGGCGATGATACCAACGACCACACCGCAGATGCGGCCAAAGCCCACGACGACATTCTTGGCGAAGTCGGCGTGTACCTCAAGGAAGGATTCTGTGTCGCAGAGACGCTTGATGACCTTCTGCACGTCGAGAGGCGTGTTGTTCGTCTCAGGGATGATGTCATTCATGCCTTCGTCGTCTGCCATGTCGAGACCGATGCTGAGGTCGTGGGGGGGATCTTCCGTGTTGTTGCTGGGGAGATAGGAGAGCAGTGACTTCGCAATCTCAATGGCGTGCTCATCGCTGGAGGCGACGAAGTGGGCGTTGCCCGAGACGGAGGCGTGGACAGCGGCGGAGCCGATCTCGTCCATGGTGCACTTCTCGTACGTGACCTGCTCGATGACCTTGGGACCGGTGATGTACATACCAGCAGAGCCGCCTTGGCGGATGATGATGAAGTCCGTCAGCGCGGGGGAGTAGGCAGCACCGCCAGCGCAGGGACCGAGGATGAGCGAGATTTGGGGCACGACGCCGGAGGCGGCGACGTTGTTGTAGAAGACGCTGGAGTAGCCCGAGAGAGCTTCGACGCCTTCTTGGAGGCGTGCGCCACCCGAGTCATTGATCTGGATCATGGGCATACCTGCCTTGATCGCGTACTGCTGCGCGTCACAGATCTTCATCGCGTGCATGTAGCCCAGAGAGCCACCCTGTGCGAGGAAGTCGGAGGAGGCGGTAGCGACGGGACGACCGTTGACGAGACCAAAGCCGCTGACGACACCCTCACCGGGGATGTACTTCTTCTGCATGCCAAAGTTGCTGCAGTGGTGGCGGGTGTGCATACCGATTTCGGTGAAGGAGCCCGTGTCAAAGAGACAGTCAACACGCTCGCGTGCTGTCCAGTCACCCTTGGCATGGCGCTTGTCGATCTTGTCTTGACCGCCGGAGAGGATGACCTTCTCACGGCGGGCTTCGAGATCTTCAATCAATTTAGGATCTATTGCCATATGAATGAGTTATTAGTATGATGTGAGGATACGTTGAGAACTCCTCACGTTGCGCGGAGGAGCTCTCAAGGGGAAATCTTTAGTGTTGGCAGAACTCGGTGAGGACGCCGAAGGTCGACTTGGGATGCAGGAAGGCAACCTGTGTGTCGTGAGCACCGGGAACAGGTGTCTCATTGATGAGGGCGCAGCCGGCAGCCTTGGCTGTGGCGAGCTGGGCAACCACGTCATCGGTCTTGAAGGCGATGTGATGGATCATGCCACGACCGCCATTCTTCTCAATAGCCTTGGCGATAGCGCTTTCGGGGCTGGTGGGCTCAAGGAGCTCGACCTGCACACCTGCGACGTTGAACATGGCGACGCGCACTTTCTGCGTGGCGACTTCTGAGACGATGGGCTCACCGAGGCCGAGCGCATCGCGGTAGTGGGGGATAGTTTCTTCGAGGCTAGTAACAGCGATACCGATGTGGTCAATTTGTTGAATCATAATGCGATTGTCGTTTGAGAGTGGGAATGTGCGGATTGCGCTACACGTTCTGGGCTCATTCTACCAGAGCAGAGTGCGTATGAAAAGAAAAATTTCCCATTCACGAAACGATCGCGATTTTCGCCATGAGAGAATTTTCGCGCTAGACAGCTTGAAGCGAAAGGTCGAGCAGATGAGCAAGAATCACCTATGAGGCTAGAGGCGCGAGGAAAGCTAGTCTAAAGTAGTTAAAGTTCAATGATTCATTAAGAGTCATTCTAGAAGATGCGGAGTAGGAGGCTTGCGGGCGTGTTCTGGGAGGTTTTGTCTATGTCTGAATGGTAATCATAGTACCCTTGAGACCTGTGTTAGTGGAGTTTTAATTCGTCAAGATAGTCGAGGAGTATCTTGTGCATGTCAATGGCGGTCTCCTTCTCCTTTTGCACGCTGTGGGAGTGGGGGACTATCGTTTCGGTGCCCCAGTTGATGTGGCTGCTCCAGTAGGGGACGACTCCGTCGGAGCTGCGCGGTGAGTCGTTGTCTCCCTTGTCGCCTATGATGGAGTG
>CAYJOV010000118.1:0-7201 GCA_964371905.1 uncultured Akkermansia sp. | reverse complement strand
CCTTCTCCAAGCAGGGCGGCTTCACCGGCATACGCTGCGGCTACATCACCATCCCCAAGGAGCTCACGGCCAAGAACGCCAAGGGCGAGGAGGTCTCCGTCGCTCAGCTGTGGAATCGCCGCCACAGCACCAAGTTCAACGGAGCGAGCTACATCGTCCAGCGCGGAGCCGAGGCCCTCTTCACCCCCGCTGGCCAGAGCCAGACGCAAGCCCTCATCGATCACTACCTCGGCAATGCCGCGCTGCTGCGTGATACCTGCGAGAAGGTAGGTCTCAAGGTCTGGGGCGGCGAGAATGCCCCCTACGTCTGGGTGCAGTGCCCCGAGGGGCTGGGCAGCTGGGATATGTTTGACAAGATGCTCCAAGAGATCAATGTGGTCATCACGCCCGGCGCGGGCTTTGGCGCGCACGGCGAGGGCTTCTTCCGCATCTCCGCCTTCAACAGCCGCGCGAATGTCGAGGAGGTCTGTCAACGCATCGAATCCCTTCTAGGCTAAAGAACAGCAGCTACTTCACTACGATACAAACACCCTCTACAGCCCCGCTTGATAGAGGGTGTCATCGTGTATAAAAGACTAAATATAATATAAAGTGTAGATTCTAGAATCACTCTACGTACTCATATAGAGTAACACATACCCTCTCATCATATCTCCCTCAACAGCATGTTCAAAAAAATCATCATCGCCGCCCTCCTTCTCGGTATGGGCACTGGAGCTTGGTTCTACTGGAATCAGGAAGAAGCCATCGAAGTCTCCTTCACCACCGTCAAGGCTCAAAAAGAATTCTTCGTCAACAAGGTACAATCCACCGGCACCCTTGAGCCCAAGGAGCTCGTCCCCGTCGGTGCGCAAGTCACCGGTGAGATCCTCGAGCTAGGGCGCGACACCGACGGCAAGATCGTCGACTACGGCAGTCAGGTCAAGGCGGGCCAGCTCCTCGCCCGCGTCGATGACACCCTCGTCGAGCTCGCCATCCGCGCGGCCGAGGCCAGCGTCGCCCAAGCCAAGGCGAATATAGCCTCCGCCGATGCCAACATCATCAAATCCGAGGCGAGCATCATCCAAGCCAAGGCAAGCAAAGACAAGGCGAATCGCAACCTCCAGCGCGCCAAAAAGCTCGGTGTCGGCGAAGCCCTCTCCCAAGCTAGCTACGACGACTACCTCGCCCAGTCCGAGAGCGCAGACGCCGCCTACGAATCCGCCATCGCCCAGCTCGCCGTCACCAAGGCCAGCAAGCAGCAGTCCGAGGCCCAGCTCGCCAGCGCCGAGAGCAGCCTCGCACGCGAGATGCGCAATCGCGAGTACACCCGCATCAAGCCCCCCGTCGACGGCACCATCATCGTGCGACAGGTCAACATAGGCGAGACAGTCGTGAGTAGCATGAGCACCTCCGTCCTCTTCCTCGTCGCCCACGATCTCAGTGAGATGCAAATCTGGACGAGCGTGAATGAGGTCGACATTGCCAAGATCAAGCCCGGTCAAAAAGTCACCTACACCGTCGATGCCATGCCCAACGAAGAATTCACCGGTGTGGTCAACAAGGTACGCCCCAACGCCACCATGAGCTCCAACGTCGTCACCTACATCGTCGAGGTCGATATCAAGAACCCCGAGCGCCGCCTGCTCCCCTACATGAGCGCGAATGTCTACTTCATCATCGACGAGATCCCCGACGCGCTCACCGTCCCCGATGCTGCCTTTGAATACAAGCCCCGCACCTTCCTCATCGACGAAGCCGCCAGCGAAAAAATGGCCGCCGCGCGCGGTGCTGGCAAGGGACCTCGTCCTGAAGGCGCAGAGCGTCCAGAGGGTGCAGCACGTCCCGAAGGCGCAGCACGTCCCGAAGGCGCTGGCAAGCGCAACAAGAACACCGCCCTCATCTGGAAAAAAGTCAGTGAGGACAAGGTAGCCCCCGTCCGCGTCATCCGCGGCATCTCCGATGGTGCGCGCTCCGTCGTCACCCTGCTGCCCGGTCAAGAGCTCAGCCTCGAGGACGAGATCGTCACCGCGGCAACCATAAAGAATCCTGATGCCATGAAGGGCAAGGGTGGCAGCTTCTTTGGCATGGGACGTCCTCAGCGTCGTGCACGCGGCACAGGAGACGGCGGCACAGCACCAGCAGCCAAAGGCGGCGGCGGCGGCGGCGGCGGCGGCGGCGGCGGTGGCGGCGGCGGTGGCGGACCTCGCTAAGCCCTCCCCCTAGCACGAGAACCCCCTCCCCCTAGCCCCCATGGAAGATTCCCCCAAGAAAAGCATCATCGAGCTACGCGACATCACCAAGGTCTACCACCTTGGTGAGATCGACCTCCCCGTCCTCAAAGGCATCACCCTCAACATCGAGGAGGGAGAGTTTGTCTCCCTCACCGGAGCCTCAGGATCGGGCAAGTCCACGCTCATGAATCTACTCGGCTGCCTCGACCACCCCACCAGCGGTGAGTTCTACATCGCAGGCAAGAACGTGGCCCACTACAACGTCAACGAGCGTGCAAAGCTGCGCAACGAGCGCATCGGCTTCGTCTTTCAGAACTTCAACTTGCTCGCACGCACCACCGCCCTTGAGAACGTCATGATGCCGGCGAACTACGCCCACCCCGCACGCAGCACCGCCGACATACGCGCCCATGCGATGGAGCTCATGAAGCTCGTCGGCATAGCCGATCGCCACCACCACACCCCCGCCCAGCTCTCGGGCGGCCAGCAACAGCGCGTCGCCATCGCCCGCTCACTCATCAACAACCCCAGCATCCTGCTCGCCGACGAGCCCACGGGCAACCTCGACTCCACCACCTCGGTGGAGGTCATGCGCATGTTCCGCGACCTCAATAGGGAGAAGGGACTCACCATCATCATCGTCACCCACGACCCCGACACCGCCGCCTACACCGACCGCGCCATCAACATGGTCGACGGACTCATCGCCGAGGGCATCGCCTCGGAGCTCACCAACATCTCACTCAACAAGTCATGAAGCCCCTCATCCTGCTCGCCACCTGCATGCGCGCCCTGACGCGCAACCCCATGCGCGCCACCCTCACCGTACTCGGCATCGTCATCGGCATCGCCGCCGTCGTCTCCATCACCGAGATTGGTGAAGGCTCACAACAGCAAGTCGCCAGCTCCGTGGCCAGCCTCGGAGCGGGTAAGATCATGATCTGGGGAGCCTCCACCAAGACCGCTGGCGTCAGCAGCGGCAAGGGGGGGAAAGCCTCGATGAAGGCCGAAGACGCCGACATCATCATGCGCGAATGCGCCGATGTGGTCAATCTCGTCTCCCCCGTCGTACGCTCCAGTGGTCAAGCCATCGTCGATGGGGAGAATTGGAATCTGGGCAGCATCGTCGGCGGTAACGAGCACTACCTCGAAATCGAGAACTGGAAGGTCGCCAAAGGCCGCGGCTACACCAAGGAGATGCTCGACGACGCGGCGCGCGTCTGCCTCATCGGCAACACCGTCGCGGAGAATCTCTATGCGGGCACCGACCCCCTAGGCAAGGAAATCCGCATCCGCGATGTCGTCTTCACCGTCATCGGTGTGCTGGAGAAAAAAGGCTCGGGCCACAACGGTCAAGACCAAGACGACGTCGCCATCCTCCCCTGGACCAGCATACGCATGCGCCTCCAAGGCTCCCCCTCCAGCGCCGTGCTCAGCAAGGTCACTGCACAGGCCAATACAGGCGTCAGCGTGCATAGCACCTACCCCGCCAAGAGTGTGAACTACTACCCCGGTGTCGCCCGCCAAGGCTACGCCGCCGCCCCCCACCCCCTGCGCACCAAGACCGTCGACTTCATCGTCGTGCAAGCCAAGAACAAGGAAGATGCGAATCCCGCCATGGACGCCATCTCCCCCGTGCTGCGCGCCGCCCACAAGCTCCAACCCGGTCAGATCGATGACTTCCAGCTCCATGACAGCGCGCAATTCTCCAAGATGCTCACCACCACCACCTCCACCATCAGCACCCTGCTGCTCGTCGTCGCCATGATCTCACTCGTCGTGGGTGGCGTCGGCATCATGAACATCATGATGGTCTCCGTCACCGAGCGTACACGCGAGATAGGACTACGCATGGCGGTGGGTGCTCGCCCGCGCGACATCATGGCTCAATTCCTCGTGGAGGCCATCCTACTCTGCATCACCGGCGGCATCATCGGCATCCTACTAGGACAGCTCGCCTCCACCATCGTCAGCGCCAATATGGGCTGGGTCACCACCACATCGGTCAAGGCCATTGTCTACTCCGTCTCCGTCGCTGGCGCGATCGGCATCATCTTTGGCTGGTACCCCGCGTGGAAAGCCTCTCGCATGGATCCCATCGACGCGCTACGCCACGAGTAATAGCACCCCCATCCACCCTCAGCCCTTAGCTCCACCCCCCTTTTATCCCCTCCCCCTCCCTCCATGTCCCTTCTTCGCACAAGCAAAAAGCATGCCCGCCTCAGCCTCCTCCTGCTCACCCTGAGCCTGAGTAGCTGCACCTTTGGTCCCAATTTCCTCCGCGGCGACGCGCCCGATCTCCCTGTTACTTGGCAAAACGCCCTCCCACCTGCAAGCTCCGAGGGAGACCTCGCCCGCTGGTGGGGACAATTCCGCGACAAGCAGCTCAACCAGCTGCTCAACACCGCCTTTGCCAACAGCCCCGACATGATCCAAGCAGCGATCTCCATCGCACAAGCCGAGGCGAGCCTACGCGCCACGCGCTCCGAGATCCTCCCCTCCCTCTCGGGCAGCTTCGGCGGCAGCAATAGTGGCACCTTTAGCAGCACCGGCAGCAATGGCCGCTGGAGCGGCAGCCTCTCCGCCGCATGGGCCCCCGACATCTGGGGCGCGACACGCCGCGAGATCGAGGCGAGCTACGCCTCACTAGGCTCCACCAAGGCCGCGGCGAATGCGACGCGCTCAGCACTCGCCTCCTCCATCGCGAGCAACTACTTCCAATGGATCACGGCGAAGGAGAATCTCCGCATCGCGCGCGAGCAGCTCGAATACCAAGAGCGCACCTACCGCGTCGTCTCCCAACGCGTCGCCGTCGGCATGAGCGCCTCCCTCGACCTTGAGGAAGCACGCGCCACGATCGCCTCCACACGCTCCGCCATCCCCCGCTACGAGGCAAACATCCGCAGCTATGAAAACACCCTCGCGCTGCTCCTAGGCACCACGGTAGACAAGCTCCACCTGAGCATGCCCAGCCCCTCCGTCTACAACCGCATCCCCCGCGTCCCGACGAATCTCCCCTCTGACCTCCTGCGCCGTCGCCCCGACATCATCCGCGCGGAGAAGCTGCTCCACGCCGCCACCGCGCGCATCGGCATCTCCGTGGCGAATCTCTTCCCCAGCATCTCGCTAACAGGCGGAGCCTCTGCTGGGTCGTCGAGTGATTTTGCGAACTTCTGGTCAGGCAGCACGTGGAATCTGGGCGCGAGCGCGTCCCAAGCCCTCTTCAACCGCACCGCCCTCAAGGAGAATGTCAAGATAGCCGAGCTCCAGCAGCTCTCCGCCGCACAGGACTACCGCAAGAGCGTCCTCTCCGCCTTCTCCGAGGTCGAGCGCGCCCTCATCAGCTACGCTCAGCTCACCCGCCAGCTCCCCGAGCTGCAGAAGGTCATGGAGGCCAACAAGAAGTCAGCCGAGCTCTCCCTACGCCTCTACGAGGAAGGGCAAACCGACTTCCTCAACGTCGCCTCATCGGAGCGCGCCTGGCTCTCCAGCGAGCTCACCCTCATCACCACCCGCCAGCAGATACGCATCGCGCTCGCCGAGCTCTGCACCGCGATGGGCGGCGGCTACGAGGTGAAGTAAAGCGCGCCACCTTGCCTCAATGGGACAGATGGCAAAATCCGTACAAGCAAGGACTTACTATGAGAACTTGATGAACAACAAGAGCTCGGACTCAGTCCTCCATGATCAAGAAATCCAAGACATCGAGGCGACGCGCAAACTGACCAAAACAGGCGCAGGAGAGCTCACCGTCAATCAGGAGTGGAATCAGTAGTCACTCCAAGTCGTCGTCCAAGACAAGCTCGGCATGACGACGGGCGCGGATGTGCGACTCCAATCCCTCGAGGCACAGCGAGTCGAGATGAGTGCGACAGCCCATCTCAGACTCGCCGAGACGCTCAAGATCAGAAGCGTCGATATAGGCGATCAGCTCAAGTCTGGCGCGAGTGTCAGCGCGCCTTTCATCACCGCGCAGGCTCTCCTCAGCGATGATTCGGGCACATACCCATTCAACTTTAGCCAAGAGGCTATTAAGATGCCTCGTGAAGCGATTTTCGACTCCCCCTTATTTAGAATGACGAGAATTTAGCCCCCTTAACAGCATGGATCTAGGCACGAAGGGATACCACCACGTCGCCATGCTCGATGAGCAAGCAGTGGGCGACTTTGCCTCCCAGATTGAGGGATCAGGTATTGAGAACAGCTAGGTCATCGACGGGATCACCTACTACCTCGGCACCTCGCCTGATGCTGCACGGCAGACAGACATCTCTATCTATAAGGTCAGGCGCGACCATACCCGACACCTATATCATCCCCGAGCCCAGCACCGCGACACTGGGGGCTGCTCTCACTCAGCGGCCAGCACTCGCATCGCCGCCGTCGCGCATAACGTATCATCAGGTGCTCTTCGCATTTTTGATTCTCATGACCTTGGTGTAAAGTCATTTACTAGGGCAGTACAAAGGTCAGAATTCACACAAAATTCACACACCGGAGTACTTCCAAAATATCAAAGGGGACTTCTCACGAGGCAAGGTAAATCCCCTCTAGCTAATCAAGTACCTATGACCTTGCCGCTCCATGAGCTCCTGCCAAGGTAGCAAGAGAACAACCCTTGAGCGATGCGGGTACTCTCTAGCCTTGCTAGCTGAGCTGTATTCTGTACAAGCTTTTGCCTGAACGCTTCGCATCAATACTAAGAATTGATAAAAAAGAAAAGGAGGGAAAACGCAACAAAAAGTTAGACTAACTCTGCGCTTCTAACGTAATCTCAATACAAACCGCACAATCTGCGTATTACCATGAATAAAATCGAAGTTATAATCACTCTAAATATGAGGATCTAGCATGCGATATCGAGCTTCTGCTCCTTATTCGGACCTGTTCGAATAAGGCGATAATTTGGCACTCCGTCAGAATCGTATCATGATCACAGTCGCTTCATACCAAGGCCATCTTACTTTGTTGGGTGAAAAATCTCATTT
>CAYJOV010000117.1:0-7320 GCA_964371905.1 uncultured Akkermansia sp. | reverse complement strand
CGCGGGTGGGTTGTGCGGGGGGCTCGTCGCATGTCTCTGTGCATTTCGACACACTTGTGAGATCATCGAGATCTAATAACCTTGACGCTCGCTCTCTTTCCTGTACAATAATCAAAGCATGAAAGAGCCCATCACTCGCAAGGTCAAGCATATCGCCGTTGCTCGATTCTATGAGATCTATAGAAAGTCACGCGAGCTTCAACTCGTCAATAGCCCTCTGGGGATGTCGCGCCTCATCACTCAGCCCGCTATCAATCGCCCTGGCCTCGCTCTTGCAGGCTACTTTGGCTACTTTGCCCATGAGCGTATTCAGATTTTTGGCAATGCCGAGGTCGCATTCCTTGACACGCTCAGCCCAGAAGAGAGGCGAGAGCGTCTGCGCAAGCTCTTTTCCTACAAGACTATTCCCTGCATCGTTTTCACGCGCGCGGCTCTCGTCCCCATGGATGTGTTGGCTCTCGCCGATGAGCACGCTATCTGTGTCTTTCAGACGCCGCAACGCACGATGCACTTTGCCAATAGTGCTACGATGCTCCTTGAGAATGAGTTCGCCGACAATACGAGTATGCACGGCTGCATGGTCTCGGTACGCGGTGTTGGTGTGCTCATCACCGGGAAGTGCGGCATAGGCAAGAGTGAGATCACTCTCGGTCTCGTTGAGCGCGGTGCTGCACTCGTTGCTGATGATTTAGTGCGTATAAGCAACATCAACGGTGAGCTCATCGCCACGGCTCCCGGTCTCAGCCGTGGATTTATTGAGATACGCGGGCTGGGCATCATCAATGTGACCAGTCTCTTCGGTCTCAAAGCCTACAGCCGCGAGATCAAGCTCAACCTCGTCATCAATCTCTCCGACGGCGAAATGACGGAGATAGAAAGGCTTGGCATCGATAAACGCATGATTAATATTCTCGGGGTCGATGTCCAGCGACTCACTCTCCCCGTCGCTCCAGGTCGCGACATGTCACGCCTCGTCGAGATCGCGGCACTGCGAGCATACCTTGGCGATAGTGGCTACGATATGGCGAGTGAGTTCACCAAGCGTCTCAACCAAGAAATTGCCTTGCGCAGCATGCCAGCCCCTCCTGCGCCCGCCTCTCCCGACCCCTCTCCCATTGCCTAGTCCATCCCCCTCGTCATCATTTTTTCCCATGACTACTCTCCATGATATCGTCGATCTACTCGATCGTGAGCTCCAGACTGCCAGTATACGTGATGCTAGCGTTGCCCTCAATGGTCTACAAATAGAAAACAACGGTGAGGTCTCCCGTGTTGCCCTCGCCGTCGATGCTTCGCAGAAGACGATAGATGCCGCCATCGCAGCGGGAGCAGATCTCCTCATCGTCCATCATGGCATCTTCTGGGCAGGGCAGCAAGCGATCACGGGATGGTGGCGCCACAAGCTCAATACATGCCTGAGCAACAATCTCGCCCTCTACTCCTCCCATCTCCCTCTCGATCTCCATCCCCAGCTCGGCAACAACGCCTGCATCGCCGCAGGCCTCGCACTCAGTGAGATCTCCCCCGAGCTCGAAATGGGTGGTCAGAGCATTGGGCTAGCAGGTCACTTTCAAGGCTCTGTCGCGGAGCTCAAAACGCGCTTTGAGCAGCTCCTCACCTCCCCCGTCACGGGTCATCTTGCCAGCCCTGATGCCCCTGCAGGGCGCATCGCCCTATGCTCTGGTGCAGCGGGTCCTGAGATCTACAAGATGCATGCCAAGGGCTATCGCACCTTCATCACCGGAGAGGAAAATCACTGGGTGCTCAATGCCGCGGCAGATCTCGGCATGAATATACTCTTTGGCGGGCACTATGCCACGGAGACCTTCGGTGTCAAGGCCCTTGGGGAGCTACTAGCAAAGCAATTCGCGCTCCCTACTCTCTTCATCGACCACCCCACGGGGATGTAAGTCCTCTCTCCAATCGCCCGCCCCCATGCAATTACTCGTCAGTGAAGATCATGTCGGACTGCGTCTTGACCAATTCCTCGTCATCCATCTCCCCGAGATCTCGCGCTCACGCATCCAAGCACTCATCAAGTCAGGCGACATCCTCTTGGATGGCAAGAGCACCAAGCCCAAGACTCCCGTCGAGCTCGGCATGACGCTGAGCATCGCCATCCCCGAGCCCGAGGGCACGGTGAATCTCCCCCAAGATATCCCTCTGCATATCCTCCATGAGGATCACGATCTCATCGTCATCGATAAGGAGAGCGGTATGGTCGTCCACCCCGCCGCGGGCAACCCCGATGGCACACTCGTCAACGCGGTGCTCTACCACTGCCGCGACCTCTCAGGGGTCGGCGGAGTCGAGCGTCCTGGTATCGTCCACCGCCTCGACAAGGACACCAGCGGCTGCATTGTCGTGGCCAAGAATGATCAAGCACATGTCTCACTCACGAGCCAATTCGCCGAGCGCAGCACGTCCAAAATCTACCTAGCCTTGGTTCAAGGATGCCCCAAGCAAGAGTCGGGCACGATCTTTACCAACATAGGACGCCACCCTGTCAACCGCCTCAAAATGGCTGTCGTCAACCCAGGATCTGGCAAGGCAGCCATCACCGACTGGCAGCGACTCCACTACGACATCAGCAGCGACTGCTCGCTGATCATGTGCACCCTGCACACGGGACGCACGCATCAGATACGCGTGCATATGCTCCACCTCGGTCATCCCCTCATCGGAGACCCCATCTATGCGAAGCCTCACAAGCAGCGCGCAAAGACAGGAAGGCTCATGCTCCACGCATGGCGGCTCGCCTTCACCCACCCGCGCAGCGGACAGCGCATTGCGCTTGAAGCACCTATCCCTGCGGAATATGCACCATGGCTCCCCCATGAGCTGCCTCTATGGAGCGAGCCAATCAATCATCCCAAGGCATAGGGAGATAGACATCTCGCGACTCTCCCATCTTGGGCATGTCAAACACATCAGACCTATCCCAGATGGCGTAGGCAAAGTAGACATAGAGAGGCGTGAGTATACAGCCCAGCACATTAATCACACGCCCTATTCCGCGCCAACCAGTGAAGGCCGCTACCCCAAATACGAGCAGAGAAAGAAGCAGCAACAAGATCGCTAAAACAGTAATAGTAATAAGATTGCGATCAAAAAAAACAAAGTAAATCATCAGCGGCACAAGACCGAGCATCATACAAGCCACCCCGCAGTCATAGCTGCGCAGCTCCTCCTCCTCAACGTAATGATCATCTGACTGCACGCAGCTAGCATACACGCATCCAGCTTGTGTTGCAACTATAATTCCATTAACACCATTGCAAACACGCTGCTTATCGTGATTGACAGTTACAGAGCTGTTTGGTATGATCGCTGCCTTATGGCACAACAGTCGGCAATAACTCCCACTCGTGCTCAGGATTTTCCTGAGTGGTACCAACAGGTCATCAAAGCAGCTGATCTAGCTGAGAACTCCGAGGTGCGTGGCTGCATGGTGATCAAGCCGTGGGGCTACGCGATTTGGGAGTTGATTCAACAGCAACTCGATGCCGATTTCAAGCGCACAGGGCATACGAATGCCTACTTCCCCCTGCTCATTACTGTCTCCTACTAGGAGAAGGAGGCGGAGCATGCTGAAGGCTTTGCCACGGAATGCGCCGTTGTCACGCATCACCGTCTCGAGGCGGTGAAAGACCCCGAGACCGGCAAGACCAAGATGGTCCCCTCAGGCGAGCTCACGGACAAGTATGTGATTCGCCCCACCTCAGAGACCGTGATTGGCGCGGCCTTTGCGCGCTGGACGGAGTCATATCGTGATCTCCCTCTGAAGGTGAATCAGTGGTGCAACGTCATGCGCTGGGAGATGCGCCCCCGTATCTTTCTGCGCACCGCCGAGTTCCTCTGGCAGGAGGGGCATACAGCTCATGAGACCGAGCAGGAAGCAATCGAGGAGACGCATCTGATGCATCGTGTGTACGAGGACTTCCAGCGTGATGTACTCGCCATCCCTTCTATACCAGGGGAAAAGACGGAGCATGAGCGCTTCCCCGGTGCGCTCCAGACCTTTACCGTCGAGGCGATGGTGCAGGACCGCAAGGCTATTCAGGCGGGGACATCGCACTTCCTCGGTCAGAACTTTGCCAAGGCGCAGAATATTTCTTTTGCAGGGCGCAACAATGAGCGTCAGCACGCATGGACCACCTCTTGGGGTGTCTCCACTCGTATGATTGGCACGCTCATCATGGCGCACTCTGACGACGATGGTCTCGTCTGTCCTCCACGCGTCGCGCCCAAGCAGGTGGTGATCATTCCCGTCACGCCCAAGGCGGACACGCGCGAGGCGATTCTCGCTCACTGTGAGGATCTCGCCAGCCGCCTCAATGCCCAGTGCTACGCTGGTCTGCCTATACGCGCTCATGTGGATAGCCGTGATTTGGGCGGTGGTACCAAGAAGTGGGAGTGGGTGAAGAAGGGCGTGCCCGTACGCGTCGAGATTGGTCCTCGTGACCTCGAGAAGGGCTCTGTCTGCGTCTCGCGCCGTGATCGCGCAGCGAATGAAAAATCCTTCATCCCCGAAGAAGACTTTGTGAACGGCGTAGTGGCTCTGCTCACCGAGATTCAACAGGGGCTTCTCGATGTGCAGCTCGCTTTCCGCGATAGCCATATTCGCAGTGCCACGACACTCGATGAGCTCAAGGACAACTTCGCAGGCGGTACAGATGCGGATTGGCTGCTCACGCCATGGGATGGCAACTCCGAGGAGGAAGAGCGTCTCGCGAAGAGCCTGCGCATCTCGATTCGCTGCATCCCCAAGGGGGAGATGGGCAAGGCCTCAGAGGAGCTCCCCTGCATCCTTACGGGACGTCCGACGACGCGACGTGTTCTCTGGGCACGCAGTTATTAATTTACGATCAACCCTTAAAGCGGTGATTGCTCCGGCGATCACCGCTTTTTTCTTTCTAGTGCTAGAAAGCGATTCGATATTTGTAGATTATCAGATGAGCTCTGCGTTCTTAATGGTAACGAGCCCTATAACTCAATCAAAACTCAAATCCTAATTATAGAAAACAAAGATCATGAACAAACTCCCCCTCCTCGCAGCAGCCCTCCTCGCAGCCCTCGTCGCCCTCCCTGCCTCTGCACACCATGGACACCATGGACACCATCATCACCATAAACCCGCAGTAAAGAAGGTCGTCGTCAAGCACGGTCACGTGGTAGTCAAGAGAGGACCTGTGCGCGTCGTACGTCCCCGTCATTGGCATGGCCGACCAGGATGCCGCCCCGTCCGTCCCGTGTATCGCCCCGGTTGCTATCGTTAAACCGAGCCTCAATGCTCATCTTCAAAAAGCTCCTTCGTATGAAGGAGCTTTTTGCTATGTGTGCCTCTCGCTGTATTGCTGTGCGTGCGGTGCGGGTACAAAAATGCTCCTCTCGTGAGTCTTCTCGAGAGGAGCCGAAAGTGGTCAAACGCCAAAGTGGTGGATGCGTGCTTGATGGAAGGGTGCTTATCGCTTGAGTGTCGTCATCGGTATACCCGATGCTGTCATTGCTGCCTTGCGGGCTTTTACCTGAGCGGCGATAGCTCGTAGGCGTGCTGCCGAGAAGACGGCGGGGCGGTTGGAGCGTGTAGGCAGGACGACGGAGTAGTTTGCCTTCTTCTGCTTGGTCTGCGTCAGTGCGGTGATGAAGGAATTCTGCGAACAGGTATCGATGAGCACAGGCGTACCTTTGCCTACGTGCTTGTAAAGATCGATAATGTCGCGGCTCTTCATGCGTATGCAGCCGTAGGACGCAGGGCGACCGATATTGCGCTCCTCGGGAGTACCGTGGATGTAGATACGGCGGTTGTTGGAGTTGTCATTAGCATTCTCGTGACCATTCAGGAAGATGACGCGCGTGACAATGGGGTCACGACCCTTTGCATTGACGGGGACGACCTCGCCTGTGGGGCGACCGCCTTTAAAGACTGCTCCGACGGGGTAGCCAGCACCTACCTTGTTGCTGACAGAGTGGAGACCATAGGGGGTCTTGTTACTGCCCATGCGTGTGCCGATTCCATACTTAGATGAGCTGATCGGGTATTCTCGAACTTTTTTACCATTCTTAACATAAGTCAGCTTTTGGTCACGCAGGGTGATGGCAATGCCTGTGTCGAGGACGGCACGAGGCTTGGTATCTGGTCCAGTGACGAATTTTTGATCCGTGCTGGAGCAGGAGCTCAGGGCTGCAGCAGCGCAGCTGAGAAGGATACTGTATGTAGCTGTTCGGTGTAGGGAACTCATTGTGGTGTGTGAAGGTTAGTTGTGGTAGTAGCTAAGGGTTTTTGGTGTGGTTTGCGATGCCCGTTAGTGTTGGAGTTGGAGTTGGAGAGGCTAGCGAGCATCGCAGGGGTTGTGAGGGGTTAAACTGTAGAAGATTTGGTCGTTGATCGACTTGGCATCGTATCAAAGAGACGGCGCAGTGAGCATATCCCTGTGTAGAAGAAGCCGAGGAAAGGAAGCATGAGGAAGAATCCGAGGAAGTCGCCAGAGATGAGCTTGGCTACCTCAATGCAGGCAAAGAAGACGGCAAAGGTGAGCTCCAAGATAGGAACGATGATGGACTTGATCGCCTTGTAGCCCTGAGCACGCTTTTCTATAGCGAGGCTGCCTTCGCTTGATTCGCCGAACTTGGGCGTGCGGACGAATTCGCTAGGCTTGCCAAAGACGGCTTCAAGGACGGCCTTCGCGTTGTTGACGGCCATGCCAACACCGAGGGCGAGGAGGGGGATGAGGTAGAGGAATACCATACCCCAGCGGCGAGGACGTACGATGAGCTCAGCTGTCACGTAGAAGAGGCAGACCGAGAAGGTCGCAAAGAAGAAGAGTGAGAACGTGACGAGCATCATCTGCCATGACTGCCAGTCCCATGTGCCTGAGGGGGCTACCAGATTGGTCGAGATGGGCATGACGAGGAAGCAGAGCAGGATGAGTGCAAGGTAGGAGTAATTGCAGGTCAGGTGTGTGGTAGCCTCCATCTTGGCCTTGAGAGGCGCGTTGGAGCGCCAAATGTCGAGGAGCATCTTTTGGCAGACCTGAATGCAGCCCTTTGTCCAGCGGTGTTGCTGAGCCTTGAAGCCATCCATATCCTCGGGGAGCTCGGCGGGGGTGACGTAGTCATTCAGGTAGACAAAGTTCCAGCCCTTCATCTGCACGCGGTAGGAGAGATCCATATCCTCGGTGATCGTGTCATGCTCCCAGCCACCGCCGTCGACGATCGCGCACTTGCGCCAGATGCCTGCGGTACCATTGAACGTGAAGAAACGACCCGAGCGATTGCGCACGGTCTGCTCGAGGGCAAAGTGACCGTCGAGGAAGATGC
>CAYJOV010000116.1:4271-7359 GCA_964371905.1 uncultured Akkermansia sp. | reverse complement strand
AGGCGGGCGGGCTGGGCGATGCCGTAGCTAGCCCAGATGCGCTTGTTGGCATCGTGGATCTCCTTGCGATCAAAGACGAGCGGATACGCGCCCTCCTCCATCTCAATGACGGTGAACTCACCTGCTTGGGACTCATCCGCGGGGTAGAGCAGCTCGTAGAGGTGGTCTAGTCCCTTGACCTCGACTCCGTTGACCGACTTGACGATGCGGTTGCCATGGTTGCTCAGGCGTGAGTTCACCTCATCGGGGAGGACGCGGGTGAGCATGACGAGATCTTCGCGGGGGTTTTCTTTGCTCTTGTAGAGGAAGTCATTCACCGTCAAAATAATATTGGGCACTGGGACGCGATGCGCCTCGATCTCATTGAGGGTGATGGGCTGGAAGATGAAGCCGCCGAAGCTGACGTAGCGGGGCTGCTCGTTGAAGGTGGGCGCGGTGAGCTTTTTGTTGGGCTGGGCGATGAGCTTGGCAGTCTTGCTCATGCGCTCTCCCTTGCGGATGATGTCGAAGGTGATTTCATCGTTCTTGAAGGAGCGCTCCGCGAGCTCTTCGAGACTGACGCGCTCGCCGTCGAGCTCGATCATGCCCGAGCTGTCAACGGGCTTCCCATTGATGGCCATGACCACATCGCCGAGCTCAAGGACACCATCGGTGCTGCCTCCCTGCACGACGCGACCGACGACGACGCCATTGCCGTCATTGGCGAGACCGTAGTGGCGGCGCATGCCCGGATTCTGCGGCTGGAAGAAGTCCACACCCATCGAGACATACTGGTCGTACTTGCCGTCCTCGATATCTTTGAAGAATCGCTTGATGACGGGGGCGGGGATGATGTAGCCGGTGCTATTGGCCTGTGTGAGGCCTTGGAAGGCGACACCGACGACCTTGTCACCGAGGAAGACGGGACCTCCGCTGTTGCCAGGGTTGATCGCTGCGTCGATCTGGACGGCGAGGTGCGCGCTGTTGCGGGCGTGGCTGTAGACGGAGTTCTCAATACGAGAGACGATGCCGCGTGTCACCGAGAGGCGCGAGCCACCGATGGGGTAGCCGATGGCGCGTACGGTGTCCTCAAGGCGTGGGAGCTCGTTGCTGAACTTGAGCTGCGGGATGTCGCGGAAGAGCTCACGATCCTCCTCCGAGATCTCCAGCAGCGCGAGGTCGGCGTCATGCGCGACGAACTTCACCTTCGCAGGGATCTTGCGCGCATCCGCGTACTGGGAGATGTAGAGTGTCTCACCATCGGAGATGACGTGGGCATTGGTCATGAAGAGGCCATCGCCGACGAGGAAGGCGGTGCCGGTGCCGCTGCCGTAGCTGCCGCTCTGCCATGGGGTGTTGTAGTTGTTGCGCTTCTTGGAGACCTCGACGCGCACGATGCCTCGGTAGTTTTTGGGGAGATTGAGGGTGTCTTTGGGACGAGGCGTGGGCTTGGCGGGAGGTCTCGGATTGGCAAGGCTCTTGGGGACGCTTCCTTGACCTATGGCCTCGGCGATGGGCTGGGCTGGCAGTGCCTTCTTTTGCTCCTCGGGGGTGGGTGCCTGTGCTGGAGCTAGGGGCTGGGCTGGAATAATTTTAACTGAGGGATTAGCAGAGGGGGACGTGGGTGTATTAGGCTGTTCTTGTGCAATGATAACAGTACCCATTAAGAAATACGTTGATAGAATTGTTCGATTCACGCCTATTACTATGGAGCAAATGGGCGAGAAGTCAAGCCTATTTTAGCTATGTATTCCCAGATGCAGCAATGCGCTATTGTCGCTCAGAGCTCAGGCTCGGGGAGAGGCGTAGGGGGAGGAGTATCCTCGCGTGTCGCTGACAGAGAGCTGTATTTTGGAGAGTTAGAGCTGCTGGGGTAGCGGCTCGATGATGATTTATCCTACCTACCCAAAAACCGCCCGCGGTGACGTGCACAGCGGGCGGTGAGGGGAAGAGTGGTGTAGGTGTGATGTGAGCTGATTTATTGTTTCTCGAAGGTGAAATAGGCGTTGCCGATCATGTCGGACTCGATGGACTGGATGATCCATGTGTCGCCTTGCTCGGCGTTCATGGTCACTTTCTTGATGTCGAATCGGGTCATGTTGATGGGAAGTCCGACAAAGCGTATGCCCAGCGTCTTGATAGCGCGGTATTTGGCGAGGGCTTCTCCCTTGAAGCTGGCGTAGACGTGCAGCGCGCCTGTGAGGCCGCCGAGCTCAGTGCCGCAGCTGATGCCGGGGACGTTGAAGGTGACGATGTCTTCGCTGGTGTCCACGTCCGCGCTGTCAAAGCTGAGGTCCCAGTGGAGGTTTTCCACGTGGAACATTGTTTTCTCGGCAATCTTGATCCTAGGACTGACGCCTTGAAAATAGCAGTCGCGCAGCGTGAGCTTGCTATCGGGCTGCATCATCACGATGATGCCGCCTTTGATGATGCAGTCGCTGAGTGTGCCGCCGTCATCTCGGAGGCCGATGATGGCGTCGTTGATCTGCCCACCCTCGATGCCGTCCTTGGTGATGACGGTGGCGGCGAGCCCTTCTTGTGCCCAGTCGAGGGTGGGCTCGCTCGCCGTGGTCTGCCGGCTGTGGGGGGCGACGCTGATGCCGTCGGTCGCCAGCGCGCTGTTGGCGAGCATGACTGCCCCTATCTTGAGGCTGGCACTCCCTGTGACGCGGAGGCTCGACTCGGAGCGTAGGTCGACATCAAAGATCTGGCTCGCCCCGCTGGTGAAGCTGACAGAGGCCTCGGTGGCGGCGAGGCTCTGGCCATTCAGGTAGCTGTTGCCCTCGATGATGAGGCTGTTGCCCCGATTCAGCGTGTAGGTGCGCGAGATGATGGGGATCTGGAGGGTGACAGCACCCTCGGTGCTGAGGATGCCAGCTCCATTGAGCAGCTCGACACCCTTGGGACCGGTAAAGATCCAGTTCGCCCGCTCGGCGAGGTAGAGACCATCGACGCGCTCGGTCTTGTTGAGGGTGATGGTGTAGGTCTTGCTCTCGGCGACGCGGGGATTGCCGAGCGTGAGGGAGCTATCGGCCTCGTAGGGGGTGGGCTTGCCCTGCTTGTCTGTCCACTGGATTTTCTCCCAGTTGGTAAATTCGGTGGCGTAGAG
>CAYJOV010000116.1:0-4171 GCA_964371905.1 uncultured Akkermansia sp. | reverse complement strand
TCGCCATCGGGGGTGCTGTCGATGCTCTCGGGGCGCCAGCTATTGCTCCCTCCTCCGTTGGGATCATCTTCTAAGGCGAGGCTGGCTTCGAGCTTGTCAAGGACAAGGAGCTTCGCGGGGAGGTCTTTGAAGACGACCGCGAGGCGTTCCTTAGCCTTGGAGACTTTCGCATAGCTGCTCTTGGCCTCGCCTGTGAGGGTGGGGTAGATCTCCAGCAGGGATTTGAAGGTGGATTTCTCCCCATTGATGTCAAAGCTGTCGATAGTCAGGGCGGTGAGTGGCTTGCCGTACTTCGTGGGTGTGACTTTGCTGCTGCTGCTGAGGCTGGGGCGTAGGATGATGCCGTTGACCTCGACGATGGCATCTTCTGCGACGCTCAGGGTGCTGTTGGTGAGATCGACAAAGGTGAGCTGGAGGAGTGCGCCGCCGCCTTCTACCTTGATGTGGCTATCGATGACCTCGGTGGAGGCGATGTGGCCGCCGCGCTCATCGACGACGAGGTTCGCGGACTTGATCTTGGTCGCGCTGAGGGTCTTGCCCTTGATGCTGCTGAAGTGCTCGGACTCATCGTTGTCCAGCACGATGCCGCTCTTGTCTCCCTCCTCAAGGCGTGGGGTGATGGACATGCCGGCGATCTCGAGCTGGCAGTCTGCGGTCATGTCGATGTTGTAGAACTTGACATGCGAATTGCCGACCGTTTTGAGATGCGCTCCCTCTTGGAGGACGATGTGGTAGATCTCGGCACTGGAGTCTTCAAAGTAAACAAAGCCGCCGATGCAGGTGAGTGTCTGACCGCTGAGGCTGCCGCCTTGGTTCACGAGCAGGGCGTTGCCCTTGGTGACGTTGTAGAAGCGTGAGACGTGGTTGAGCTCGATGTTGAGATTGCCCAGCGGCGAGATCGGGCCCTCGCCTGTGCTCAGCGTGACGCCCTCGCCGGTGAGGTGCCAGTCGGCGCGCTCGGCAAAGTAGAGCTCTTGGGTGTAGATGGTCTTGTTGAGCCGTATCTTGTAGGTGGGCATGTCGTCGCCTGTGGCGGTGCTGTCCTTGCCGAGCGTGAGGGTGTCTTCTTCTCCGTAGGTCACGGGCTTGCCCTGGTCGTCGACCCATTGGATGTCCTCCCAGTTCTCGGTGAGGGTGGGCGCGTAGACGGAGCTCTCGGGGCGGTCTACTTGGGCGAGGAGGGGGGAGGCTCCGAGGCTCAGGCTGAGCAGGAGATGGCGTAGGTGGCGGGTGGTTTTCATATGATTGGGTTTTTGGGTTTTTGGTGTGTGTGAGAAGACTGTTTATTGCTGCTTGAAGAGGAGGATGGCGTCGCCCGAGTCATCTTGCTGGTAGCCGTCAAAGACCCAGGTCATGCTGTCGTCGAGCGTCAGCGTGATCTGCTCGGGGGTGAAGGCGAGTGCCTTCTGTGGGAGCCCCTCGATGAGGATGCCGAGGCGCTGCTTGCCCTTGCGCAGCACCTTGTAGTTGTCCTTGGCCTCACCGTAAAAGGCGAGCAGCAGGTGCAGGGAGCCCGAGAGGCGTAGCTGCTCGCTGGCGGCGACCTCCCAGCCCGTGACGCCAAAGACGGTGACATCCTTCTCCTTCATCGAGGACGCATCCCAGCTGTACTCGCAGGAGATGTGGTAGGTGAGATTCTCCAGCTGGAGACTCGTCTGGGGGGCGAGGTAGACGGAGACCTTGTTGAGCGTGATGTCCTTCATCGTGAGCTCACTCCCCTCGCCTGTCACCTCGATGAGGCTGTTGTGGAGGCTGCATTGGGTGAGCTCTCCCTTGCTCCCGACGAGCTGGAGGAGTGCTGAGCTCATGGTGGCGGCCTCGATAGAATTGGACTTGATGAGTGCGTGATGATCGGGAGCGGCCAGCTCGATGACGGGGACGGCTGTCTTGCCGCCCGCGAGCACGGGCTTGATCGTGAGCTCGCCCGCGTGCACGACGCTACGATTGGAGAGCGTGAGCTCGCCGACCTCGAGGAGCGCCTCGCCTGCGAGGCTCAGGCGCGAGTCTCCCATCAGCGACATGCTACGCCACGTGTTGATGCCGCTGAGCAGCTGCAGCGTCGCACTCCTCGCGTAGAGCTCCACCCCCGAGGCACTGCCTCCTGCGCCGACAATGAGGCTCTCGCCCGAGTCGAGCTGCAGATGATGGGAAAAGAGCTCGAGCCCCAGCGTCAGCGTCCCCTTGGGCGCGAGAGGCTGCTTGCCTGTGATGATGAGAAAGGACTGCTCGGCGGCTTGCAGTTTCCAATCCGCGCGCTGGGCAAAGCGCAGCTCCGCGCAGCGCGTCTCTGCGGGAAAGCTCAGCGTGTAGCGCGGCATACTCGCATCCTCCGCCCTGCCGAGGATGAGTATATCGCCCTCATCACGCGTCTGGACTGCCCCTTGAGCGTCCTTCCACGTGAGATTCTCCCAGTCTGTCATCTCGCTGGCGACGAGCACGCGCGGTGGCTGCTCTGGGTCAGAAGGCTCAGCAGAGAGGACAACAGAGCTGATACTCAGCCCTAGGAACAAGGGGATAAATCTCTTCATAAATGTATAACCGATAAAAGCTATCTATAGGATGCCACAGAACGCACAGCCTGTAAAGATCTATTTTCCTTTGCCCCTTGAATATGAAAACAAAATGAATGAGAATAGCCTGTATCGACACTGGATTATTACATTGAAAAACAATACTAAACTGTGTCTGTTATCGACTATGAACTTGAAATCAGAGCCCCCTTCTGCTACCCTACCCCAATCTATGACCAAGAAATCCCTTGTCCTATGTAGCCTCCTACCGCTACTCCAGCTAGCTCCCCTGCATGCGAAGCTCGCTGCTGACGCGCCCGCGCTCGCCCTCAATGCCACGAGCGCAGACTCCCCCCTGCTCATGCGCGAATTCTACCCCCGCTGGTCAGCCATGGACCCGAGCAAGGCCGAGACCGAGATGGCAAGCCTCATCAAAGCCAGCCAAGAAAGAGTCACCGCTCTCATCGCCCTCAAGCCGGAGCAAATGACCTACGAAAACACCTTTGGCGTCATGGAAGGCATCGAATACGACATCGACTCCTGCATCATCGCCATCTACCAACTCAGCACCGTCGCCGATAGCCCCCTCGTGCGTAGCGTCTTAAAGACCCTCAATACCATGGTCGATAAGAACATCGCCGACAACATCGCCAATGAGGCTCTCTGGCAGTGCATCAAGACCGCCGCCCAGCAGCCCTGGGTCGCCCAGCAGAGCCCCGAGCGTCAGCGATTCATCCAGCAGATGGTCGATGGCTTCCGAGACAGCGGCGCTGATCTGAGTCAGGCCGACAAGGCAAAGCTCGCCAAGCTGCGCAGCGAGCTCTCCCAGCTCGGTCTCCAGTACGGCAAAAACATGCTCGACTCCACCAACGCATGGGAGCATGTCGTCACCGACCCAAGCCAGCTCAAAGGTCTGACGGAGAATTGGATGAATACCGCCGCCGCCGCCGCTCTCAAGAAGGGCTACGGCACCAAGGAGAAGCCCCAATGGCTCATCACGCTGAGCTACCCCAGCTACGGGCCCGTCATGGCCGACTGTGAGGTCGAGGCGACACGCCGCCTCTGCTGGCAGGCCGCGACGAAGATAGGCCGCCTCGAGGGCAAGGAGAATGAGCCCATCGTCGCCCGCATCGCCGAGCTACGCCAGCAGATGGCCCAGCTGCTCGGTCACAAGAACTTCGCCGACCTCAAAGCCAAGCGACGCATGGTCACCAGCGGCGATCAGGCGATGAAATTCATCGACGACCTCCGCGCCAAGGTCAATGACGCCTACAAGAAAGATCTCAACGACCTCTACGCCTTCATCTCCGAGCGCGTGGGCAAGAAGGTCGACAAGCTCAACCCATGGGACAGGCACTATTACGGCAAAGAGCTCTCCCTCAAGGAAAACAACTTTGACTCCGAATCTCTGCGCCCCTACCTCACCGCCCCCGCCATGATCGATGGCATGATCGCCGTCTACGAGGACCTCCTCGGGCTTGACATCCGCGAGGTGCCCACCACCCACATCAGCGACAAGGCAGTGAAGGCCACCGCCGATCAAGTCGAGGTCTGGCATCCCGATGTGAAGCTCTACGAGATCTACGACAGCACCAGCAAGAAGCTCCTCGGCGCCTTCTACCTCGACATCTATCCCCGCAGTACCAAGCGTGACGGCGCGT
>CAYJOV010000115.1:0-7444 GCA_964371905.1 uncultured Akkermansia sp. | reverse complement strand
CAGGATGCTGAGGAATAAAAGCGAGCTAGCGTAGCGACGCGAAGTGATTATGCCGGCTTGCGACTTGACGGGCTCTAGCTAATCAAGTACGCAAGCCGTGATTCCTCCACTAAGCCTAAGCCCAGCCAGAGTAATAACGGATCTCCTAACAGACAGCTTGCGCGACTCTCCTCACGGCTGAGTCGCGCAAGCTTCTTTGTGCCTCCTCCTTCTTGGGCGATGGGGGCACTTCCCCGCTAGCTGCAGGGTTTATAAAATCAACATGCAGTCCCCATAGGAAAAGAAGCGGTAGCCCTCGCGCACCGCCTCGTCATAGGCTCGCATGATCAGATCCTTGCCCGCCAAGGCACTCACCAGCATGATGAGTGTGCTCTGCGGGAGGTGAAAATTCGTCAGCAGCGCGTCCGTCACGCGGAATTCGTAGCCGGGGTAGATAAAGATCTGCGTCTCTCCCGCCGCCTCACGCAGGGGGCGGCCGTGGACTGCGGCGACACTCTCGAGCACGCGCACGCTCGTCGTGCCTACAAGGATATTGCGCTCGGCGCGCTCGATGGCCGCGGCGGTCTCCTCGCTGAGCCAGTAGGGCTCGCTGTGCATCTGGTGGTCCTTGACATCGTCCACCTTCACAGGGCGGAAGGTGCCCACCCCGACATGCAGGGTGACAAAGCTATGCGGCAGCTGCGCCAAGAGCTCGGGGGTGAAGTGCAGCCCCGCCGTCGGCGCGGCGATCGCCCCCTCGTGCTGCGCGTACACGGTCTGGTAGCGCTGCGCGTCCTCGATCTCGCTGTCGCGATTCATGTAGTGTGGCAGCGCGAGCTGCGCATGCGCGGCATCGTCCACCGCCCTGTCCCAGCGTATGTAGCGGTAGCCCTCCTCGTCGATGTGCTCGACAGTACCTGTCGCCTCGCCGACCCGTACTTGGCGACCTATCTTCATCTTGCGACCGGGGCGCACGAGGCTCTTCCAGACGAGCGCGTCGGTGAAGCTGGTGCGCACGAGCTCGATGCTGCCGTCATGGGAAAAATAGCGTGACGGCAGCACGCGCGTGTTGTTGAGGACAAAGTGATCTCCCGCGCGGACATAGTCCACCAGATCGCGGAAGTGCCTATGCTCGATGCGCCCCGTGTCCCGATGCACGACCATCATGCGCGAGGAGTCCCTATCGGGCAGGGGGTGCGAGGCGATGAGATGCTCAGGCAGATGATAATCAAAGTCGGCGGTGCGCATAGCAGAGTGAGGGCATGAAGGATTTTATACAGGGAACACACGGAGGCGGCGCAGCACCTCGTCTCTGCCCAGCAGCTGCATGATGTCGCCGAGATCGGGGCCTGCATGGCTCCCTGTCAGCGCGATGCGCAGGGGGAACATCATCGCCCCTACCTTGACTCCCGCGCCCTTGGTCAGCGGCTTGATGAGGGCAGTGGCAGCCGTGCCGCTCCACTCGGGCAGCTCCTCGATGGCGGTGGCAAAGAGGGCGAGCAGCTCGGGAGCATTCGCCTGTAGCTTGCCCATGGCCTCGGCCTCGTAGTCAAGCACCTCGATCCAGCGCAGCCACGCGGGGACCTCGGCGAGCAGCGCGACCTTGGTCTGCACCGTGGGGATGGCGGCGCGGAGGGTGGGCGTGTCCGTCAGCCCTGCACTCGTGCAGAAGGGCAGCGCGAGGGTGCAGAATTGCTCGGCAGGGAGGCGCATGAGGTGCTGTTGATTCATCCACTTGCACTTGGTGATGTCGAATTTCGCAGCGTTGCGGTTCACCTTCTCAAGGCTGAAGAGCTCGATGAGCTGGGCGGGGGTGAAGATTTCTTCATCGTTCTTGGGATTCCAACCGAGTAGGGCGATGAAGTTCACCACCGCGTCGGGGAGGAAGCCCTCCTCGGGGTAGTTGCCCAGCTGCGCGCCCACGTCGCGCTTGCTCATCTTGGAGCCGTCGGGATTCTGAATGAGCGGGATATGCGCGTAGTGTGGGGGCTGGATGCCAAAGGCGTCAAAGAGCTGGAGATGCTTGAAGGTGTTCATTACATGATCTTCGCCTCGGATGACGTGGGTGATCTTCATCTCGATATCGTCCACGACATTGACGAGGTGGAAGATGTAGCTCCCGTCCGTGCGCTTTACCACCATGTCGGGGGTGTTCTCCTCTTGGCTGTAGTCGACCTGGATGTCACCGCAGACGAGGTCGTGCAGCGTCATGAGGCCATCGCGCTTGAAGCGAAAGCGCCAGACCGTGCCTTCGCTGGTGTTGGGGATCTCATCGCCGTTCACATCGCGCTTGTTGGGTGCGGGGCATTCATAGACATGACCCGAGGCGCGGAGCTGCTCAAAGTAGCGGTCATAGATCTCCTGTCGCTGGCTCTGGTAGTAGGGGGCGTAGTCGCCGCCGACGCCCTCGCCCTCATCCCATGTGAGCCCGAGCCACTGCATGCCCGAGAAGATCGCCGCCATCGCCTCTTCGTTGTGTCTCTCCTGATCGGTGTCTTCGATGCGTAGCACGAAGGTACCGCCGTGTTTTTTGGCAAAGAGGTAGTTGAAGAGTGCCGTGCGAGCTCCACCTATGTGGAGGTAGCCCGTAGGCGAGGGGGCAAATCGGGTGCGTACAGTCGTGGTCATGCGGGCTTTATACACCGAGAGCGGTGATTTTACAAGTGAATTGTCATGCCCTTGACATGGCTGATGCTATAAGCTAGTATGGAGAGGATGCCATTTTCTCAAAAGTCACTCTCTGTTTTTCGTCAACAATACTTGGGCCAGCGTATGAACTGCGCTCAGGCGGTCTGCCATGGCGCGGGGCGCGATGAGCTCATCGCCAGCATGGCGGACTGCGGCGGCGGCAAGGTCGCAGGCGGCATCTGCGGGGCACTCTACGCGGCGCAGTGCATCGTCGATGAGCCGCAGCGCGAGCAGCTCACGCGGGCATTCATCGAGCTCAATGGCGCGAGCCGCTGCTGCGAGCTCAAGGGCGCGCAGCGCGTCAGCTGCCAAGACTGCGTGAGCCGCGCCTCCTCCTTGCTGGAACAATTCTCTATCAACAAAATTTAAATGTCCCCTTCCCCAGAATCAGAAGACAAGCCCCTCAGTCAGCTCTCCGAGCAGCTCGCACGCCACGTCCACGAGACATGGATGGAGAATCGCCGCAAAGACGGATGGGTTTATGGCGAGCGGCGCGATGATGTGCTCAAGACGCATCCCTGCCTCGTGCCCTATGAGCAGCTCAGCGAGGAGGAGAAGGACTACGACCGCGCGACCTCGCAGGAGACGATACTCTTCATTCGCGAGGCGGGATTTGAGATCACCCTCGAGCGCCCTTGCCTTTTGAAACGAATGAAAAACGCGCTCTCCCCGCTCCGCTCCTACCTGAGCAATCTATGGCGTCACCCCCTCTTGACCGTGGCGCATGCCGTCACGGCTGGGGGCTGTCGTAGTTTGTTTATTTTTGTGCTGCCTGCTGTGTTCTTCTTCGTTCTGTTTACGCTTGCTGTTTTGTTTTTTACATTTTTATGTGATATCGTTTTGATCCCCAATGATCCTTCCTGTGCCCTTGAGGCGCCTAAAGCGGTGGAGAATAGTCTCTACAGCAATCTACGCGGGATGGTCTTTCTCTTTTTAGACCCTGGCTATCTGTATTATAATATGGATGAATCAAGCTGGGTGGAGATCTTTGCCCTCGGGATGTCGCTGCTCGGGATGCTGCTCATCAATGGCTTGCTCGTGTCGACTATTGTCAACTACTTCTCACGTCTGGGCGATAGCGTACTCAAGGGACAGATGCACTTCCCCTCTATCAAGAAGCATGCCGTGATGATAGGCTATAGCGAGATGGGCATGAGCATCCTCAAGGAAATACTCAAGACCCCAGCAGATGAGCTGCCTCATGTGATCATCATGACCAGTAAGGACGTAGAGGCTCTGCGCCCGCGCGTTTATGCGCAGCTCCAATCAGGAGACGAGAAGCGCGTGATCTTCTACTCGGGTGACAGTGAATCAAAAGAAGATCTGGAAAGTCTCAATATCCCTTCTGCCACCACGATTTATATCACAGGAGAGGAGGAGAGCGAGGGGCGTGACTCTAAGAATATCGAATGCCTGCACCTGATAGCCGATCTTCTGAAAGAGCATACCGCGACTCAGGACATGAAAATCTATGTTCAGTATGATAGACTCAGCTCCTCGGCGATCGCGCAGAAGTTCAATTTCAAGAAAATCATCATCGACCCCCTACTCAAGCAGCATCCAGAGAATGAAATCAGCATCCATGCCTTTAATTTTTATGAGAGCTGGGCACGCCTCCTCTGGGGCAGTCAGGCGCGATGGAATAGCAAGACCGAGAGTACACCCTACCTCCCGCTCGATCAACACCGACTCGATGCGAGCAAGCAGGTGCATCTCGTCATCATAGGCTTCAACCGCATGGGTAGAGCCCTGCTCCTTGAGGCACTGCGCGTCTGCCACTACCCCCAATCGCGGCAAACACGCATCACCATCATCGACCCTGATGCAGAGCGCAAGATCGCCTTCTTCCGCGCCCAATTCCCGCATATCGAATCACAGGTCAAGGATATCAAGATTGAGTTCAAGGCTGACTACGCCGAAGGGCTCACGATGCGTGGGCTGCTGCAAGAGAGTGCAGAGGACGACACCCAGCTCCTCACCGTCGCCGTCTGCGTGCGCGATGCCGATACCGCCCTCGCCATAGGGATGAATCTCCCTGAGGCGGTCTATGACAGCAAAGGCGATGCTCAAATACTCATCAGACAAGAGCTCCATGGCGGCATGTCCAAGCAGATCGATCGTGACTCAACACGCTATAGGAATGTGAGAAGCTTTGGCATGATACACGAGAGCTACCGCAGCTTTATGGTCGATGATACGCTTGCCGCCATCGTGAATCAGAATTACGATCAACTCGTGAACCGTGGTGAGACCAAGGCTAGCACCATCCAGCAACGCACTGGGGACATAGGCAAAGGATTGAAAAAACACTCCAAAGAATCTCTTAAGAAATGGGGCGCGCTCTCGGAAGTCGACCGCTGGAGCAATCGCTATCAGATTGACATGTTTGACTACTACTGCCGATTCTTCGAATCACAAGGCGTTGACTCGCTTGAGACACTCCAAAAGGCATGGGATTATCAAGCCTCACAGCAGAAGCCAGATGAGCCGCGCCACTGGATCGAGGATCTCGCTGAGACTGAGCATCGCCGCTGGATGGCAGAACGCAGTATCCTCGGCTGGAGGCAATGCCGCGAGGGGGAGAGCCGTGACAATGATAGACTCATCCATAATTGTCTGATCGATTATTACTCTTTGCCTCTAGAAAATCAGGAAAAAGACATCGATGCCGTGATCAACGCCTATGTCATCGACCACGAGTACAAGAAATATTTGAACAAAAAACAGCAGAAAAAATCCTCAGATTCCTGAGTTCATGACATTTTTGAGTGAGATGCAGAGATCATTTCTCGGTCATTGTTAGCATGACTCATGATATTAGTCTTGCAATTTGTTACCTGATATGGCATAAAGTCGCAAGTTTATACTAACGTCATGCCAAAAGATACAACCATTAGAAAAATTCTTGTTATTGGCTCGGGTCCCATCGTCATTGGACAGGGATGTGAGTTCGATTATTCCGGCACTCAAGCATGTAAAGCCCTGAGAGAGGAGGGATATGAAGTTGTATTGGTCAACAGTAATCCTGCGACCATCATGACGGATCCTGAGACCGCTCCCCGTACCTATATCGAGCCCATCACCCCCGAATACGTCGAGAAAATCATCCTCCGCGAAAAGCCCGATGCCCTGCTGCCCACACTGGGCGGACAGACCGCGCTGAACTGCGCCATGGAGCTCGACCGCCGAGGCATCCTCGTACGCAACAAGGTACGCATGATAGGTGCCAATGCCGATGCCATCGACAAGGGCGAGGACCGTCAGCGATTCAAGGACGCGATGATCAAGATAGGTCTCGATGTCCCCGCATCAGGCACAGCGCACACCATGGCTGAGGCTTGGGAGATCGCGAACAATGTGATTGGCAAGTACCCGCTCATCATCCGCCCCGCCTTTACGCTGGGTGGTACCGGTGGTGGTATTGCTTATAACAAGACCGAGTTTGAAGCCATCGTCACGAGCGGACTTGACCTCTCGCCCGTCACCGAGGTACTCATCGAAGAGTCGCTGCTCGGCTGGAAGGAATACGAGATGGAAGTCATGCGCGACCGCAAGGACAACTGCGTGGTCGTCTGCTCCATTGAAAACCTCGACCCCATGGGCGTGCACACGGGCGACTCCATCACCGTCGCCCCCATCCAGACCCTCTCGGACCGCGAGTACCAGATCATGCGTGACGCTTCCTTTGCCGTCATCCGTGAGATCGGCGTGGAGACAGGCGGCTCGAATATCCAATTCGCCACCGACCCGAAGACAGGCCGCATGATCGTCATCGAGATGAATCCCCGCGTCAGCCGCTCCTCGGCTCTCGCCTCCAAGGCAACTGGCTTCCCCATTGCGAAGCTCGCCGCCAAGCTCGCCGTCGGCTACACGCTCGATGAGCTGCAAAATGACATCACCCGCGAGACACCCGCCTCCTTCGAGCCCTCGATCGACTACGTCGTCACGAAGATCCCCCGCTTCACCTTCGAAAAATTCAAGAAGGCCGATGAGCGTCTCACCACCGCGATGAAGAGCGTGGGTGAGGTCATGAGCATTGGCCGCACCTTCAAGGAATCCCTCCAGAAGGCACTGCGCTCGCTCGAGACAGGCCGCTGGGGCTTTGGCTTTGACACCAAAGAGCCTGTGAACCCCACCCGCGCTGAGATCTGCGCGAAGCTCACCGTGCCCAATGCCGAGCGTATCTTCTGGCTGCAAACCGCCTTTACGAATGGATTCACCTTGGAGGAAGTCCATGAGCTCACCGCCATCGACCCTTGGTTCCTCGATCAGCTTGAGCAGCTCGCCACCGCGGGTATGGGACTCAAGGACCTCGACCTGCGTCAGGCGAAGAAGCTCGGCTTTGCCGACCGCCAGATCGCACGCGCACGCGGCATCAGCGAAGACGCGGTACGCGCCGAGCGCAAGGAAAAAGGCATCCTGCCTACCTACCGCCTTGTGGACACCTGCGCGGCTGAGTTTGAAGCCTTCACGCCCTACTACTACTCCACCTATGGAGACGAGAATGAGGCGCGCCCCAATGACAAGAAGAAGATCATCATCCTCGGTGGCGGCCCGAACCGCATCGGACAGGGTATCGAGTTCGACTACTGCTGTGTGCATGCCTCCTTTGCTCTCAAGGAATTGGGCTACGAGACCATCATGGTGAACTCGAACCCCGAGACCGTCTCCACCGACTACGACACCTCGGACAAGCTTTACTTTGAGCCACTGACCCTTGAGGACGTGCTCAACATCTGCGATCAGGAGCAGCCCCACGGCGTCATCGTCCAATTCG
>CAYJOV010000114.1:0-7576 GCA_964371905.1 uncultured Akkermansia sp. | reverse complement strand
AAACCCTCACGCTTGCGGACAAAGAGACGCGCTAGCAGGGCTGGAAGGAAGAAAAGAACCAACAGAGAGCCCCCATCGAGGATGTTCTCCTTGGTGCTGCGCTCCTGCTCGGGGTAGCGCTTGGACAGCATGTGAATTTCTTTTGTTGATACTTCAGAGGGGGAAAGGCGATGAATATAAAGCTCATACCTATCCTTGAGATCGTCGCTATCCACGACGAGTGTCGGACGCTGCAAGGAGATACTGTAAATCTGCTCAGGAGAATTGCTATTTCCAAGCTTGATATTCTGGGTTGATGTGACGTAAAAAAGCGCTTGAGTTGGATCTTTAACACGACCGTCGAGGCGCAGGGTCTGCACCCAGTCGGCAAGCTGCTCCTCAGAGAGCCGCAAATGAAAAACATCACAATTATCTGTATTTACTTGCCTTATCATTTCTTTTGGTTCACCGAGCCACGGCTGATAGCCTCGCCATACGTTATCGACGACAGCTATATAGAGCGCTAAAAAATTGAAGAGCACGAAGCCGAGCAAAACGAGAACGAGACGGAAAATCCAAGAGAAGAGACAGAAAATCCAGGAGAAGAGACGCTTTGCGAAAGAGGTGTTACTCATAACCAGAGGATGGTGATGAAAATGGCACTAGAGAGCCCCCGCATCAGGCGGGGTGGGCAGGGCGGCGAGCTCTCGACTCCGTCTCCACCGGCGGTACAGACCGATGATGAGATAGAGGATCAAGCTGGTGGGGCCGCAAATGACGGGCCCGAGCACAAATGAGCCATAGAACAGCAATAGACCTCTATTAGAAGATGAGCTCGTCCACGCCTCAGTACTCAAGAAGGAAGTAATCAGGAAAGGAATAAAGAAGATACACGCCCCTATAAAACTAAACAACAACTCCTTGGATGGAAATAATCCCTCACGTCTCCGTACAAAGAGACGCCCCACTAGGGCTGGAAGGAAGAAAAAGAGCACCAAAGAGCCCCAATTGACGATGTTCTCCACGGTGCTGCGCTCCTGCTCGGGGTAACGCTTGAGCAGCGTGATCATTTCTTTTGTTGATCCCTCAGAGGGGAAGACACGGAAAAGGGAGAGCTCATAGATATCCTTGAGATGATCGCCATTCTCACGGTCTGTCAGACGCCGTAAGGAGATAGTGTACATCCGCTCAGGAGTACCGCTTTGTTCAAGCTTGATATTCTGGTCTATAATGAGGTAACAGCCCGCTTGAGCAGGATCCTTCGTACTGCCCTCGAGGCGCAGGGTCAGCACCCAATCCTGCTGCTCCGAGAGACGTAGATGAAAGACATCACTTCCCCCTGAGTCTATGTACTCGACGTGCTTGATTAGCTCCTCTGGCTCACCAAGCCACGGCTGATAGTCCCGCCACTCGGACTCAACGCTACTCCTAGAGACCGCGATGACATTGGCGAGTACAAGGGCGAATAAGGCGAGAACGAGACGGAAACCCCACGAAAGGGGGCGTTTGCAGAAAGAGGGGTTCATGGTGGGGAGGAAGCAATTTCAAGCTATAAGGTACTACAGCTGTAGTGCGCTGGCAAGGAAAATCAGCCACTCTGTCTCCTCCCATCAGTTGCTCCTCACTTACAGACTTCTCGATCGCGTCGGGTTGCCATCATGGTATATAAAAGAGCAACTAACTCTAGCTGAGTTAGTTGCCCTTAATGAAAAATGCTAAGTGCTGCCTATTTGCTGAAGCGACCACCGCGCGAGCCGCCGAAGCGTCCGCCTCGCCCCTGACCACCAAAGCCAGAGTCTTGCTCTCTCCCACGATAGCGTCCACCGCGTGCGCCACGGTCGCGATCACGATCACGGCTGCCATGACGATCGCCTCTATCATTGCCAAAGCGTCCACGAGATCCGCCTGAGCGACGATCTCCGTCGCGGTCACGGCTAAAGCTGCGACGCTCGGTGCGCTCATGTGTATCACGCATCCCGTCACCATAGCTCGAGCCCTCGGGGCGTCCCTTGTCTTCACGTATATTGATCTCATAGCCGCAGATGTGGCAGGTGCCCAGCTGCTCGATGAGCTTGGGTGCTACCTCGGGGCTGACCTCGATGAGGGCATGCTTGGGGAAGAGTCGTATATCGCCGACACTGCCCTTGGGTGCTCCTCCTTCATTGTAAAAGAGTCCTGCGATATCCTTGGGGCGTATGCCGAGCATCTTGCCCGCATTCATGAAGAGTGTTTTGCTCTCGCTGAGCTTGCTCCAGTCACTGCCTTTCTCTGTATGATGGGGGCTTTCCATGCTGTCGCTTTGCTGACGTGCGGTTTGCGAGTACTTGCTGGGTCTGTCCTCGGGGATGGGCTGGATTTCACGTGTGACCTTGCTCGTGAGTAGGTGGAACATGGCTCCGAGCAGTTTCTCGGCAGGCAGCTCGATCTCGCTGAGCTCTTCTGGGATGACTTCGCACTGAGCGGCTTGCTCCAAGATCGCATCGACAAGGGCTTCCTGACGGGCATGCTCGACCTGCTGTGCTGTCATCACCTTCTCGCGATTCATCTTGGTGCGGATGAAGCGCTCAATGCGGCTGAGCAGGGAGAAGTCGCGACGCCCTATAAAAGAGATAGCCTTCCCTGTGCGTCCCGCACGCGCCGTGCGTCCGATACGGTGGACATAGTCCTCAGGATCACGGGGTAGCTCAAAGTTTACAACAGCATCCACATCTTGAATATCAATACCACGTGCCGCAATATCGGTTGCTACGAGTACATTGAGATTGCCCTTGCGGTAGGAGTCCATCACGCGCTCGCGCAGACTCTGTGGCATATCGCCATGCAGACGGTCAACGGCGTATCCACGCGACAGTAGTCCATCGACGATGTCGTCGACAACGCGCTTTGTATTGGCAAAGACGAGACCGCGCTTCATGCGTCCCATCTCAATAAGGCGGCTGAGTACCTCGATGCGTGAGGAGAAGACGACCTCGTAGACAATCTGTTCGCAGGTGGGAACAGTCATGACGGGACGCTCAATGATGATCTCCTCTGCGCTGTCAGAGAGGCGCTCAATGAGGTTGCGAATGGCGGGCGACATCGTCGCGGAGAAAAAGAGGGTCTGCTTGGTCTCTGGTAGCATGGCGACGATGCGATCCAGATCTTCTTGGAAGCCCATGTCGAGCATCTCATCAGCCTCATCAAGGATAAACATCGAGATCGAGTCCGTGCGCAGATCTCCCTTCTCCAGTAGATCAAGGACGCGTCCTGGGGTGCCCACGACGAATTGGACTCCTCGCTTGAGCGCGGTGAGCTGAGGTCCAAAGGAGGTACCACCATAGATAGGCACTGCACTCACACCATCCATAAAGAGTGCAAGCTTGTCCACCTCGCGGCTTATCTGTACGGCTAGCTCGCGCGTGGGTGCTAGACAGAGCACCTGTACGTCACGTATGGAGGGGTCGATGCACTCAAGTGCTGGGATGGAGAAGGCGAGGGTCTTGCCTGATCCCGTGTGGGAGAGTCCCACGATGTCTTCGCCTTGCAGCGCGACAGGTATGGCTCTCTGCTGAATAGTAGAGGGTGTATCAAAGCCTAGGACTTCAATGGCTTCGAGTATTTCGGGGCAGATGCCAAGATCAGAAAATGTCATGTGATGGGAGACAGGGTAAGATATTATATTTTACGCGGGGAGCATGCCTGATGGATGTAAAAATGTAAAGCCAAAAATGTCTTCATTCTGGCTTTTTTGCATTGTACAGCGTCATTTGACGAATGTATTTAATGAAAGCGCTCTTCGGAGAGGATGCCTTGGAGCTGCTTGTGCGCATAGTGGAGGCGCGAGCGCAGTGTGCCCTGTGAGATATTGAGAATCTCGGCAATCTCAGGGTAGCTCATGCCCTGCACATCGCAGAGGATGACGACCTCACGATGCGCTGGGGAGAGCGTGTTGATGGCGTCAAAGAGCTTGACTTTGAGATCTTTGACCTGCGCTTGACGGACAGGGTCTGACTCAAGTCCCTGATCGGCGAGTCGACCATCCTTTTCGAGGGGATCCCCACTCTCGGAGTCATTAAGGCTGTAGGTGCTTTCTCTCTTGCGCTTGCGTAGAAAGTTGCGGGCGTGGTTCGCCGCAATGGAGTAGAGCCATGTGTAGAAGGCACTCTTGCCGCTGAAGTAGCGTAGCGAGTGGAAGGCCTTGAGAAAGGCCTCTTGCCCTACATCGAAGGCATCCGCTTCATTGCCCAGCATCTGGAGGAGCATGGCGTGGAGCTTGCGGCTATGGCGACGGATGAGCTCGTCGAAGGCACGGGTCTCTCCTGCCATCGTGGATTCGACCAAGGTGGCATCATCGACGTTTTCGTAGCGATCCGTGTTCATAGATAAAAGGTGTTTGTTGAATCTATCGCGCTGCTACTCGCGCCCCTAGACGGGGAGCGAGTATGCACGACCATCGCGTCCTTCAAACCAGTTGATGAAGGCGATGTTGACAGTGGTGTAGCCGCCCGGTGTCGGGTAGTCTCCACTAAAGTACCAGTCACCGCAGGGTCCCTCAATGGACTGATGGAGACCCTCAAGTGATTGGTAGATGACCTGCACGGGGCAGGGTGAGCTGTCGGGGGTGACGAGCTGCGAGATTTCCTCGGTGATCTCGTCGGTGGTGAAGGGGGTATAGATCTGCTTGACGGGATTGCAGCGTTTCTCGACGGGGAGTGTGAGCTGGCGGCGGCATTCCTCGTAGATGGAGTCGATGTAGTCGTACATGCCACGCTTCTTGAGCAGAGAGATAGCTGCTTGGAAGGCGATGAATTTACCTAGCTCGCTCATGTCAATGCCATAGCAGTCAGGGTAGCGGATCTGGGGGGCTGAGGAGGCAATGACGATTTTGCGTGGCTTGGCGCGTCCGAGGAGGCGCAGTAGCGACTTTTTGAGCGTGGTGCCGCGCACAATAGAGTCGTCGATGGCGACGAGGACTTCATCCTCGCCTACTGCTCCATAGGTGAGATCGTAGACTTGGGATACGAGCTGTCCGCGATTCGACTCTTGGGTGATGAAGGTGCGTAGCTTGAGATCCTTGTGCACGATCTTCTCGGCGCGTGGCCAGCGTCGCATGATGAGCTCCTCAATGAGCTCCTCATCAAGTCTGTTGTTGCGGAAGGCCTCAAGCATGGCTTGCGTCACGCGCTCACGGCGGTAGGCGCGCAGCCCCTCAAGGAGACCGTAGTAGGCGACCTCGGAGGTATTGGGGATATAAGAAATGGCGGCCTTGGAGAAATTCCCATCAAGGCTCTCGACCACCTTCTCGGTGAGCGCTGAGCCTAGAGCCTTGCGCACGCGGTAGATGATGGGGTCATTGCTGCGTGAGAAGTAGATGGACTCAAAGGAGCAGGGTGTGGACTCAAGGGGAGTGGTGTATTCCTTAATCGCGATCTTGCCGTCATTCTTGACACTGATCATGTTCGCGCGTGGCAGCTCGTGCACATCGTCACTATCGACCTCCATGACGCTCATGAGAGGGACGCGCTCGCTGGCGACAGCGAGGTACTCGTCATTGAGGATGTAGTGGCAGGGGCGTATGCCGTGCGGGTCGCGCAGGCAGAAGAAGTCTCCATTGCCTACTGCTCCCATGATGCAAAAACCACCGTCCCAAGCCTGCGAGGCCTTGCCTATGATATCATACATGTCAAGGCGTTGTGAGATCTTGTGCGGGATATCTTTGCCCGAGATGTCGGAGCGTAGCTCGCGGTAGATGTCCGTGTGCGCTTCGTCGAGGTAGTAGCCTATCTCTTCGAGTACGGACTGGGTGTCCGTGCCAAAGATGGGGTGCTGACCTCGATTGATGAGTCGCTGATTGAGCTCGGGCGTGTTGGTCATGTTGAAGTTGCCCAAGACCATGAGCGAGCGTGTCGACCAGTTGGTACGGCGCACATAGGGATGACAGCTGCCCTCATCAAAGAGTCCGCTCGTGCCGTAGCGCAGATGTCCCATGAGGATTTCGCCGCCAAAGTTGAAGTGGTGCTTGTAGCTGTCGGCATCTTCGGGGAGTACCTCGCCGCGCTCGCGCATGTGACGCAGATTGCGCTGCTGACCATTAAAGATATTTCCCAATGCGTTGGGCTTCGCGTTGCGCTGGCGGAAGAGGTAGGGCTGGCCTATGGGCATGTTGAGCTTGATGCAGCCTATGCCCGCTCCGTCTTGTCCGCGGTTGTGCTGCTTTTCCATGAGGAGGAAAAGCTTGTTGAAAGCCCAGTCTGCTGAGCCGTATTTTTCAACAAAGTAGGATAGGGGCTTGAGGAGGCGTATAGCTGCGACACCGCACTCATGTTGGATGAGATCAGACATGTTGGAGTCCTTGTAGTCCTTGTAATAGGGGGAGTGTTTTTTATTGTGTCACGGTGACGGTGACACCCTTGCCCTCGCGCAGCGTGCCGATGACGACACCACCTGGACCTGCTTTGAGTGCTTGGTCTACATCCTCGGGCTTGACGATGCTGACCCAGCCAATGCCCATGTTGAAGGTGTTGAAGCGATCGAGCTCGTCGGCGAATTCGAGGATTTTTTGAGCGGGCGCATTGTCCCAATAAGGAATGGTGAGGTCGACTCCGCGCTCACCGAGGAAACGCTCCAAATTCTCAGGAAGACCACCGCCCGTGATATGCGCGTAGGCCTTGGGGGTGACACTCATCGTGCGCAGATCGGTGACGACATCATAGTAGAGGCGCGTGGGGGCGAGTAGATCGCGCAGCTCCTGCTCCGTGAGCACATCGGGCTGCTGCTTGAGTACGCGGCGCACGAGACTCCAGCCATTGGCGTGGAAGCCATCGCTGGGGTAGCCAATGAAGACATCGCCGACACTCAGTGTGCTGGGGTCAATCATGTCACTCTTTTCTACGCAACCTATGCAAAAGCCTGCCATCTCAACGAGCTGCTCGGGCACGACACCAGGCATTTCTGCTGTCTCTCCTCCTGCGAGGATGCACTTGCAGCTCTCAAGGTAGTCGCACATACCCGCGACGAGGCGCGTGATGCGGGGACGCTCTTTCTCCAAGCTGGAGATGCCGAGGTAGTCGAGGAAGAGTAGGGGGTCGCCACCCGTGGTCAAAATATCATTGACATTCATCGCCACGAGATCCTTGCCTGCAACCTCAAGCATATCGAGATCAAAGAGGATCTCCGTCTTTGTGCCTACACCATCCGTACCTGTGACGATGACGGGCTCTTTATAAGAGGATAAGTCATAAGCTGCGGCAAAAAGACCGAAGGCGTTGCACAGCTGGCGTGCCTGCTGAGTTCTTTTGACATGCGCGCTTATATCTGAGACGAAGGACTGCGCCTCAATGGTGTCGACGCCGGATTGTTTGTACGTGAGCTTGTCAGACATAGATAAATTTGCATAATAATGCGCGGTCAGTATAGCTGAATAATGCCGCTTTGGCAAGCCGTATTTTCCCTCTGGCTTGAGATTGCTCTCATGCATCACCAAGATGAAGCTTTCTATTGCATCATGCAGCATCGGATCATCCATGGGAACGCACGATGGATTTATAATGGGGGAGTTGTAAATTCTCGTCATTCTAAAATAAGGGAGAGTCGAAAATCGCTTCACGAGGCATCTTTT
>CAYJOV010000113.1:0-7647 GCA_964371905.1 uncultured Akkermansia sp. | reverse complement strand
AATAACTACTTTTATGGCAAAAAAATTGAGTATCAAACGCATAGGCGGGCTTCTCCCCATTTTCTGCCTTCTAATCATTCTCGTACTTATCCTCATCCTGGTCTGGCTGGGACTCGTGGGCTTTCCTAGGCCCTTGCTACGCGAGATAGAGTCTGCGGCGGCACAGGAGGGGATTTATCTGCGTGTGGACAAGGCGACTCTTGAGATTAGCCGTGGATTGGGTCTCAAGCTGCATGAGGTGCATATCTATGAGAGCGAGCAAAAGGACAGCCCAGCGCTCATCTCTGTGCCCTACATTGATCTCGGAGTGGAGCTGGGCGACCTCCTCGTCGGCAAGATCCAGCCCCATCACCTCCAATTGTGCGATGCCCAGTTGCGCATTCCCCTGTCACCCACAAGCGAGAATAGCTCCAGCGCGCATGCGCTGAGTACGAGGGACTACTTCATCATATCAGATATTAATCTCTTGGTGAACCATGCGGGCGGAGACCGCCTGAGCTTTTCGGAGGGGCGTCTGCTCTTTGATCGAATTCCCCTACGTATTGAAGGCTCGATGAGTGATGAGCGATTCCAAGAGCTCATCTCGGGCTCAGACTCCGACACGCCGAGTACGGGCAAGATCGACCTCGCCGCTGAGCTCTCCTCTCTGGGAGAGCCGCTGATGGAGCTGCGCAAGTGGGTGGAGAGCCAGCAGTGGGCAGAGGGTGTGTTCCCCCAACTGGGTGTTTCCTTCAAGTTGGACAAGGAGATCGAGTGTCACGTGCAAGCTCAAATCCCCGCGCTGCGCTATGAGCAATTCCGCTTCAAAGAGACGGAGCTGAGCCTGTCCTATGTCGATGACCTCGTCACCATCAATAGGCTGGCTACACAGAGCCTCATCCCTGAGGGAAATCTGGTGGTGCAGGGAGCCTACGATCTCAAGCAGCGTAGTATTTCTTTTGACATCAATAGTAATCTTGCCCTGATACACTTTGCTCGCGAGCTGATGGACAAGGAAGATATTGTGGTGCTCACGAGGCTACCTTCCCTGCATCGCTCCTCGAATCAACTGCAATTGCAGGGGAGTGTCGCGCTTGATGAGAAGGATAATCTCCGCGATCTCACGCTCAGAGGGCGCATCGAGCAACGTGATGTGGACTTTCGCGGGATGAACTTTGATGAGGTCAAGGCCATCTTCTCCTATGCGAGTGGGAGTTTCTCGCTCGACGAGCTCGCGCTCAAGCTACCCGAGGGCTCGATTACAGCGCAGGGCTACTTAAGGAATGGCGCGGGTAAGATCCAACTCGATCTCCATCTACTCGAAAAGGATCTCTGCGGACTCGTCAACACCTTTGCACCCGACACACTCTCGACGAGTTTTTCGGAGGATCTGGATCTCCAAGGGCATCTCGACGTCTCGCTCAAGGCCGATATCAGCACGCCTAATTTCCGCCCTGGGCAAAGCCCGCTCATCGACTTTGTGCCCGACTTGCGCCATGCAGAATTGGGCGTGACGCTGCCCGAGGTCACTTACACGCTCGATGAGATGACGCTGCATGCGGCACAGCCCAGTATCACGGTAAAACTCGACGGACTCAATGGGGTGGGAGGTGCGCGCCCCGACCTCGTCGAGCAGCTCAAAGTCTCGCTCAAGGCTGGCAAGCTCACCTTCAAGGACGGCAAAGACACCTACACGGTGGATCAGTACATGACCGAGCTGCAGTCCAAGGATATTCGCTGGCCCAAGGATGCGGATATCAAGGAGCTCATCATTGACCACAGCTCGCTTTTCACCTACCTCGGCAAGGTGCAAGTACCTGAGATAGCGGTGGAAAATATCAATCTCAATTTGCGCGATATCGACGATATTCATCCCCTTGGTGCGATCGACACGATCATTGAGGCGGGCACGTTGGAGCTTCAGACGGGAGCCTTGGACATCTATAAGCGCTGTGCTGAGAGTTTATCCATAACCTTGAATCTCAAAGATAAATCCGATATTAGCGGAGGGCTGAAGCTCATCTGGGACAAGGAGCATAGCAGCGAGTTGGAGCTAGATTGGAAGGATTGGGAAGAGCTCCATCTATTCAACATCAACACGCGTCTCTCTGCCAAGCAGCTCATGGCGGAGCTCCCCGAGAAGGTCTATGATGACTATGGGGTCGCGCTCAGTAAGGATATCCTCATCGAAGATGGGCGTATCCATATGACGACGAAGGATGCGGAGTTCAAGCTGAAGTCGGGCTCACTACGCATCGCCGCTGAGGGTATTCTACGCAAGGCAACCGAGCTCAAGAGTCTGGGCAACAGCCCCGAGGAGCTTTCGCTGACGGGGGCGGTGAGCTTTGATCTGAATGAGAAGGGGGACTTCCTCTACAGCGTGACCCCGCTCAAGGTCATCCATAAGAGCGGAGTTTTGGAGGTCGATGTGAAAGGCAACTCCAGCAGCCATGTGAACATCAAGGGGAGCAATACCATAGGCTTGCAGTATATTAATAAGCTCATTAATCTCTACGATGCCCATGCCATCATCCGAGACTTCAAGGTGGACTCTCAATCGCGCCTCAGCATGGAGAACATAGACGCAACCGTCTCATATGAGAACGGCTTGCGCGTCCATGCCACGACGGGGCTGAGTATGACCAACGCGGGCTACGCCGTTGGCGGCATCATTGCCGAGACCGACAGCAAGGGCAAGCCCACGGGCAAGGAGCGCGTCGATACCTCGGTGCAGAGTGATCCCTTTGGCTACTTTAATAGCATCACAGCGCAGGTCGAGGTAGATATCTGTGATAAGGTCAAGGGGGAGAAAGACCGCATGCTCGTCATCATCAATGATGCCATTATCGACTTTGACAACAAGCCTTGGTTCAAGAGGATGAAGAAAACGCGCGGCAAGGCCGAGACGCGCATGACAGGCGAGCGCATCACGCTCGACCTCAACGAGGGCTTTGTGCGTATCCAAGGGCTTCAAGGGCAGAGCTACCCCGCCTATGCCTTCGGGATGTTCTTTTCGCCGCTGTATAGCATCCTCGTCGATCTCGATGTCACCGAGCCTGTCGATGCGAAGACGATCGATAGCCTCTTCCCCATCTACACGGACTGCAAGCGCGCGATGTACAGCACGCTTGAGGTCGCTAGCCCGCACCGCGCGCATTATGATTTTGCGGGGATTAAGATACCGCTGGAGCGTTTGCATGGCTTTGTGCGCATCTCGAATGATTATGTGCAGCTTGATCGTTTTACCAGCTACACATGGGAAGGGAAGCTGGATCTCAACCTGCGTGTAGGGATCTCTGGAGATAAAACGAGTCTCGACGGCTACGTGAAGGCGATGAATATGAATCTCAAGGGTATAGCAGGCACCTTCGGCGCGGAGATCTCGCCCGCGCTCTGCTTTGCCGACTTCCGCTTCCGCTCCCCGAGCACGGAGATCAAGGACATAGACGGCTACGGTCAGCTCTACCTGCGTCAGGGTGAGCTCATGGAGCTGGGGATTTTCTCGCCTATCTCTGAGCTCATCTACAACCTGCCTTCCTACATTATGTTCTTCAAGGAAGAAGCCGAGGAGGCCAAGCGCGGCGCGATTAGCAAGCTTTCCTATGCCATCACCGATGCGATTGGGAAGAGCATCAAGGATACGGGCAAGATCCTTGGCACGACGACGGACAAGGTGCCAGGGGTGAACTACCTGCTCAACTACAGTCTCAGCGATGCGCATGCCGACTTCCGCATCAAGGATGGTCTGCTCAGCACGGAGAACTTCGTCGCCTCGGGCAGCAATCTACGCGTGCCACTCACAGGGCATATGAATCTGGAGACACTCGCGATCAAGATGAAGCTCTGGCCCGATCTCGGCAGCATCTTGAGCCTCGCGCTCTCGCCCATCACCACGATATCCGAGCACATCATCTCTATCGAGCTCACGGGCAAGATCGATGATATAGGCTGGCGCATCGGGGCGAACTCACCGATGAAGATGCTCAAGTCGGCAACTGACAAGCTCAAATTTCAGAAAAAACGATGAGAGCACCCCAGCACTAACCGAGCACAAGCTCCCTTACAGCACCAGCACCCTCTGACAATGTCTACTTACACCCTTCTTCAAATTGTCATTATCACAAGCTACAGCGTGGGCATTATCTTAGCCTTTCATGCTATCTACCACGCACGCTCACCGCAAGGAGCTGTCGCGTGGATACTCTCGCTGGTGCTGCTGCCCATTCCTAGCATTGCCTTCTACCTAGGACTGGGCACAGGGCGCATACGACGACGCATGAAGCAGGTGCTTCCCGAGACGAGCGCAAGGCATATCATGTCGCTCTGGCAGGATCATCTCGGTGAACAGAGCCGCGCCGAGCACTCGATAGCAAACCTCACGCAGATACGCGCCTGCTCGGGCAATCGCCTGCAACTGCTCAAAAATGGCATGGAGACCTACCGCAGCCTGCTGGAGGCGATGGAGGTGGCGCGTGAGTCCATCCAGCTGGAGTTCTTTATCATCAAGAATGACTTCGTCGGAGATTTACTCGCTGAGTGTCTGATGCACAAGGCTCGCGAGGGCGTGCGTGTGCAGGTGCTCTATGATGAGATAGGCTCGCGCAAGCTCCCCTTTGGCTTTCTCTACAGGCTCAAGAAGGCGGGAGTGGAGATATCGCCCTTCTTTGGGCAGCGTTTTTGGGTGAGCTCCTTTTTACGCCTGAACTACCGCAACCATAGAAAACTCGTCATCGTCGATGGGAATCAAGCATGGATGGGCGGGCTCAACATAGGCCGCGAGTACCTCGGTCGCGAGAGCGAGGAGAATTGGCGCGATACCTTTATCAAGCTCGAAGGCCCCGTCGTCGCACAGGCCTTTCTCTGCTTTGCGCAGGACTGGTACCGCGCGACGCGCACCGACCTGAGCCACGGCTACAAGCTGCCCACATCGAGGGTCGGCTCCCAGCAGGCAATGTGTATCCCTTCAGGCCCTGAGCTCGCGATCAATGCATGGCAATCAACCGTGCTCATCCTCGCCGCTGAAGCCACCTCGCGACTCTGGATCGCCACCCCCTACCTCGTGCCCAGTGACTGCATCGTGCAGGCACTCCACCTCGCGGTCTTGCGTGGAGTAGACGTCCGTCTCCTCATCCCGCAGCGAGAGAACAATATCATCTCGGGGCTGGCCATGCTCAACTATATCCCCGAGCTGCTGCGCCTCGGCGTACGCCTCTGGGGCTATGAGGCGGGCTTTATGCACCAGAAGGTGCTGCTCTGCGATGAGCAATTCAGCTGCATTGGATCAGCCAATCTCGACAACCGCTCCTTGAATCTCAACTACGAGCTCAACTGCCTGATGAATGACCGCGAGATGAACCGCGCGGTCGCGGACATGCTGCTCGCGGACATGGCGCAGAGCCGCGAGCTGGGCTTTGAGACATGGACACAAGCCTCGGTACTCAAGCAATTAGCGGCGCGATGCTGCCGCCTCATTGCTCCTGTTCTATAACTATTCCCCACTTTAATCAACAATTCGCTTGTATCACATCAAGCAATAATCTATACTTATACTATGAGGAGACCTCCACTACTAGGACTGATATTAGCTGACTCTTGGCTCGCACCTTATGAAAAGGAAATACGAGCCCGAATGAAATTGTATGATAGCCAACTGGCAAGCATACGCAAACAGAGCGGCTCACTGCTGCAATACGCCCGCGCCTACACCCACATGGGCATCACCCGCGACCCCGAGACCCAGCAATGGGTGTACCGCGAATGGGCACCTGGGGCGAAGGGGCTCTACCTCATCGGCGACTTCAACGGCTGGAATCGCGAATCACATCCCCTCCAGCGACAGAGCAACGGCATGTGGGAGCTGCGCCTCCCCGCGGAGGCTCTGCACCACGGGCAGGCGGTGAAGGTGCATATCATCGGCGCAGATGACCGCCGACTCGATCGCATCCCCGCATGGATACGCTACACGACACAGGATTGCTACACGCACGACTTTGTCGGTCGCATCTGGCAGCCCGAGACACCCTATGTGTGGAAGGTAAAGAGATTCTCCCCTGCCAAGATCAAAGTCCCGCTCATCTACGAAGCCCATGTCGGCATGGCCGGCGAGGAACCCCGCCTGCATCGCTACCGCGAATTCGCCGATCACATGATCCCCCGCATCGTCAAGATGGGCTACAACACGATCCAGCTCATGGCCGTGCAGGAGCACCCCTACTACGGCTCATTCGGCTACCACGTCTCCTCCTTCTTTGCACCCAGCAGCCGCTTTGGCACCCCTGATGATCTCAAGTACCTCATCGACACGGCACACGCGGCGGGGCTCGCCGTGCTGCTAGATGTCGTGCACTCTCATGCGGTGAAGAATATGGCGGAGGGGCTGAATAATTTTGACGGCTCGGGTGGGCAGTACTTCCACGCGGGACAGCGCGACTCCATGCACCCCGACTGGGATAGCTGCCTCTTCAACTACGGGCGCCCCGAGGTGATGGAGTTCCTCCTCTCCAATCTCGCGTGGTGGCTCGAGGAGTTCCGCTTTGATGGCTTCCGCTTTGATGGGGTCACCAGCATGCTCTATGTGCATCATGGACATGAGCCTTTTAGCGGTCTTGAGAGCTACTTCAACGAGCAGGTCAATCTCGATGCCATCACCTACCTCCAGCTCGCCACGACCCTCATCCAAGAGACCAAACCCGGAGCCATCGTCATCGCCGAGGACATGAGCGGCATGCCCGGTCTCTGCCGCCCCGTCGCGGAGGGTGGCATAGGCTTTGACTTCCGCCTCGCGATGGGATTACCCGATTATTGGATCAAGATAATCAAGGAACTCAAGGACGAGGAGTGGAGTGTGGGCGACATCTGGTACACCCTCTCCAATCGCCGCTATGGCGAGCCCAATATTGCCTACGCCGAGAGTCATGATCAAGCACTTGTCGGCGACAAGACACTCGCCTTCCGCCTCATGGATGCGGAGATGTACACGAGTATGAACAAGGGCTCGCAGAGCCTCATCGTTGAGCGTGGGATGGCACTGCACAAGATGATACGTCTCGTGACGCATGTCGTGGGCGGTGAAGGCTGGTTGAACTTCATCGGCAATGAATTCGGCCACCCCGAGTGGATAGACTTCCCCCGAGAGGGCAATGATGGCTCCTACCTCTACTGCCGTCGCCAGTGGTCGCTGGTGGATCATCCTGACCTGCGCTACGGCTACTTGGCGGCCTTTGACCGTGCGATGTTGGATCTGAGCAGCTCCTATCACCTGCTGCTGCGCCCCCCTGCGCGCCCGCTCAATCTCGATGAGGGCAATCAGGTGATGGCCTTTATGCGCGGGGATCTCATCTTTGTCTTTAACTGGAGCGGCACGCGTGCCATTCCAGACTACAAGCTGCCAGCCCCCGAAGCGGGCTGCTGGCGCGTGTTGCTGGACTCGGATGACACGCGCTATGGTGGATTGGGGCGTCAGGACCTCAGCCAGCGTCATTTCACTCAAGGCATCCATCCCGAGCTCTCGCTCTACTTGCTCCCCCATAGCTGCATGGTGCTGGTGCGCGAGTAGATGAGGTGATCATTTCATCATTACTTTGGCAGTAGTTAATGTAACAAATTGCAGGATTCGCACAAATGGACATATCTGAATATCAAAGCTTCTTTTTGTTGGGTGAAAAATCA
>CAYJOV010000112.1:0-7647 GCA_964371905.1 uncultured Akkermansia sp. | reverse complement strand
GACCCGCTGGCGAACGATCGCCAGTGATCGCTTAAGGTCTAGACCTTAAGAATCCGAGATGCTTCGCATCTTCTTTTCGGCCTCACGCGGGTGGGTGAGGATCATCCCTCCAGTCATGCCGCGGGTAACGCCCCGCTAGATCCTTCTTCATCTGCGAGTAGCCTGTTTTCCAAAAGGACGCCATGTCTCCCGTGATCTGGTACGGCCTCATATTCGGCGCAAGGATTTCTACGAGACAACGCACTCGCCCATCCGCGATAGTCGGCGTTTCCCTCACACCAAAAAGCATCTGGCACTTCAGCCCAAAGCTCGGCGTGCCGTCCTCCCTATAAAGCAGTTTCACTTCCCGCCCATTCTCCAGTCGCAACGCACGCGGTGCATAGCGCTCAAGGCAATCCCGCTGCCAGCCCGAGAGCCATTCTCGCAGCAAAGGCAGCAAGGAGCGTTTCTCCACCTCCTTCAACGAGCTCGCCCCCTCACAGAGCATCGAAAGCGCGACGCGCTTGTCCTCCTCCCCAAAGCTCGGCATCTCCAACTCTGGCATGGCTTCGCGCAAGCAGTGCAGTCGGTTCACCCACTGGATCGCATGCCCGTCCCAGATAGAGGGCATCGCCTTCCCCCCGATGAGTTCTTCCGCAAGGAGCTCCGCCGCCGCCGCTGGATCAGGCATTCCCTGTTCGATTTCACGCACAAGGAGTTCTTCCCTATAAAGTTGTTGATGGTAGTTCAACACGCGTTTCCGTTTGCTATCATAGCGCGCCATGTCCCGCGTGCTCAGCGAGAGTTGGTCTTCCTCTAGGAGTGTGGCGCGTGTGAGGCGTATTTCCACTCCCCTCGCCCCGATTTCGATGATTTCTGCCACGTGGAATAGTTCCGCGTCCCCATGCCGCGCGACGCTGTTCGCCTCGAGTTTCCCCGCTTTCTTCCCCAGCAAACGCGCAGTCTGCGTCGCATGGCTATTGAGCAGGGCGACATGCTCAGGCATGGCCGCAATAAGGGCTTGCGCAATGGCGCGCCTATGGCTGTTAAAATCAGGCTCCAGTCGCGCATCAACGAGCTGTCTGTAGCTCTGCACGACTTCCCGCGCCGCACGCGCAGAGATACCCAGTGCGCTGCAAGCTCGCGAGTCATAGCGGCGCGCCTGTGCCACGCTAACACCTCTCCACTCGGCTTGAAAGTCGCTGAAGTCGTCAGGCTCGCGTAGCTTGTCACTGAGCCCCTCAGCCCGCGCGATGCGTTCGCTGCCCATGAGCGCGGCTATAGCGGCCATCTCAGCGACGCAGCCCGCTTCCTTGCCCGCGACCATGAGGCGCGCCAAGATGGGCGGGAGGGGGTAGCCCTCCATTTGCTGACCGATACGCGAGATGCCGCCTTGTTCATCAATCGCGCCGAGCTCATGGAGGCAGTGCCAAGCTTGGTTCTGCGCGACCTCCTCAGGCGGCTCTGGCCATGGGAAGGCTCGTATGCCGCGCTCTCCCTCCAGCCCGATGCAGCCCCACGAGAGGAGATGCAAAAAAGCGGCACTGAGGTCAGCTCGGTGTACCTCGGGCGCGGGGAAGGGCGCACGGCGTGCGTGCTCGGCCTCACTCCAGAGGCGACGGCATCGCCCCGCTTGCACACGCCCCGCACGTCCCGCACGCTGGTCTGCCTGCGCCTGTGAGATGGGTACGAGGTGGAGGCTGGAGAGTCCGCGCGCGGCCTCCCAGCGTGATTCGCGTACGAGGCCGCTGTCGATGACGAGGCGCACGCCTTCGATGGTCAGCGAGGTCTCAGCTATATTGGTGCTCAGGATCACCCTCGGGCGTGCTCCGCGCTGCACGGCGAGGTCTTGCTGCTCGGGGTTGAGCTGTCCATGGAGGGGGAAGATGTCCCACGAACGCAGGCAGGTCAAGCCGCGTAGGCTCTCCTCGCAGCGTCGTATCTCGTAGCTGCCGGGGAGGAAGACGAGGATGTCACCCTGCTCGCCCTGCTGGGTCACGGCCTCATGGATGTTATCGGCGACCTGCTCCCAGATGGGCGGGAGGCTCATCGCTCCGCGGGCGTCGCGACGCGGAAGGGCGCGATGGTAAGAATGTTCCACAGGGAACAATCGCCCCTCGGTCTGGATGACGGTGGCTTGGGGGAGGTAGCTTTGCAGCTTGTCGAGCTCTAGACTCGCGGACATGACCACCAGCCCGAGATCGGGGCGTGTGCTGCCCTGCATCTGCAAGGCGCGCGCCAAGCAGAGATCACCCGAGAGTCGGCGCTCATGCACCTCGTCAAAGACGATGGTCGACACACCCTCAAGCGTCGCATCGCGCCCCATCCATCGCTCCAGCACGCCATCGGTGACGAAGAGGACGGAGGTCCACGCGCGGTAGCGGCTCTCGTGGCGCACGGCAAAGCCGACCTCCTCGCCTAGCTTGCAGGGCCATTGTCGCGCGACGTAGCCCGCCAGCATGCGCGCGGCGAGGCGTCGGGGCTGCACGACGACGATCATGCCGCGCTGGGAGCAGCCCGCCTCATGGAGGAAGAGCGGGACTTTCGTCGATTTCCCCGAGCCTGTCGGTGCACTGAGGAGGAGGCAAAAGCCTGCTTGCTGCGCGGCGTGGACGATGCGCTCACGCTGCGCGTCTATGGGAAGGGATAGAGGGGATGGGGGCTGAGAGCTCACGGTGTTCATGATGATTCGTCATCGCTCCAGTCCTTGAGCACGCGGGGGGCGCGGCCTTGGACTTCGGCTTGGAGGGCTCCGCGCTTGAGGGTGAGGGTGACGCTGTCGCCGACCTCGGCCTCGGAGGCATCGCGTAGTAGTGTGCCATCGGCTGTGGTGATGAGGGCAAAGCCGCGGTCGAGGGCATTCTGCGGGCTCGCGCCTCGCAGCTGGGCGACGCGCTCGGCAAGGCGGGCTCGCTCCTCATCGAGGCGATGGCGGAGGCGTTGGAGGATAGAGATTCGATGTTGCTCGTTGCGCTGCTGGAGCTGCTCGATGCGGGCGCGTGTCGCCTGCGGGGTAAAGCGTGCGGCCAGCAGCTCGACGCGGTGACGCTGTGTGCTGAGATGGCGGCTGTAGGCGTGGCGCAGCTCATCACTGAGGATGTCGAGTCGCTGGTAATAGGGATTAAGAAGCTCCTGCGGGCGACCGAGGCGGCTCTGCTGGATGTAGCGCAGGCGCAGACGCGCGAGCTCCAGCGCGCGCTGGAGGCGGCGGCGTATGCCGAGCTCGGTCTGGCTCAGCCACGCGGCAAAGGCGGCGCCATCGGGCGTGCTCAGCTCGATGGCGGCACTGGGGGTGGGGGCGCGTAGGTCGGCGACGAAGTCGGCGATGGTAAAGTCGGTCTCATGCCCAATGGCGGAGACGATGGGGATGGGGCACTGGGCGATGGCGCGCGCGAGGCTTTCCTCATTGAAGCACCAGAGATCCTCGAGGCTGCCGCCACCGCGGGCGATGATGAGGTAGTCCACGGGCGGGAGTCCATAGCGCGCTGGGTCTGACCAGCACTGGATGGCGCGCACGATGCCATGATGCGCATCGCGCCCCTGCACGGTGACGGGGTAGAGGTAGGCCTGCATCCACGGCGCACGGCTCGTGAGGCGGTGGCGCATGTCCTCGATGACGGCTCCGCTGGCGGAGGTGATGAGCCCGACGCTGCGCGGCCAGCGCAGGAGGGGCTTTTTGCGCTCGGGGGAGAAGAGCCCTTCGCGCTGGAGCTTCTCCTTCAGGGCTTCGAATTGCTGTTGCAGACTCCCCTTGCCCGCCTCGGTGAGGTGCTGGACGATGAATTGGAGGCTCCCGCGTCCCTCCCAGACCGTGGCGCGCCCATGGAGCTCTACCTGCATGCCCTCGCGCAGCCGCACGCGTAGACTCGCGGCGGCGTAGCGGTAGAGCACGCATTGCAGCTGGCTCTTGCTGTCCTTGAGGGTGAAGTAGACGTGCCCGCTGCTCGCAGCCTTGCACGAGCCTATCTCCCCGCTGACGCTCTGCTCGCCTACATGCTGCTCGACGCTGTACTTGAGACGGCTGACGAGCTGCGTGACGCTCTGGGGCGCAGGGGAGGGGCGCATGGGAGATAGGGGATGATCTGGGGGCTTGTTATCAGGGGATTAGGACTGCTCGTCTTCTTCTTCGGCTTGGACGGCGAGGAGCAGCGCGGCATTGGGGTCTTGCCATTCGGCCTCATAGCCCTTGGCGTAGCTGAAGAGGTCGCGATGGATGTACTCGTAGTAGCTATCCTTGAGCGACTTGGGCAGCTGCATCCAGATGGCGACATTGAGGGCGCGGGCGACCTTTTGCATCATCTTGAGTGTGAGCTGGCGGCCTTGGCGCGCCTTTTGCACCTGCTTGTGGGTGAGCTGCTCGGTGGAGACGGCGACGAGCTGGTGATTGTCCAGCTCCCACGCGCTCATGATGTCGTCGATGCGCTGGGTGCCGTGATTGAGTGTAGGGGTGTCATTCATCTTTAAGGTGATTTCTATATGGGGGGTGGGGGGGTGCGAATGATTCGCGGTGTAGGTGTGAGTGAAGAGCGGAGAAGGGGGACTAGAGGCCGGGGATGTGGCGCACGACAAAGCCGCGCGTGCCGCGTGATTTGGTGTACCAGCGAGGACCGACTCCCGGTGCGCTGCCTGTGGTGTCAAAGCGCAGACCTGCGATCATGAGGAATACGTGTCCATTCTTGGTGTAGACCGTGATCCAATCGCCAAATCCGGGGCGACCCCATTTCTTGAAGTCGCCAGAGACAGGGTAACGCTTGGGATCGAGCAGGCGTGCTTCCTTGAGCACAAAGGCAGTCGAGCCCGAGCAGTCGTAGCCCGTGTCGTGGTGCTTGCCATGTCCTCCGCCCATGCGGTAAGGCTTGCCGACGATTTTATTGGCCGCAGCGATGGCGCGCTTGACGCGTGTAGGGGCGTAGGCGGGAGCTATGGCCTTGCCATTTTGCAGGATGGCGGTCTTGCCAGGGATGTAGCGGTAGACAGGGCTTCTTAGCGTGCTAAAATCCTGCTGCTGTTGCTGGCATGAGGTCGTCAGGAGACAGAATGCTGTGGTAATAAGTGGCATAGAAGAGGCATAGTTAAGAAACATAAACTATATTATAAGAGAGCCAGCCAGAATAATCAAGGCTAGAGTGTGACTCTCCTTCCGTCATACAATGCTCTCTCAGGCAGGTAGCCGCGGCTGCCTGCCTGAAAAAGAGAAAAGGGGGATGATGGATTAGATGCCAAAATCTTCGTCATCGCCAGCGTCTGCCGCGGCTGTGAGCGCGAGGAGCTCAAGCTCGAAGACGAGGGTGGAGTTCGGGCCAATAGGACCAGGACCCTGTGCGCCGTAGGCGAGATCGGAGGGGATGGTGACGCGCCATTTCGCGCCGATGGGCATGTTGAGCAGAGCCTCGGTGAAGCCGGGGATGACTTGACGGACGTTGAACTCGACTGGCTCGTCAGACTCATCAAAGACCGTGCCATCCACGAGCATACCCTTGTACATGACGCGTGCCATAGGAGCCTCACCGTGCATGTCGGGATCGTACTTGTCCGCGCCGCCTTCGTTGATGACTTCGTATTGCAGACCGCTGGGAGCGGTGCGTACCTCGGGGCGTGCGCCGTTGGCTTGGAGGTAGATCTTGCCGAGCTCGGCATTCTTGTTGGCGATCTTTTCGCCGCGTGCTTGGAGCATGGCGAGGAAATCCTGCTGGATTTGCTCCGCGTCTTCATTAACGATGCTCATGTCAAGCTCTCCCGTGAGGCCGTCGAGCACACCCTTGCCGATGTGGGTGAGATCGAGGTCTGCGGGCTCGACACCGGGGAGCATTTGGGAGAGGAATTGACCACCGAGGCGGTGACCGATAAAGTAGGACATGACATTTTTAGGATCTTGTTGATCAGACATGGCTGCATCCTAGCACGGATGCGCGAGGAGCGCAAGCAGCTTTACAGCCCTTCCCCTCTGTCGCTCAAAAAAGTCTTTGCGCCTCGTCTCTGTGAGCGACTAATATTATTTTATTTCTTTGACTTAGCTTTGTATAACGGATATTATAATAAGGCTATGAAAAACTATACCTCATTCGCCCTCGGTCTTGCCATCCTCCCTGCGCTCGTCGCTCCCGCCTCGGCCAGTGACCGCCTTTATGCCATCAATCAAGCCTTCTTGGCCTATCTCGATACCTACTCCGACTTCTTCACCGTCATCAGTGCGGTCAAAGAAGGGCACGCCTCTCCCTCACAAGGCGCGGTTGAGATCGAAAAGCTCGCCGTCCAGCTGCGCCGTCAGGACAATATCATCGAGTCCAACGTCGCACGCCTCACCGCCTCCGAGCGCGATCGCATGAGCACGACGCGTGAGAGCAAGCAGTATTATGATCTCTGTGATAAGATCGACGGTACGCTCGATGCGCTGGAAAGAGATTTTAATAAAAAGAATTTCTACGGCAGCGCCGCCTTCCGCAAGGCCTTTAACAATTTTAGAAACTCCATCGTCCGCGGCTAGTCCCCTCCCCCCAAGAGCACGCCTTATTACCCTAAGGCGTGCTTTTTAAATTCACTATTCTAAGCCCTCCTCATTGATGACTGGGGCGCATCCCGCGCGGTCGCTCAAGAAGGCTCTTTCTACTCGTTACTGTCAGTATATTTCTTTGAATTCACATCGTCTAGCAGATAGTATCTTAATACTTCAAAAAACTCATTCAGCATATGAACATCTCATCTTCACTTGCCACATCCGTCTACCTCCTCGCCGCGACGCTATCCCCTCTGTCGCTCCCTGCGCAGGAAGCACTCTCGACCATCGGTCATACCACAAGCAAAGAGGAGCTCCCCAGCTTGCAACTCCACGCTAAACTGGGGAATGATAACGCGCAATACAGGCTAGCAGGGCTTTATGCATTAGGACTGCATGTGCCCTCAGATTTTAAACAGGGGATTGCTTGGCTAGAGAAAGCCGCTCAGCAAGGGCATATCTATGCCCAGTACTATTTGGGTGCTTATTACAGTGCTGATGATGAATTCTTAGTTAAAAAGGATGTAAAGAAAGCGAATGAGTGCTTTGCCAAGGCCTTCCCACGCTTGCAGAAATTGGCAGATCGAGGTGAGGTGCTTGCTCAGTACGTCTTATCCGGTATGTACTATCAGGGTCAATGGGTGAAACAAGACAAGCAAAAGGCGCTGCAACTGCTGCTCAAAGCCCTCCCCGACTTACAAGCTCTCGCAGATAAAGGCAATCTCGAAGCACAGATCGCCCTTGCGTCGCTCATGACGAGTAAGGTAGCAATCCCAGACGTTGAAGCCATCTCTCTGAGGTATTTTAAAAAACTAGCAGATCAAGGTGCCAGTACGGCTCAGTCGCAATTAGCAGTGTATGCGCTCAGTAAGAGTCAGCTGGAAGAGAGTATCGCCTTGGCTCGTCAGGCAGCTTCTAATAACTGCCCCATGGCAGCGATGATACTCGTGACCATTCATTATCATAGTCCGATCAAGGCAAGCGACGAAGAGCTACTGGGCTGGCTCAAGCTCATGGAAGATCAGTACATGAATATCAAAGACCTCTTATCCGAGGAGGTGTACGCGATGCTCCAAGCTCTCAAGCAAGCATCCCCCACCAGCGAGTCTAGCGAGTAGAGGATGACTGGGGCGCATCCCGCGCGGTCGCTCAAGAAGGCTCTTTCTACTCGTTAC